>DNGI01000298.1 GCA_003486645.1 Cyanobacteria bacterium UBA11370 | reverse complement strand
ATTTACATTTAGCTCGGTTTGATCAACGCTATAAAAATGGCAAGAGTCCCCTGTCGGAGCAGGACTGGCGGGTGATTATTAATCAAACGGTTAATTTTACGGGGGCAGAACTTTCGATTCTGGTTGAAAAGGCGGCGAGAAAGTTATTTCATCAGGGTGGGAAGTTTGAAATTAATCTCGAAGAGTTATTAGAAACTCGTAAGGAAATTACTCCTTTGTTTATGAGAGATACGGATCGGATTCTCCGGATTGAGAATATTGCTAAAGGAGTGGCGAGTCCTTGTTCTTCTCCTGATTCTTCAATTTATGCACCTCCTCTTACTACTTTTTGGGGGAAGAAGCATCAATGATATTAGTTCTCAATTGGAGTAGAGATTAGGGAGTAGGGTAGAGGGCAGAAAGAAGAAAAAAATTTGGAAAAGCCTCTCTACCTTGATCAAACTTTAGGATATTTTAATGGCTTTCTTACTGATTCTTTGTTGTCGTTTTTTTGCTAGTCCCTTACCCATCTCTATCTCGGCGAAATCCACCTGCATCACAGCCGTTTTAAATTCTACGCCCAAAGCCGCGCTAACTTCAAGGAGTTCTAGAAAACTAGCACATTGATAATTATTATCCTCACACTGCTTAATCCGCTCTTCGTCAATTCCAATGATTTCAGCTAGTTCTTTTGGGCTGATTTTTGCGGCTAGGCGAGCTTTAATTAAAGCCAAGGGTAAATCCGTTAAATTATCAACTATAATTTCTATTGGCTGGCTTGAGTCACAACTCATCAATCTTTCATATTCAGCTATTTCTGCTTTTAATTTAGCCACATGAGATTCTAAAGCATTTCGACTTAATTCCCATTTAGGAAAATCCTTTCTTTTCCTTTCTTCATCCTGCTCCATCATGGCTAGAGTTTTTTTAAATTTCTCTATCCATTCTTGAGTAACTTGATACTCTAATTTGTCTTTAATCATGGTTCCCATGTCATTAAATCTATCGCAATAATTCCTTTCTTGTTTTTTCGGCGATCCATTTGAAAAAAACTTAGGGAGTTTTCTCCATAATTACCTACAGGTTGGTTAGATGGAAAAATCTCGCCTTTATATTTAGCTTTCTGGGCATTTCGGTCATAATGATTCAGCAATCGAGGACAGTTAACTCTCAGATACTCAACGTCTACGGTTTCTATATCGTAACAAGCATCAAAATCATTAGGGTTAGGGTAGCTGGTAACAAAACTACCATTAATATAAATAGTCCTACAGCCTGCTGTTTTTAATTGGGTCATTGCCAATTCTAAACCTTCGAGCATCCGCTCTCTTTTATAATTCGTCCCAAATCTCTCCTTAAACTCCTCCCAATCACAAAAATAAACTCCTGGCGGTAGATTTCCGTTTTCATCAAATTCTGGTATCACTTCCTCACACTCTTACCACAAATTCCTTGTCCTATTCCTAGTTTAACTGAGGGTTATAAAAGAACAGATTTTCGATTTTATGAATCTTTTTGGTCTGTATCAATTGAGAGGATAATAGCCAAGATACAGGGAATAAAATTGACTGTCTCTGTGAAATGAGAATGGGTATAACCAAGAACAAAAAAATAACAATAGCCTATTCCCACTGCTCCAACCAAGTAACAAAATCGGAAATTTGAGAAAAGTCTAACAGCGCTTCGGCTAATGTCTCTAACTGCTCAATCGATAACTCTCGAACTCGCTCAATGAGTGATGGCTCAACTTCATTAAACCGCCGTGTTAGCTGGCGGACAATTAAAGCGACCTCTCCCTCCCGTCTCTGCTGTTGTGCTAACCAAGCCACTAAATCGGTCACAGCGGAAAAATCTAGCAAAACTTCCCCTAATTCCTCTAGTGCAAGAGTAGATAACCCTCGAATTTGTTGTTGCAGCGCTGGATTAATTTCACCTAAACGTCGGGTTAGTTGGCGGACAATTAAAGTTACCTCTCCTTCCCGCTGTCCTTCTCGTCTTCCCTGCTGTAATCCCTGCTGTAATCCCTGCTGTAATCCCTGCTCTAAAATATCTTGATAAATTACAGATCCCCGCATAATTTCCTCCCGAAATAGCTGACGAATAACATCTTTTTCCAATCTCAATCCCGCAAAAATTTGAGCGCAACTAGCAATATTTTGTCGCTGCTCCCTATCAGAAATTGTAGCGATTTGCTCGGCTACTTGTGTGAGTAAGGCTTCAGGAGATTCGGTTTGAGTTAACGTGGCTAGAGGTAACAGTCCAGGTAGGGTCAGAAAGGGGGTAGGATCTTGTTCCCACAAACGGATAACCCGATAGAAGTGGGATGTGGTTCTGTCTCGGTACTCTTGGGTAAACGCTATCTCTGAGGTTGTCTGTTGCAAAAAGATGACTACTTGCTCCACGTCACAGCGGTATTGTCGCTTCAATCTTACCGAGTAGTCGAGCATTCGGAAAGAAATGGGTGGGTCAGAGTAGGGTAGGGTTTGGAATTCTACGTGTAGAATTTGGTTAGCTGTTCGTAGAAACGTAATAGCATCTGCACGAATTGGTTCGTTTGTCAATTCGGTTTTGAGGACTTCTATATCTGTTGATTCAATTGCTAGCAACCAATGGACAAATTCGGCGGGGTATTGTTCGGCTAAGTATTTGCAGACATTATCGTAACTCAACGTTCAATTTTTCTCCTGGTTCCAGCACAATTTGTACTTTAACACTGATTGCAGGCCATTAGTCATTAGTCATCACAAAGAGGATTTGAGATTTATTTACGGAAGGTAACATAGTACTTTTTATTCCTACCTTGCGGTTTAGCAAAGATAGAAAAATAAAAAAAGATAAGTCAATTCTTAAGATTAGCTTGCCTTTTTTCTATGTAATTACTGGCTGCTTTCTATATTAGATAACTGCAAGCCAGTAATTGTTCATAACCGCTTTCCCTTGTTAGATAACTGCAAGCCAGTAATTGTTCATAACCGCTTTCCCTTGTTAGATAACTGCGAGGTATGAACTGTTATTTGGATTAACGCCTCTCAATTCAAAACTCATAATCTATGGCGAGATGGTCATGAGTGTTTTGGTCGTGTATCGATGGGGTTGGTTCCGTGGTTATAGCGGCTAAATCTTCTGCCGTAACTCGATTATTCAAGCGGGTAGCGATGTGCCAGCGGTTGCCATTTGTGCCGACTTTCTTGATCGCAGCTAGAGCTTGAAGTTGTTCACGAGGAAGAATCTTAAGCTCGTCAATGGTCAAATATTTGTTGTTGGCAGTGGTTTCCTTACTGGGGTTTAAGCCTTGAATTAGCTGTTGGTTGTGTCCGTTTCCGTTATGTCCATTACCATTATGTTGAGAGGTGATAGTGTTAGTTGGTTCGGTTGGAGGTAAGGGTTCAACGATTACATCAACAGCAATGACTTCATCCGTTCCAGCAAGGCGTTGTTGTTGGGTTTCTACCTCGTTGGATTCGGTTTCATCTTGCATTAAGGCACGGTTGAATTCTGCCATAGCTTCTGGAGAATTAGGATAAGCAACTTGAATCATCCGACGAGCTTTAGCTACCATTTCTAATGCCGTTTGAGCCGTAGCTTGTGCTGTTAATTCCCCTTGCTGTTGTTGATGTAAGTGGTTAAGCTGTTCTTGCGCTGCTGCTAACTGCTGTTTGAGTTGTTCAATCAATCTTTCGCAAGCTTCAATAGATTGAGTGGTTTGGTTGTTTAATGAAGCGAATAACATGGGTTTCTCCTTTGTAATTATAGCTGACGGTGAAGGGGTTGTCAGCTCATTCAAAAACGTCCGCGATAGCGCTTTATTTGCTATTTATTAACGACTGATTCCGGTCTTTTCAGCGCCGAAATTTACCGGAATCAGATAGAGCAAGTCTAAATGAATTGTAACTTCTGACTTCTCTTATTCACAAATCCAATAGACTGGCTCTATTTAAGGCCGTGGGCAAGACGGAATTTCGGGTTCAACTAAATAATTGATTCTCGGATCGTCAACAATTAAAACTGCGGCTTCCAAGAGTTCGTCCCCTACGTCACAAACGAGAAATTCGGCGAGTTCAATTTCTCCGGAATCCGGGTCTTCTTCACGAGGGTCGAAACCTAGAACTGTGCTGATGAAATTCCAGTCAAGCTGTGACACTAATTCAGTAATACGCTCGTCAGAAAGACCTTCGTAACTGTCGATAAGTTCAATTAAAGCTTCCATGATGGACTAGGCCTAAATCTTCACTTATCCAACGCGTTAGCGCTGCCTTGGAGGAGTGGGTAGGGGGAAATTGCCCTGTTAAGTATTTCGTACTCGCTTTGAGGAGCCTCAAAATAGAGCCTAAAGCTGCCATCTGTGTAGAGTTTTACGTCTTTTTGCGTAAAGTAAATCGTTTTCTTTTTTAGCCAGGTTTTTAGAACTTCTCTGTGCTGACAAATGTACACTTTAGAAAAGTAGATCCGTCCGATTGTACGACCTGTGTGGGAATTGACAATTATTTGAAATTGCGACTTTTCGGGTATAATTTCTGACATTGGTGCAAGCCTTTTACACTTCAAAACCACAAGGCGTTAGCCTGAAGGGGTGACAAAAAGCCTACTTTCGCAGACTGGATAAGTATCAAAATCAAGCTTTCATCTAGATAATTCACCTGACTTATTTTGAGGAATTAATGAAGCGAATCCTTGTTTTTCTATCTGAGTAAAATTATCGATTGAGGGACGTTCTCCTTGTTAAGCTTTATAGAGAACTCCTCTATCACTAACTCCGTCAATAACTCTCAGGGAACGTTCAAGGTTATTCTCTGTATAGAGAGCGATATAAGGTCCCATGCCGCTTATTCTACGACCTAGTGCATCGGGTTGAATAGTATTGAGAGTTTTGAGTGCTGCTTTAACTAAGTTTTTCTCCCATTCAGGACGTTCATAGGGTTGGTTGGTGTTGCTTTGGGGAATAGAAGAAGTTTCTATGTTTTCCTGAATCCAAGCTTGTTTTGAAGCGTCAGACTTTTTAATCCAATTATCTGGATATTTGAGAGTGTCTTTCTCAATACTTAGAGTTGCTATAGTAGCGGGGTTACTTTGGAGTGTGGTGTTGAGTTTTGTCCCTGGTCGGAGTAGGTTAACCGCTTTAAGTTTGTTTTGGTCATTTCGGTCAATAACTCCTAGAATTTTATCATCTATTTTGACAACAGGAACTGAGTTATTTTTACCAGGTGGGGTGACAAACCCGATGGTGAGAGTCGCTGGTTTCTGTGAAAAGTTCTCTCCCACAAAGTCATACTTTGAAAGTTGAGTAATCTTGATTGTATTTCCTTTAGCAGTTGTAGCCGTCAAGGTTGCGCCTGGTGGTGATGTCAGCGTCGCTTTGCCTTGAGTACCAATAGGTAGCTGATAGTCTTGCTCTGATATGGGAGCAATTTGTTTTCCTTCAACTATCACCACTCGTTTGTTAAAATTGGGATGATTTTCTCTCGTTTCTAAGGCGACTTGAAAATCAATAGTTTTACCATTAAGTTGTTGTCCCCATTCATTGGTTGGATGATGGACTCCAGCTAGGGTAATGTTAGTAAATTGAAATTCTTTAGCTTGTGCAGCCACTAATTCAGGAAAAATATTAAAAGCGGCGCTAGCTTTACTATAATTCTCATACCCTTTTTGATTGCTAGCATGAGCCGCGTGCCAGATGGCTGATTGAAGTTGATAATTCTGGGAAGAATATTGAGTTCTTATCGATTCAGCGAAGTCCTGGGCAGCCTTAAATTTAGCTTCAATCTCTTGAGGTGTAATGCCTGAAATAAGTTTAACTTGGGCGTTGCTGAGTTTAACTCCATCCTTGAGATTATGCTCTTTTACCGATTGTTCGCTAACCGTTCCTAGGGGTTTCCATTGAGTTGGATCATCCTCATATTCCCCCTGCACCCTGCCCCCTTCCCCCCTGCCTCTTCGGGCAAGGGCTATCATTTTTCCGCCTGAACTATCTTGGAGTTTGATATTAAGAGTTTCACTATTCCAAGCATCCGGATGGTTGTATTTAGCCAGGTTAGTGATGGTAATTTGCTTGCCGGAATTAGCGGATGTAATAATTAATTGTGTTCCCGGTTCCTGGGCAGCCTGTCTTTTGAATGAGTGGGCTTCGCTATACAGGCTATTGTAGTTTTTGATAATTTTGAGAGCAATTTCTTCTTGTTCTGGGGAATAATTTTTCGGGAAGAAGTCTTTAAATTGATTAGTAGGGAGGGATTCTAAATGGTGGTTTTGCCACATCCTATTTGCAACTTGAATCATTCTATCGATAGGAGAGTGATTCTCTGTTTTCATGATGCGGTTGTTGTAGACTTCTTCCTGTTTCTTATCGGAAATCCACGTGACTTCTCGGCAGTTGAGGATAGTATTAGCAAAACTGAGAATATCCTCATTAGGTCGGGCGGCACTTTTGGGTCCATCAGCGGCGGTTTGAAGTTCGTTACTAAGGATGTTGGTTGTTTCAAATAGGAT
>DNGI01000006.1:6132-12238 GCA_003486645.1 Cyanobacteria bacterium UBA11370 | reverse complement strand
TCCCCCTTGTCCCCCTTGTCTCCAAGAGTCCCCTTTGTCCCCCTTGTCACTGACAGGTGGTCACAAACTTCTGCCGTCCTGCACTAGGGAGCGATCGCTTGTCCAATCGTATGCACTTTAATTAAACTCGTCGTTCCGGATCGACCGATGGGAACCCCAGATGTAATCACCACCTTATCACCAAACTCGGCTAACTCCATTTCTACTGCCGCATTCACCACATTCGTTAACATCTCTTCCGCACTGCGGACAAGGGGAATGAGATAAGGTTGTACTCCCCAGGATAGCGCCAACTGATGATAGGTTGTTTTTTCGGGTGTAAAGGCAATAATGGGTGTTTTGGGGCGATACTTCGATACCAGTCGTGCTGCGCCTCCCGATGAAGTATTACACATAATCCCCCGTGCCGATAACTTACTCGCAATTCGACAGGCTGACTCGGCTACGGATTCGGTGATACTTACACTACAGGATAACTCAGCAGCGGATTGCTCGAACCGTTCACTCAAGGCTTTTTCTGTGTGCAACGCAATATTGTGCATCATTTCCACTGCGGCGATCGGATATTGTCCAACCGCCGTCTCGCCAGAAAGCATTACGGCATCTGTCCCATCTAAAATCGAGTTCGCCACATCCGTTGCTTCCGCGCGGGTGGGATCGGGGGCGCTAATCATTGACTCTAGCATTTGCGTAGCCGTAATCACAGGTTTCCCCGCTTGGTTCGTGCGCTTAATGATATCTTTTTGGATTAGGGGAACTTGATCCAAGGGCATCTCGACTCCCAAATCACCTCGCGCAATCATAATCGCATCTGCCACCTGGAGGATACCATCAAAACTCTCAACCGCTTCTCGCTTTTCAATCTTGGCAATCACGCGAGTCTTGGTTCCCGCCGCTTCAATCATCCGCTTCACAGGTTCTAAATCTTGAGGCGATCGCACAAAGGACACCGCCACCCAATCCACACCAGAATGGAGTCCAAAGCGCAAATCCAACAAGTCTTTTTCCGTTACTGACGTAACAGGCAGATAGGTCTGTGGTAAGTTTACGCCTTTGTGAGACGATAATAAACCGCCAATTTTAACAAAGGCTCGAATCGTATCCGCATCACGTCCGGTAACAATCAACTTCACCCGACCATCATTGATGGAAATGGCTTCATCGACACGAACCATAGCAAATAATGTGGGAATTGGCAAGGGAATTTCATCAATGGTATTGCCTTCCTCCCGTAAAACAAAGGTAACTTCGTCTCCCGCTTTCACCTCGATCCCTTCAGGGGGTAGCGTCCCCAAACGGATTTTAGGGCCACAAAGGTCTTGAAGGAGTGCTAGGGGCTTATTTTGTCGGGCGCTAATTTCCCGCAGGTGTTGAATAGTTTGACCGTGGAAGTCATGGGAACCGTGGGAAAAGTTCAAACGAGCAACATCCATCCCCGCTTCTACCAAGGCATCCAGGCGTTCCGGTGCTGCTGTAGCTGGCCCAATGGTACAAATAATTTTGGTGCGACGCATAGGGTAGTTTGACATAGTTGCATGAGAACTGATGTTCTTTGGTTAGCGTTCAATTTTCAGGGTCTAGACAACCTACGAATCCAACGCCCACCTAACCGGATGATTTTTCTGGGTAAGATAAGCCTAGAAAAATGTACGGATTAAGGCTATAGGAAAGAACATCCCTCCTGACAATAGATCAACTTTGTTCAAATGGAGCTACTCTAAAGCCGGAGAAATTATTAAATTATTAAGGTTGAAGGGTAAACCGTTGTACATCTGGCGTTGCATAGTCTTGAGTTAACAAACGGTTAAATCCTCTTATTTCCGATCCAGCTATTCCAGGCGATCGCCTTATACCAAGTTGTATTCATACGTAGTACTTTCTTTCCCCTTGTCCCCCTTGTCCCCCTTGTCCTCCAAGTCTTTCCTATCTACTATCTTTGACCGCAACTTGGTATTACATTCCAAAACTACATGATCCGGTTGCACGTTACGGATGGTCTACGATATTTGGCTGATGTGCTTTTCCTTAACCCATTTTTAGACTTGAGAGACGAGTCCATAGTCATTGATCCTGGCAGTAGAGTATAGGCGGCTAAGTTTCCTCTAGGAGCAAATTCATGTGCAGTTTATGTCGGATGTCAGAACTATTAACCCGAAGTCAAGCCGTTATCAAGAAGAGCGAGGAGTTTATCTCTAGAAATGTACAACTTATCGCCGAGAAAGAAAGACTCTTTGGTAGTTGTTATGGTAAAACGTTAATCAATTTCACTTTTTTAGGCAAGGTGGACGTTAAAGAATAAAACTCAGAACTATATAGCCAGTCTAAATGATTTGTAAAATACCTCTCCCTTGTCCCCCTTGTCCTCAAGAGTCTCCCTTATCTATCCTTGTTCACGAATCAAATAGACTCGCTATAGTAGGTTTTGACTTAGAAACTAACTCGGGTTCAATTCCCTAGAGCCTTCTCTTATACTTTGCTTTGTAGTTTTCGGGTTATTTTCTTAGCTGATTAAGTAGTTTATAATATTATTTATCTCCGTTAGTAGGGAATTCTATATGGATAATCAAGCGACAAACCTACGTGAATTGATTAGAAATTTTAAAAATAATCTAGTCCAGCACTATTTTCAATTCCGGATTAACACGAGTAAAAGCCCTTATAAAGTTAGGTTGAGAACTAAGCCCTATAGAATACTTTTCATTCTAAGTCATATGCGCTCTGGTTCTTCATTACTGACTCACCTCTTAAATTCTAATCCTGAAATTATAGGGTATGGTGAAACTCACATTCAATATTCATCAGAATTAGATTTTAAGAAGTTAATGTTCAAGGTCTATTTGCAAGGTCGAGAATTTAACAAGTTAGAGCATTTTAATAACTTTAGGATGAATCATAAATATATATTAGACAAAGTTCTTCATGATCATAAATTTTTAGATAAAAGCTTTCTAAATTCTGAAAATATCTATATAATCTTTCTAGTCAGAGAGCCAGAAAGAAGCCTAAACAGCATTATTACCCTAAAACCCCATTGGACTCAAGAAAAAACCTTAGATTATTACTGCACAAGGTTATCAATGCTGGCAAACTATGCAGAAATGGTAAATAGCAAACAGCATAGTTTATTTGTAACCTATGACCAGCTTGTGAATCATACTGAGACAGTTTTTAATGCCTTGAAAATTTTTTTAGGAACCGAGGAAGGGTTTTCTGAACAGTATGAAATTTTGAGGACTACAGGGATGCAGGGGATCGGAGATTCATCAGAAAATATCAAAGCGGGTCGGATTATCAAAAATGCGAGAAAATTAGAGAATAAAATTTCTCAAGATCGGGTGGAAAAAGGGATGGAATGTTTTAATCAGTGTTGTGCCATCTTAACTCAGTATTGCACCACTGTTCAATAATAACCCGCCTTTTCCACCTCACATTTAGATATACAAGAGAATCACGACTAAAACAAATGTTACCAATGCACCTCCGGCTTTGATCTGTAATTTACTCAAGGGTAATTTTTTCTCTAAGTTTAAATACCCTAAAACCCAATAACTCAGTAAAGCTGCGATCACAGGAATTACCAGTTTTAGTCGGGGGTAGAGGTAGACGATAAACATAAGACTAATGGAGGTGAGAAGTCCGATTTTATTTTCTTGGCGTGATATCTTAAGCACTTCCCAGCTATTACCCCCATCTGTTGATTTAAAGACTTCTGCTGTTGATGAACCAAAACCATAAATCGTTTTATCAACCGCGTATGAGGGGGAAAAGTGGATTGGCACACCCGCAGACGGGACGCTATTCATTCTCGCTAATACATTATTCTGCTTTGTAAAATCCTCGCCAATTGGACTAAACGTTTCACCTCCATTAACTGTTTTAAACAATCCTTGACCTTTAACGCTAATCATCAACGTTTGATCATTTTTGTAATTGGGTGATATGGCAATACCTTCGATATAAGCATCACGACCATAAGCATCACCTACTAATTTTGACCAGGTTTTACCGCCATCTTGGGTTTGAAAAATACCACTACCCGTAGTTGCAAAAACTGTTTGATCAGCTTTATAGTTTGGAGAAATAGCTAACTGGATCAGGTTGGTTTGTGCTAAGGCTGTTCCCTCCGTTGTAGGTTGCCAGGTTTTACCTCCATCCACTGTTTTATGTACGCCTTTAGGTCCTAACGCATATAAGGTTTGGTCAGATGAAAAATCGGGCGATATCACTAAAGAAATCCCGGCATTAAGACCTCGGTTGCCTACATCTCCAATATTCGAGAAGCTAGCACCACCATCCGTTGATTTATAGATAATCCCATATTGTGTTCCTAAATAAACAGTCTTATCTGAAGCAAAGGTTGGGGAAGGGGCGATCGCTATGCCACGAGTACCACGACCACGTATAGTCTTAAGTGGAACAATATCCCAACGATTACCGCTATTGTTAGACTTCAAAAAATTATCCCACAATACCGTTGCAAATATCTTTTTATCGGAACGATAGTTAGGAGAAAAAGCAATATCAAAGAAACGTCGTGGGTCTTGATGGGGTTCCTCGAATTTTTTGGTGAAACGAGCTATTTCTAAACCATTGATAATGAGTTCCCAGGTCACTCCTTTGTCCTTGCTGATGTACATTTCTCCCACATAAGTAGCAAAGGCAAGTGTAGAGTCATTCTGGTAATTGGGAGAGACCGCCATACTGATTATAGTTCGGCTTGACAACGTTTCAATTTCTTGCCAAAGTTGACCTCCATCTGTCGATTTAAATAGCCCGTTGAATCCTCCTAAAAACATTGTTTTATCGTTGCCAAAACTAGGGGAAATTGCTAAATTACTGAAATGAGGTTGCTTAAATCCCTCTTCATCAGCTTGAGTGTCTTTCGTTAGACCCTGACTGGTTTTAGTCCAAGTATTTCCACCATCCGTAGATTGAAAAACACCCTCATTTGCTGTCGAAGCTACAAGAGTAAAATTATTATCTGAATTCTCAACAATTACAATATTGCTAATCCGTTTATCAGCTAGATCCTTATTGATTTCTTGAAAAGAGCTGCCCTTATCCGCTGATTTAAATATACCCCCATTTTCAGTTCCTACAAAAACTGTTTGATCTGAAGAGAAATTTGGAGATAGGGCTATAGTCGTAATAGCGCCATTGTTTTTAAGAGTAGAAGCTGGCTGCCAATTTTCCCCTTCATTGTTAGAAATAATTAGATTTCCTTGAACGTCGCCAACAACTATCTGATCTTTATTATCTGGAGAGAAGGCAATCACTGTTATTGGGTTTTGGCTATCTATAACTTTAGACCAATTTTTGCCTCCGTCTTTTGTCTTATAAAGGCTTTTTTCCTCTCCAGCAGCCAATACGACATCATTAGAATGAGGAGAAATTGAAAGTAGATTAATTTTTAATGTGTCCAAACCATTGTTGACGTTACTCCAAGAGACTCCTTGATCTTGGGATTTATAAATCCCATCTCCCAGGGTAGACAAAAATAGAGTTTTATTAGTCTGAGGCGAAATGGATACAGACCCTAGAGTTCCTGTGTTATCCAACCCTGTTACTAATCTTTGCCAACTAGAGCCTCCATCTCTTGATTTAAATAAGTTTCCTCTTACAATAAGGAATAGAGTTTTATCTTGGTCATAAGAGGGTGAGAGCTGGACTTGTTCTATAACATCATGAGGTCTATGGGCAAAAGCCTCTTGTACATCCAAGCCTAAGATACATAATAGCAAGACTAATAAAAAACTTAGCCTTTTAAATAGAATTAAAAGGTTATTGATTGGAAGGTGAATATCTTTTTTCATAATTCCGAAGAGTTTTTCCCTGAAAAAGCTTGGTATTGAACTGAGTTGACCGCGATCGCTCACTCAGTCTTTTTAACTCGCCGTATTCCCTTCCAAGATTTTAGGCTGAAATTCTACAGAACTGTAGAAAAAAATGTAAAGAATTGCATTTCTGCGTAAAAAATTGTTATAAGCTGTTTCAAATCTAGTTTGCCGTATTGGTGATAGTGTTAAAACTATGCCTGGGATGAGCCGATAAGCCCGTCCATGTCTGTTTCAACTACTCAGTTTGAACTCAGATCTTGCACCATTCT
>DNGI01000006.1:0-5809 GCA_003486645.1 Cyanobacteria bacterium UBA11370 | reverse complement strand
GAGTCCGCGCAGGCGGACGAAAGGTTTTATAGCCGCGAATTCCATTCGCCAGGGCTTGTTGCGAGTGGTGCAAGATCTCAGTTTGAACCCAACTGCCTATGAGATGTAGGTGTGTTCGCTGGTTCCGGAGGTGGTGAAGACGGTTTAAATACAGTCCACGCTGCAATTATTCCTAAAATCCCTACTACAGTAGCAATTACAACTAATGACCTTATCAAATTCCAATTGCGCCACGGGAGTGAGGTTTTACGCTTTACTCCCAATATATCCAACCATTCTTGCATCGTTTGCGGGCGATCTTCCACCGCTAGCGCCATCCCGATGAGAATAACTTCATTGGTGCGATCGCTGATTTGGGAATTAATCTGTTTGGCTGGAATTAATCGCACCTTAGAAAGACTGCGATCTATCGCCGTTGGCGGTTCTTGTCCGGTTACTAAAAAGTATAAGGTTGCGGCTAACGAATAAACATCGGTATAAGCTCCTAATTGAGCATCAACATGATAAACTTCCAGTGCATCAAACCCATCCGCCGTATTAGAATTAACCGTCGTTAAAGGATTATCTAATCCCCGCGCTAAACCAAAATCAATTAATACCGCTTCCGACTTACCTGAGCGTACAATAATATTAGCAGGCTTCACATCCCGATGTACTAAACCCGCCTCATGAACCCCCTTTAAGGCTTCACCAATTTGTTGAATATACCGCAGAGCTTCTGCCTCCGGCAAGGGTTTTTGGGCAGGATTAGCTAAATCAACCCCATCCACATAGTCCATCGCAATGCAAACCTGTTGCCCTTGCATAAAGGGTTCCTTAATCTGCACAATATGAGGGTGTCGGCATTTAGCAAGCTGAACCGCTTCTTGCAGAAACTTTTCCTGAAGTTTGTCAATTTCCGTTGGACTTAACTGATTCAGCAACTCATCACTCAGGGTTTTGATAACCAGGCGTTTTTTTTGGCGATCGCTTGCCAAATAGGTAATGCCAAAATGCCCTCGTTTTAATTCTCGTTCGAGAGTATATTTGTTGCCCTGTAACTTCTGTCCAGCTAACCAAGCCATGGCAATTCAAACTTCAAAATTCCAAAGGGATACCAATACAGTGCAGAAACGTTACATATAACATTTTTAGGCAGTTTGGTCAACTAGATTTTACAACTTTCAACGCGAGAAAAAAATCCAATCGAACCTACCCAAATGGGAGGAAGTAATCCCCATACTCCAGTCGGCAGATGTCCCGGCGGCGCATTTAGAGTAAAGGTGAGATTGTCATAAAAAACCCACTCATTATCGATTCGCCATCCAACTTTCTCCGCATAGTTCTTTTCTGTTTCGTAATCATCAATTCCCGTTTTACCACCGACACTTTCCCAAATCGATTTTTGTACGCTAAACCCAAACCGTCCGTTACTATATCTTACCCAGAGTTGATTAATTGTCCGGAGGTCTTCACACGGAAACGCTTCAATATCTTGAATTCGTAACCAACCTTCTGCCTGCCTTCCAGTTATTTCTAACATTTTTCCATAGGTAGTTTCATCCGCCTCTCGCCATTTTCTGTTTGCTAAAAGGTGTTCCAGTTTTCGATAATACTCTGGAGTCAACATGGCTAACCACTCTGGTACTGACTCCGGGCGATCGTCTGAAGAAAATGCCATGCCTGTAAGAATTGCTTGATTAACAGTATCGCTAATATCCGGATTAAATTGTTGCGGAGGTTTAAGCATAACTCCTGCTGCTCTAGCAGGACTAGGCGGTGGAACTTGTTTCGTAAGAAGATAATATAATGTTGCCGCTAGGGCGTAGATATCGGTATATTCCCCTCGTATCGCTTCCTTGGCATACTGTTCAATTGGGGCAAAACAATGGGTTACTTGTTGAGTGTGTTTGAGTTCGACATCAGGGATAAATTCTCGCGCCATTCCAAAATCAATCAGTACCGCTTCTTGGCAACCTTGACGAACTAAAATATTTTGGGGTTTCACATCTCGATGTAACAAACCTTTCTCATGAGTAACAGTTAGCGCATCGCCTATTTGTTGAATATAAAGTAACGCTTCTGCTTCTGAAAGAACCCCTTGTCGATTGACTCGTTGCCAAAGGTCTTCTCCTTCAATATATTCCATGACCATACAGGGCAATTCACCCTCATGGAAGGCATTTTCAATCTGCACAATATGGGGATGTCGGGATAAGGCTAACCGTAGCGCTTCATTGAGAAAATCTTGTAAGTATTTCCGTCGAAAGCTTTCTAATTGACTCGATTTGAGTACCTCATCCTTTAGTGTTTTGATGACAACGTGCTTGCCCTTTTTATCAGTAGCAAGATAGGTGACACCAAAACCCCCTTCACCCAGTAAGCGTTCGATCAGATAACGCCCGCCGTATAGCTGTTGACCCGCTGCCCAAGTCATGGTTGATAATTTAAGAGTCTGGGTTTATTTTGGCACAGGTTGGATAATGGCTGGGTATAAGGTAGTTAAGATTTAGGCCAAATCGCAGGATTTATCGTGAGTACGCTTTTATATAGCCTTTCGCTTATAGATTCTAGAGCTTTTATTGAACTAGGTATAGGCGCAAATTTTGTCTCGCATCAACATTAAACTTCAAACCTACCTCCATACCACTGGTTGTTTGCACTTCATCAGTTGCAATGCCATTAATCTGAATACTCTCAATCGTCGCTAACTGACAGTAAGCATCACCAACTAAAAAAAGGCTACTTCCAACTGACAAGGTAGTTTCTTCAACCTTGACTACCGCTGCATTAGACTTCTTAAACCACTCTGTAATTCGACCGATTTCTCTAGCCTGCCCTATTGATTTCTGCCGTTCTATAATTTGATAAGTCACTAACTCTGCCAATGCTTGACATAAAGTTTCAACAAACTCACACAGTTCTAGTAGCGCGTTTGACCCTAAAGAATTATCTATAATAGCGCCATGGGCTGCATCATTCCGATAGCTAATCAGTGTATTAAGTTCCCCTTCCGGAGTGTTTTCGTTGGCACGAACCTCCTCAACAAAACGCTTGATAGTTCTATGCTTTTGCACCCATCCCCAAGCATTGGGAATGCCAGCATTAGCCAACAATTCCTCTAAAATTTCTTTCCTTAAATTTTGCTCGTGTAATAGAAACGCATCCGGCACTAGTTCGTATTTGTCTTCATCACCAGTAACACCACGAAACAAACCTCGAATAACCTCCTCAATCGAAAGGTGTTGAAACCTATTTTTGTTTAAGTCAAGTAGTAATCTTCCTATACCTATTCGATGTGTAGCGCGAATTTTTTCATCTAAATCTGAGTAATGGTTAAATAGATCTGGCAATTTTTGTAACCAATCTGTAACTAAGTCTTCAACAAAGCGTTCATAAATCGCGTATAATCGCGTTACTGTAGAACAGTGATCGTATATTCGCCACCCTCTTTCACTAGGAACATCATGGATTAATAGAGCAAGCTGTGTTTTTGTTAGTTCCTCCATTATGATATTTTTCTCCCCAAATGCTAGGCTTCTCAGCCTTTCATTGGTCTGAATAATTGCGCGGACAGTAGCAATATCCACAACTACATTTCTGAGACGCTCTTCAAACATCGGCAGTTACTCTGCGATAACGTTTGAAAGCATCTCGTTAAAGAGTCTGATTCGCTCTTGGATGTCCGCCTTGGTTTTGCCGCTACCTGTCAAAAGACGTGATTCTCTTTTCTCAAATAGCTTTTTAGTCTCTTCAAGTAAGAGAGATTTTCGCTCTATTAATAGATCCGTTTCATCTAAATGTCTACTAAATCCTACCATTACAGCATCATAATAGGCTTTATAGGCGCTACTTTTCCACTGGTTAGAGATTGGTTCAAATGGTCTGAACAATTGATCCTCATAAATTTGATGAGCTAGATTTATAGTTTTTATGAAAATTGTCCTAAGAGTACTGATGTCTTCATCAGAAAAATTAAGGCTTTTGATCATGTATATATCCATAAAATCTTTCATTCCACCCCGAAAAAAATCAACATTCCGTAGGGCAAAAAAGCGAAGAATCAACTCAGCATCTTCCATTTTTTTGTAAAGATTGTTTTCAGCAAGTTCCTTGGGTATTTCGGCTCCGGTATTATACCTATCTATCGGAATTCCCCAAGCCTTGGTAAATATAGGATTACTAGCTAGTTCGAGCAAGAGGGAGTTAAATTTTCCCTGATACAAGCAATTTCTCACCTCCTGCTGACTTAAACTCACCCCTCCAGTATTCAGCCGTTCAAAGGTTTTCTGCTTGAGTAACAACGCTTCTTCAGGATCAGATGTTGACTCGGTGATAATGACTATAGATGATATCGAACGACGATCAATTCCTGCCCGAATCTTGACAGGTAGATTGGCATAAGTACGACCATTCAGTTCAGGCCAAAGTTCAAGACCTGTTAACTTAAGTCTATTTTCATAAAAATTACGAATAGCCGTGATTCTCTGTTGACCATCCATCACCTCATAGGAGTTATAGTCTTTCTCGTAAAGGATAATTGGCGGAACAGGAATATTAATCAGAAGTGACTCTATGAGTCGTGATTGCTTCTTAGCATCCCAGCGATCTCTTCTTTGGTAAAATGGACGTAAATCCATGTATTTAGGCTTCTTGAGTGCTTCTACAAAACTCGGCAGCTTTTCACGATTAATTTCAGTAAGTATTCTTTGCTCTCCTGACTCATACTTCTGATTAATCTCACTATCAGACATTTTCGTGTGAGTTTTGGATGGCAATTCCTGCCACATCTTTTCTTCAACGGGTGCAAGGGGCATTTTCTATATACTCCAAAAAGATAGTTTTAATAAAACCACACTGATAAAGATATTAAAATTAGAAAAATAAGAGAATGCGATCGCTTCTACTTCTCCACCTCAAACAAATCTTCAATCAACACATCAAACGTCCGTGCCAACTTAAACAAGGCACCAATATCAACCATCGTCATTCCAGGAGAACGGGCATAGCTTTTGATGGTACTATAGGGAACTCCTGAACGTTCAGCCACTTCTGTCAGCGTCCACTTCTCTCTCGCCGCAAGTTCCTTAATCCGCAGCCTAATCCGCTCACCTCTTGACATGAAGATAAAATTTCACCTACTGTAATTGTTCAAATTAAAAGCGATCGCTCTCCGGCCTCGCAAACTGAAGCGCGATCGCTAAGTTCAAACAAACCCCATCGTGGGGCTGCATCTCCTATGTTATCAACAGCACAGCTAAGATCAAGATCGATTCATCCGTTAGAGCGATTTGTCACCAAAGAAGCGATCGCACTCCTCCTCAACCTCCACCCCAATCACATTTACCGTATCGACTGCTGGCGATATGTTATCCACGTCGTTGGTAAAGGGATTAGTACATTTGTCAGTTACGCCGATATTCCGCCAATCTTAGACGTTGAACCCCCAACCTTGAAAGACATTATCTATTGGCGCAAGCGCTGGCGCAAAAATAACCACCAAGCCCCCACTTTTTGGGTAGAATTTTATAAACAGAAATTTAAACTCGCCCCCTCCGTCTCAGAACTCTATCGATGGGGTGAACTACTAAACCTGATTAAATTTGGACTATCCGGATCTACCGTACAGGTCTTGAGAACTATCTATACCCAGGAGAAAGATTTCCTACAAAACTTCTAAACTCAAAAGCTGTTGTGCCTCTAATTTAGATCGTGATAGCCAATAAAAGGAAACAGGGAACATCAAACCTACAAGTAAAGCGCACCTTATATAGAGATAGCGAGGGGAAATGAGTTGTAAAACCCTACCCCCCTTGTCCCCCTTGTCCCC
>DNGI01000312.1:13663-17358 GCA_003486645.1 Cyanobacteria bacterium UBA11370 | reverse complement strand
TATATAGGGCGGATTTGGTATAATCGGGTTGTATAGTTTTGAATAGACTTTCTGATAAACCCCAACCCTCTCAATATAAAAGGGCTGATGAGCGAACCCATCAACCCTTGATTTAATTAGACTTTGAACTAACTCGAAATTCTACTTACTTTCCGAGAATTCCGCGTCAATCACATCATCACCCGTACCGGAACCGCCAGACGTTGCATCTGCACCCCCTGCGCCTCCAGTAGGACCCGAACTACCGTCATCGGGACTACCACCGCCACTTTGTTGATACAGGTTAGCGCTGATACCATAGAGGGCTTGTTGTAACTCAGGAGTCAGGGTTTTAATCCGTTCGTCGTCTTCTTTCTCAACCGCATCCTTGAGATCCTTAATCAACCCTTCTACCTTAGTCTTATCAGCGGCTGGAACCTTATCACCGAGTTCGTTAATTTGTTTCTCAGCTTGGTAAGTGAGGGAGTCAGCTTGGTTCTTGCGATCAATCTTCTCACGACGTTCCTTATCCGCCGAAGCATTCGATTCAGCTTCCCTCACCATGCGTTCCACTTCATCATTCGGTAAGGTCGATGCACCAGTAATACTAATGGATTGCTCTTTACCCGTCCCTTTATCCTTCGCGGTGACATTCAGGATACCATTAGCATCGATATCGAACGTCACTTCAATTTGAGGAACGCCACGCGGAGCAGCTGGGATACCATCTAAGCGGAATGTACCCAAACTCTTGTTATCATTAGACATCTCACGCTCACCCTGGAGAACGTGGATTTCGACATTGGTTTGACCATCTACCGCCGTAGAGAAGGTTTCCGACTTCTTGGTGGGAATGGTGGTATTACGGGGGATAATCTTAGTCATGACACCACCCAAGGTTTCCACACCCAAGGATAGTGGTGTGACATCCAGCAGGAGAATATCTTTAACTTCACCTGCCAAAACCCCAGCTTGAATTGCAGCACCCACAGCTACCACTTCATCCGGGTTAACGCTTTGGTTGGGATCTTTACCCAGAACCCGCTTAACCAATTCTTGCACAGCGGGGATACGGGTTGAACCACCAACTAAGACGACCTCGTTAATCGCACTCTTGTCAATTTTGGCATCCCGTACTGCATTCTCCACAGGGATGCGGCAACGGTCAATCAAATCCGCACACAGTTCTTCAAATTTACCCCGTGTCAGGGTCATATCCAAGTGTTTGGGTCCATCTTGGGTAGCGGTGATGAAGGGGAGGTTAACTTCGGCTTGGGTAACGCTAGATAGTTCAATCTTCGCTTTCTCCGCCGCTTCGGTCAGACGTTGCAAGGCTTGCTTGTCTTTCCGCAGGTCAATCCCTTCGGTTCTGTGAAATTCTGATGCTAAGTAATCAACAATTTTCTTATCAAAGTCGTCACCACCTAGGTGGGTGTCACCGGAGGTTGCTAATACTTCAAATACACCATCACCAACTTCTAGAATCGAAACGTCGAAGGTTCCACCACCAAGGTCAAATACTAAGATAGTTTCTTGGGTCTTCTTATCTAAACCGTAGGCGAGAGAAGCGGCGGTTGGTTCGTTGATAATCCGCAGTACTTCAACACCTGCGATTTTACCAGCATCTTTGGTGGCTTGACGCTGAGAGTCGTTGAAGTAAGCTGGAACGGTAACAACGGCTTGGGTAACAGTTTCACCCAGATACTTACTCGCATCTTCAACTAGCTTACGCAGGACTTGAGCGGAAATTTCTTCGGGAGCAAATTGCTTGCCTTGTGCTGGACAATCTAACTTAACGTTCCCGTTGATATTGAGGACTTTGTAAGATACTTCGGTCAGTTCCGTGCTAACTTCGGTATATTTACGCCCAATGAAGCGTTTAACCGAATAGAAAGTATTTTCAGGATTCATCACCGCCTGACGTTTGGCGATTTGACCCACCAAGCGATCGCCATTTTTCGCATAGGCGACAACAGACGGCGTTGTACGAAAACCCTCAGCGTTGGCGATAACAGTGGGTTTGCCACCTTCCATTACTGCTACACAGGAGTTTGTCGTACCTAAGTCAATTCCAACAACTTTTGCCATAAGAGTGTTCCAGGTTCGTTTAACTACAAATACTGGTGGGGTGTGGGAGTGTGACGATTAAACCAGCTAAGGGTTTAAGCCACAGCGTTTGGGAGTTTTAATACCATTGGCTTAACTACCAATCTCTATACTGAACATGGTTAGCTTGTCTCATGAAGGGGGGGTTCCCGAACCTTAGAGGGGACGGTTGTCCCGCAGATTGCCTCTGCTACTCCTTCTCCCAGAATGGACAATCAGCTGATCGGTTAGTGCCGATTGCGTTTACTGTGTCTAATGTATGAAAGTTATTGAGTTTGGAGATTGGGGCGAACCGTATATTAGCAGTTGTGTTTGCCGTCTGTCGGGTTATTGATAGCAGTTTGCGATCAAATGAGGTACGCCAAGAATCCCCCTTGTCCTCCTTGTCCCCCAAGTCTTGCTTAGATTTGTACACATTACTTGAACTTTCAAGGGTGTATATTTTTTGGTTGTTCTTAATTGATCTGAAGGGTAAGCGATGAGATAAAACCTTTTTTGTCTAAGTCCAGCTAATGAATGGTCTAATCGGGTTGTATAGTTTTGAATAGACTTTCTGATACCTACCCACCCCTTCAATGCCCTCTGCTACCTTCACATCATGACCGAAGGACAAAACCGCGATCAGGCTGGTCGTCTGATTTTATTTACCACCCTCTGGCTGACGCTGTTCGTCTTATCAGTCAAAATTTCAGCCGCTTGGGCAACGCGATCGCTCAGTTTAATGGCAGAGTCCCTTCATACCCTCATTGTTAGTTTTAGCACGCTGATGAGTTTGTTGAAGATGACGGTTCATAACTACCCGATTGGGCGATCAGTCTACGGTCATGGTAAACGAGAAACGGCAATTGTATTCCTACTGGTGGCTTTTTTAGGCTTTGCAGGCTTGAATGTATGGGGTTTGTCGGGTCAACAATTACTAACGGCGATTCAGGGAGAATCACTAACCTTTCCTGTTCGTGTCAGTTTGCCTTTAATTCAGTTACTCGGTGTTGTGGTTGGGACTAGTTTATGTCTAGCATTAGTAGCACTTTATAAAGGCAAAGTTCTCAATAATTCTGCCCTACGTTTTAATGGTCGTCAATTGTTAAAGGATGTCTGGCTAACTCTATTGGTGCTAGGAGGACTTGTCGGGGTATGGTGGGGGTTAATTTGGCTGGATGTGGTCATAGCAATTTTAGTAGTATTGCTAGTAGCTGGAAGTTGTTGGCAAGTTGTCAGTTGGCAATTACCACTGTTAGTTCAACAAACAGCGATCGCTCCGGAAATCCTAGCTCAAATTGCTCACCAAGTTGGAGGGGTCACTCATTGTTACCAAATTCAATCACGGGGAATTGTTGGGCGTTTAGTTTATATTCAAATGCACCTGATTATACATCCTGAATTTGCTGGAGTTACGTCTCCAATTGTGGAACGAATTAAAGGCATGATTGAAGAACGCTATGGCCCTGTTCAAGTGACATTTTATATTGATGATTTGAGTGAATGGACACATTTGAACCAATCGAATTTCAAGCGAGAGGTTAATGGTCAAAATGGTCAAACCAATTATGAATTATAGCGGTCAGAACTCTGGATTGATATGAGCCTTGCCAACAACCAACAACCAACAA
>DNGI01000312.1:0-13518 GCA_003486645.1 Cyanobacteria bacterium UBA11370 | reverse complement strand
TTGTTGGTCGTTAGTTGTTAGTTTCAGGGATTCGTCAGAAAGGTAATAACCAGTAACTAGTAACAAACAACCCATAACCAACAAACAACTAATAACAAACAACAAACAACAAACAACCAATCATCGTTGTTGATTGGGTTGAGTTTGATTTTGAGTTGGTGCAGGTGAAGTTACATTGGTATTGTTTGGTTGTGTTGGTGTGGTAGTCCCGGTAGAATTTTGATTTTGGGTTGATGGGGATGAAGTCGGTTCGATAAAACTTGGTTGTCTGTTTGTTGGGGAAGATGTTGGTGTTGATTGAGAGGATTGAGGTGTTGTATTTTGCTGGGTTGTTGTTGGATTTGTTGTTGGATTTGTTGTTGGATTTGTAGGTGAAGTTTGATTCTGAGGTTGTGTTTGTGTTGGTGCTGACCCAGGTGTTGTATTTTGTTGAGTAGAAGCAGGCTGCTGTTGTCCATTGGGAACTGTTAAATTAATCTCCGGCTGGACTTCTACGGGACTTGCTGGAGGTTGTTGGATGGTTTCAGTTGTTCTTTCAATAATTGTTGTTTCTTTTTGGGGTTCTGGCGAAGGTTGACGTGAAGGTACAATTACAGAGGGTACTGGTTCCTCGTGTTGCTGATTGAGAAAGAATACAGTGCCCAAGGTTAAGCCTACTAGAGAGGTTAAGGCAACACCTAATAGTAAACCCCTAGCCGCCGTTGTTTTTTCCTGAACATCCACGCTTCTATTTTCCAAACTGCGTTCAGCCGCACGACCATGAATATAACCCTCGGTATAGGGAGCAGGTGTGGACTCAGTATCTAATGTTTGGATATGAGTGTTTACTTTTCCATTATTCCTCAAATGGGAATTAGGATGATTGGTTTGGTGATTGTTTAGATTGTCCATGACGTTTAGGAAGAGAAAAGTTTTGAGGTTTGAGGTTTGAGTTTTGAATTACAGCCGTGATCAATTTGATGAAGTAAAAAACAAAGCTGTCTTCACTAGGGATAAAACCCTAGGCTAAGGTTGTGTCCGTAAGGGGGATTTGTTGTTGGTAATTTTGAGGCTGGCTAGTAGTATCCCTATCAGGAATAGGATTAGTCTCGATAGAGGATGTTGGTGATTGTTTGGCTTGTATGAGTAAGAAAATAGCCCCACCTAAAAGAATAGCGATCGCAGCTAGGGTAAGCCCCCAGAGCAAACCTCTCGCGGCACTATTGTTCTCACGAATAATACGGTTTTCGTCTTGGCTATAATGCTCTGAAGTTTTACCTCTGAGATAACCAGCGCGGTAAGCAGTAGCATTCAGTCTGCTCCTACCAGGGTTCTTATGGGTAGGTGATTGGGTGTTTTGGGGGTTCATCGGATTTGACCTTCCAAGTCATAAAGGTATCAGGATTAGAGAGTTTCCGTTTAATGGGCTAGTCCTATTAAAGTCGGTTGCTGTTAAGGGTAAACGTTGAAAACAAAAGCTCAAATTGCTAGTGTTTCTCCCCTTTTACTTTTAGTCTGATACCTAGGATTTTAGGCTGATAGCTATTAGTAGTAGCTAATTTGCCCTTGCTATTAGTGATTAACCAAAACCTAGTTATTTGTTGTATCAAACTTAAGAGAAATGATACTCATCAGGTCAGACAAGCGAATTGAATAGGAGTAGATGGGTCTCCATCCTTGAATCGTTCTTAACTTAAGATATCTGTTGAGCCAATCGTAGTTACTCTATCTTGGAAAAGATTATCAGCTCCATCTAAAGAATGACTTTTACAAGCCTTGACTATTCTTGATACCCTTTTTTAATGTGGATTTTGGAAGACGAACTATTTCACACTTCTACTAACTCATATCATGTCCGGTTGAATAACCCTAAAAAAGAGTGAGGGGGAGAGAGGGAGAGGGGGAGTTAGCGTAGCGGAACGTAGTTCAGGGGAGATTTTTTATTATGGGTGATTTGCCGGACATCATATCATGTGTCGCATTTTTTGATTCGGATCAGTTGAATAATTTGTATCTAATTAGATGATCAGTTAGTATTAATATTAATCCCCTAGTTCCTACTCCCTAAAACCTAGAAATTTGTACTTCATCGAATTGAGAATTGCTCTAGGAAGGCTAGTCTTGTAAGTCCCTCCAGATAGCCGATTTGGCAATGCTGTAGATGTATAACCCACGGCTTGCACCGAATTCTGAAATTGCGATCGCCCTATTTTTCTTCAACGTGTTGTTTCAATTCTTTTAATTGTGTTTCCTGAGAGTTCAATTTTTCTGTCATCTCTTGGAGTTGCTGGTTTACCTCCTGCAATTGTTCATCCTTGATCCTCAACTTTTCTCTAATGTGCGCCATTTCTGTAAGTTGCTGATTTGCCCGTTCCAATTCTTCATCTTTAACCCTCAACTGCTCTCTCATCTCTTCAATCTGCTGCATCAGTTGCCGTTGTTGAGGGCCTAATTGTGCCTCCAAGGCTTGAATTGTGTCCCGTCGGGCTTCCATTTCGGCTCGTTGGCGAGTTAAGTCCTGACTTTGTAATGTGAGGTCTTGTCGCCATTCTTCAGCGCGTTTTTGTTCTCCGATTAAGAAGCTTGGAGTAATTCCTAGGGTTAGGTAATCCCTTATGAAATCTAACACCCAATCTTTAGCGGGTTGAATACTCAGAACCTCTTGATTTTCAGAAAGTTCTACCAACACCAAATAGCTTTCATTGAGGGAGTTGGTGTTGGTCAGTATCACACTTTCTGGGTTGATTACTGCCCAGCAATTATCAGATTGTTGGCGGGCTAGCAATCGTAGTCTCACCCCGCCGACATTCTCATTGTTTTGCACTTGGGCCAGGTGTAGCATTGCCTGTTAGTGGTTGGTGGTTAGTGGTTAGAAACTTTGTAAAGTGGCAATTCATTTCCTCTCTACAGTCGATTGAGGTGAGTACGCAAAATTTCAGCTTGTTTTTGCGCCTCTGCTAAATCATCCTTGACACCCTGCACGACTTCTGGATTGGCTTTGCTGACAAAGTTTGTGTTTTCCAGACGTTTAGAGAGGGATGCAATCGTTGCCTCCACTTTGGCTAAGTCTTTTTCTAACTTAGCGCGGAGTGCATCCACATCTGCAATCCCAGCAAGCGGCATTAGGACTTGGACGGTACCCACAACACCTGCCATGGTCGTTTTCAGTTCTTGCTCTAGCACTGGTGTGATCGTTAATGTTTCCACCTTAGCTAAATCTTGAATATAGGATTGACCAACCTCAAGAATTTGGCGTTCAAGAGGGCTTTCACTCTGCAAGATGACCGATACTTTCTTGCCGGGTTTGATCTCTGCTAGTGCCCGGAGGTTGCGGATTGTGCGGATTGTGCCTGTCAGCAGTTCAAATTGTTGTTCAAGTTCTGGATCGATCAGGGCAACGGACTTGGCAGCGGATTGGGTAACGGATGTAACGGATTTGGCAGCGGATTGGGTAACGGATGTAACGGATGGGTGATCGGTTGCTGATGAGGTGTTATTTCCTACAGATAAGTGATCGGGTATATCCGTTAGACCCTCGGCTGCTAGGGGGGGATAGGGTTGCAGTGCTAAAACGTCTTCGGATTTTTGAGTGAGTGTGTGCCAGATTTCTTCGGTAATATGAGGCATAAAGGGATGGAGTAGTTTAAGTATCCCTTCCAGAACATAGGCGAGAGTTTGTTGGGCGACAACCCGTGATGGTGCTGTTGCCTCTTCCCGCAGTCTGGATTTGATCAGTTCAATATACCAGTCACAGAAGTCACCCCAGATGAAGTCATAGAGTCCCTTCGCTGCTTCTCCTAGGCCGTAGGTGTCGAGGTAGTCCCTGGTTTGACGCACCACTTGCTGGAAGCGTGACAGAATCCAGCGATCGCTCAATTCTAACGCTTCAATTCCTGCTGTTAGCGGAGAACCCAACTCATCGGGAGTCTTGCTATCAAGATTCATCATTACGAAGCGGGCGGCATTCCACAGTTTGTTGGCGAAATTGCGCGATGCTTCGACTGATATTGACTCATCTGTTTTGCGATTATACTCCAAGCGGATATCTTGACCCGCTCCTGCAACTTCTCGAATTAGGGTATAACGTAGGGCATCGGTGCCGTACTTTTCAATCAAGATGAGGGGGTCAATACCATTATTGGCTGACTTGGACATTTTTTTGTTATTTTCATCCCGCACTAAGCCGTGGATGTAAACGGTCTTAAACGGCATTTGATTGGTAAAATGTCCTCCCATCATTGTCATTCGGGCAACCCAAAAGAAGATGATATCAAAGCCTGTGACTAGGGTGGTGGTGGGATAGTAGGTTTTGAGGTCTGTGGTTTCATTGGGCCAGCCTAGAGTTGAGAATGGCCATAATCCCGAAGAAAACCAGGTATCGAGAACGTCGGGGTCTTGTTTTAGTTTGACATTATCTCCAAATTGTGCCAATGCTTTTTGAGTGGCTTCTTCCGGATTATGAGCAACGACAAAGGGTGTGGTGTCGGTAATTTCTCCTCCTGTTTCACTCACGGCGTACCAGGCGGGAATTTGGTGTCCCCACCATAACTGTCTGGAGATGCACCAGTCTTCTAATTTAACTAACCAGTCCCGATAGACTTTCGTCCAGCGTTCGGGTACAAAGACGGGAGAATTGTGCTGGTCGAGGAATTCTAACGCCTTGTCCGCTAGGGGGCGAATTTTAACGAACCATTGAGTTGAGAGTAAGGGTTCAACCGGGACTTTGCCGCGATCGCTGTAGGGGACGGTATGCTTGTAATCTTCCACCTTCACCAAGAACCCTTGGGCATCTAACTCCTGCACCACCGTCTTTCGGGCTGCAAAACGGTCTTGTCCTTGGAACGCTCCCGCATTTTGATTTAATGTGCCATCTTTATTCAGGATATTGATAAAGGGCAAATTGTGACGCTGACCCATCTGAAAATCATTGGGATCGTGGGCGGGTGTTACTTTCACACATCCGGTTCCGAAGGTTGGGTCAACTAACTCATCGCCAATAATCGGAATTTCCCGATTCATCAAGGGTAGAGTTAGGGTCTTGCCAATTAAATGTCGGTAACGTTCATCTTGGGGATTGACTGCTACTGCTGTATCCCCTAGCATAGTTTCGGGTCGAGTGGTTGCCACTTCTACATCACCGCTGCCATCAGTGAGGGGATAGCGGAAATGCCAGAGATGACCGTTGACTTCCTTGCTTTCCACTTCCAAATCGGAGACAGCCGACTGGGATTGGGGACACCAGTTAACCAGGTATTCACCCCGATAAATCAATCCCTCATCATAGAGTTGGACAAAGGCGTTTAAGACGGCTTGAGATAAGCCTTCATCCATCGTAAACCGTTCCCGTGACCAATCGACTGAGACACCTAGGCGGCGTAGCTGATTAACAATTGTGCCACCGGATTCTTCCTTCCACTGCCAAGCACGTTCGAGAAAGGTTTCGCGTCCCAAATCGTAGCGAGTTTTGCCCTCTTGTTTGAGTTGCTTGTCTAAAATCGTTTGCACAGCAATACTGGCATGGTCGGTTCCAGGTAGCCACAAGGTATTGCGCCCTTTCATGCGATGGTAGCGGACGAGGGTGTCAATCAGACTCATCTCGAAGGCGTGACCCATGTGCAAGCTACCCGTGACATTAGGCGGCGGGATCACTATCGAGTAGGGTTCACCGCTGTGTTCTGGGTTGGCTGTGAAGACCTGGTGTTTTTCCCAGAACTTCTGCCATTTGGCTTCAGTGGTGAGAGGGTCGTATTGGGTTTGCAGGGTGGGGATGGTTGCAGTCATTCGGACAAGTTGAATTTTACCTAAAATTGTGCCATATGAACTGATCAGGTTTGGAAATTAGTTGCCAAGAGGCAGTGAGGTAGTGACTAGTGCAGGACGGCAGAAGTTTGTCAGCACGTCTGAGCAAAAGGGGGACAAGGGGGACAAGGGGGGCTTTTGGGGACAAGGGAGACAAGGGGGACAAGGGAGACAAGGGGGACAAGGGAGACAAGGGGGACAAGGGGGAGATTTTAGGTGGTGAGTTATTTCCGCCATGCTGCACTAGTTAGCAGTAACAACGAATAACGGATAACGCACCAGTGACCCATGTGCTACTTACGCTTACGCTGGGAGTAAGAGTCCCTCTCCTTTACAGTGACACAGTGATCGGTGTCAGTGACCAATTTTTGGTTACTGTTTCACTCCTCACTGATTGCTGATTTAACCTCTGTCAGCCAGATATCAGAATTTACTACTGATCAGGATTTAGATCAGTAACTTTCACCTAAAATGTTTACAACTATCAATTTCACGCCAAAATAACTTTAAGTTATTGGCAATGCCAGTGTGGGCTACCTAGTTCTAACCGATGAAACACACCCTCTCAGTTTTGGTTGAAGATGAAGCCGGGGTTCTGACCCGAATTGCTGGACTGTTCGCCCGTCGGGGCTTTAATATTGAAAGTCTTGCGGTTGGTCCTGCGGAACAAGTTGGTATTTCCCGAATTACTATGGTGGTACCGGGAGATGATGCTTCGATTGAGCAGCTTACGAAGCAGCTTTACAAGTTGATTAATGTCATCAAGGTACAGGATATCACTACGACTCCTTGTGTAGAGCGGGAGTTGATGCTAATTAAGGTTAATGGCACTAGTTCGACGCGATCAGAGATTATTGAGTTAGCCCAAGTATTTCGCGCACGAGTGGTGGATATTGCTGAGGATTCCCTGACTCTAGAAGTGGTGGGAGATCCGGGGAAAATGGTCGCCATTGTTCAGGTATTAAGTAAGTTTGGTATCCGCGAAATTGCCCGGACTGGAAAAATTGCTCTAATTCGGGAGTCGGGGGTTAATACGGAATATCTCAAGTCTTTGGAAGCTAAAGTTTAATTGAGTTGTTGGTTGTTGGTTGTTAGTTAGTTAGAGATTAAGTGAGAGACCTATCAGGGTTTTGGTATTGCATAGACTAAAGGGTAGGGTAGACTATTATCCTATCCCTAGAAACTCGTATTGATTGATAACTCAAATCTATGAATGCAGTCACTGTAAACTTCAAGTCTATCATCGAACTGACTGACAACCAATTTTATCAACTCTGTCGGATAAATCCTGAGATAAAGTTTGAGCGCAATGCTAAGGGAGAACTCATTATAATGCCTCCTACGGGTGGAGAAACGGGAAAACGTAACTTTAAAATTGCCGTGCAAGTGGGAATCTGGAATGATCAATATCAACTCGGTGAAGCGTTTGATTCTTCTACTTGCTTTAAACTCCCTAATGGTGCAGATCGTTCTCCGGATGTGGCTTGGATTAAACAAGAACGATGGGATGCGCTTACCCCGGAAGAAAGAGAGAAATTTCCCCCCATTTGTCCAGATTTTGTTGTGGAATTAATGTCGCCTAGCGATCGCTTAAAGCCGACCCAAGACAAAATGAAAGAATACTTGGATAATGGTATTCGTTTAGGGTGGTTAATTAACCGACAAAATCAAACGGTCGAAATTTATCGTCCAGAACGTGATGTTGAAGTGTTGCAGTCGCCTTCAACTCTATCGGGAGAAGATGTTTTGCCGGGATTTATTCTTAATCTTCAATTCATCTGGTAATCATTCAAAAATTTAGTCAGTTATAGTCTCATTTTAAATAAATCAATAAATTTAATCCCGGAATGGTTCGAGAAAGTGTCCACAGTAACAACGCAATGTAAAGAATCCCCAAACTCCACTGATACCAAGCGAGAGTCGTAATAATACCGGGAACGTGTTCATCTCGGAGGCGAATATCATTAAATCCCAATTTGAGTAAATTATTCAGACTAAAATCATAATAGTTAAGCCAATTCCAGCGACGATCCCAAAGAATTGGCATATAGCGATCGCGGAAAAAGGGAAACCGGGGTATAACGGGTAAGCGTCCGATTAATAAGCGCAATTGGCGCATACTCCCATCTTCTACAAAGTAGGTTAAATGGAGTAAATCGTGGTAACGACCTTGTTGATAGAGTCGTCCGATGAGTACTAGCGGTATGGGTAAAATAATACCTGCTAGACATAATAGAGTTAACGAAGGCTGTTCGCTAGTTTGGAAGATGGCGATCGCACCACCAAAGGTTAGTGATGTGAAGCTGCCGATCATTGAAATAGATTCTAAATAGGTGGGTAGAATGGGTTTAGGATAACGTCGCCGCCAGCGATCCACCAACCAAAATAGTAAACCAAAATAGGCGATCGCAATCATTCCTACCCCAAAAACTAACCCGAAACTTGTACCATCTGCACTTAAGAGTAACAGCAGACTTAATCCTAACCACTGTAAGGCATCAATTAGCCAGGTTGTATAGGGAATATAAATCCCATCTTCAGCGAATAAACGGATTACGAGTTGTTGTCGTCGCAATCGTTCAGTTGTATATTCTAGTTGATTAGCATCGGCAATTTGTTGTTGTTGTCGAAAGTTCCGAACTAAATTTCTGAGTACATTCTGGTTGCCTTCTAATCGAGAAATATACAAAACTTTTCCAATCTCACCTGTATCCCCAAAAATTTTTGCTCGATCCGAATCAAACGTTAAACCCTCAACATTGAGATAGACATTTTTAGTAAATCGGGCATTACTAAAATCAACTTGGTCAAGAAGACTGACATTCCGCCACAATACCAATTCTTGAAAATGGCTTTCTCGAAATGTAGCCGCTTTTTCAAAGGTAGCATTATTGAATAACAAAGATTCAGCAAAATAGCTTTTATTTAATAAGGAGCGATCGCGCCAGATTGTTTGATTAAAATCGGCTTTTTTCAGCCACTGAGTTCGAGTAAAGTTCGCTAGCTGACTAAACTCTGCCTGACTGAAATTTGCATCATTATAAAATAGAGTTTCCGTAAAATTAGTCACACCTTGGAAGTGAACGTGATGAAACTCAGCCGTTTTAAAGAATGTGGTGTGATTAAAATTAGCATCTCGACCAAACGTAGCATGACTAAAGTTGGCTAACCGACTAAAATGGGTATCAGACCAATTTGCTTCTTCGCTGAATAGAGTATGTAATGCTTCTACTCGTTGTAAAAAGAAGGTATTGGCGAAATTGACGCTTCCGGTGAAACGGGCTTGGTTGAGTTTTAGGAGTCCTCGGAATATAGTAATAGAGGGAATTTGTTCGCCCGGTTCTGTTAAAAAACGAGCATCGCGTTCTAATTGTTCTTGTTCTTTTGGGGTTAATAAAGGAGATAAAGCGGCTTTAGATAGGGGTGTGACTAACGCTAATTTATTAATAGATAATTCGCCTTGAATTAAAGAATTACTTAAATCAATACCTAGAGGGGTTTGAGAACGGTTTATTTTGGTTTGTAATAATTGATAGAATTGATTACGAAATTCAGTATTTTCGTTGGTTAAATTAATAACTAAATATCGCAGATCAATCGTGTATATACCTTCATTTTGAATCGGAGAATTAAGCCGTTCTTGCAGTAATTCCAGAGTTAGAGGTGTCGGTTCTGGAGTTGGTGTTGCTGCGAATGCAGGTGTGAGAAACAGTAATAAAAAAATCGTAAGTAATAGGCTAAACAGCTTGAGATACTGCTTAATCAAGTTTGTTTTACTTTGTTTGTCTTTTCTTAAGGCAAATAGTTTATCTGTGAAATCAATTACTTTAAATCCAACTAACTTATTCAGTACTTTCAAATACCACACCTTCTTGATTAGTTGTTAAGCTGTTATGATTAGCTTCCCTAGGGGTGCATCCGAGTTGTTATCAGTATCCACTCTATTCAACACCAGCAATTGCACCAAGACAGCTACTATATCTCCAAAAAATCTTTTGGAAGAGCTTAATTCTCCATGTGCCGCAGGTTCAAAACAAAGAGTACCAGAACCAAGTATTTTTATACCTTGGTATTTATGTAAATGAAACATCGCACTGTCAATGACGCTTTGAACATATTCATTGGGAAGACCAAACCTGATTTGATCTAGATCTGCTGCTATTGAATCAGCAAAAATTTTCTCACTATCTGTAGATACGGGTATTTGCAACAAGAATTGTCCAGAAGCACTAGGTTTGAATACGGCTCCTAAAAAACCATACAAAAATCTTCCTCCCACGGGTATCATGACTTCGAGAGCTACCTGCTTTTCTCCACTAATTTTCGGCAAATCAGTACATAAAACTTGTTCTATGGTATCAATTGTCGGATAAATAAGTTTGGGTATGCTTTCTTTCCAGAGCCGTGCTTTTCCATTATATTCTGAATTAATTTGCTGCATATTTACTTGATTCCCCAGGAATCCCTCCATTTCTGATTGAAATCATCTTGATTAGCTAGTTTCCCAAACAAGGTAGTTGAACAGTTAAATTAAGGAGGATCATCACTATATGTGAATAGATTACGATTCTACAAAATCCGGGTCTTGTGCGGCTGTAACTTTTATAGTTGCCACCGCCCATTCGGCTAAGGGATGATTGAGTTTTACCAAAAAATTCCACCCTTGGCGATACATTAAAATCAAGTCTGGAAGCTTCTGTTTTTTCTCGTCTTCTCCCGCCGCTTGTCGCAAAATTTCTGCAATCAACTCCGGCGAGTTTAAGTTAAGAGAAGCACCGTTAAAATTAACCCCACTCAAATTAGCACCCGCTAAATTAGCCCCAGCTAAGTTAGCACGGCTCAGATCTGCGCCATTCAAATTTGTACCCAACAAAACAGCATTACTCAAATCGGCTTCACTCAAATTTGCTCCACTGAAATCACTACCACTCAAATCACTATCACTGAGGTTAGAACCAAATAAATTAGCATTACTGAAATTGGCGTTACTTAAGTTAGCGTTACTCAAATTTGTACCAATTAATTTATTTCCTGTTAATTGAGCGCCGATTAATTTTGCTCCCATCAATTTTGCGCCACTCAGGTTCGCATCAATCAAATTAGCATTAATTAAGATGGCATCTGTTAGAATAGCGGCAACTAAAATTGCTCCACTAAGATTAGCTTCAAATAAAAGGGCATTACTTAAGTCCGCACCAAATAAAAGAGCATTACTCAAATCCGCATGGCTCAAATTCGCAGCACTTAGAGCCGCAGTAATTAGGGTCGCACCACTCAAATTAATTCCAGAAAAATTTCTTTGGTGCTTGGTGTATTGCTCAACGAGTAAATTTTCCCTGTCCATACAGATAGGCAACCCATTTAAAATTCAAAATTCAAAATTCAAAATTCAAAATCAGAAGAGTAGGAAGTTTAAAGGCACAATAGCTTATTATGATAGCAAGGTATCTTCATAAAAAGTAAACATTTTCTCCTTCCACTGCCCATTCCCTATTCAATCTGTAGGCTAATTTTACCCGTTGTCGAGCCAGATTCGATCGCTTGATGAGCAGCAGCCGCCTCTGCTAAAGGAAAGGTTTGGCTGAGATGGATTTTCAGCTTACCTTCATCAATCCAAGTCGCACATTGTTCGAGAATTTCAGTCTGGTGCTGTTGGGCTTTAACTAACCCTTGTAAAGCGGGAGTCAGCATGAGTTCCAAACTAATTCTCAGGTTACGCGATCGCGCCGTTTTCAAATTTCCATAAGCCGACTCCGGTTCTAAAATTGTGACTAAATCTCCATAAACTCGCACTGCACCGCAGGTATCATAAAATGTTTTTCCACCTACGGTATCAAATGCTAAATCTACACCCTCTCCTTCTGTCCAGTCTAAGACAGCTTGGACAAAATCCGTTTGTTTGTACAAGATCGTATGGTCAGCCCCAAACTGACGGACTAATCTCGCTTTCTCCTGAGAACCGACGGTTGTACACACCTCAGCACCTTTGAGTTTAGCGAGTTGGATGGCAACATGACCAACCCCACCCGCACCCGCATGAATCAGTACTTTTTGACCAGGTTCCAGATGTCCTCGATCATACAGGGCTTCCCAGGCAGTAATCAAAACTAAAGGTGCTGCCGCTGCTTCAGCGAAGGAGAGGGAGGTCGGTTTATGGGCAACCCATCGTTCATCCACCACTGTGAGTTGGGCATAATTTCCAGTACCTGCTTTCCCTAGTCCTCCCGCAAAAAAATACACTTCATCGCCAACTTGAAATCGCTGAACAGCCGAACCAATGGCTTGTACGACTCCAGCACCATCACAGCCTAAAATAGCAGGCATTTGGTCAGGATAAAACGTGCCTCTGCTTCGCAGTTTGGTATCAATGGGGTTAATTCCAGCAGCATGAAGGCGCACGAGAATTTCCTGATCATTTTGAATACTCGGTTCGGGTACGTCTTGCAATTGGAGTACGTTGGGTTCGCCTGGGGCTGTCATTAAAACGGCTTGCATAGGGTTGTTGGTTGTTCGTTGTTGGTTGTTGGTTGGAAACAGCAAAAAATAAAAGCCAACCAAAAACCAAGTTTATATTATGCAAATTTCGATACACAGTAGGTTATTACATTCCTCAACGATTGCCTGGAATAATTCTTTGCAAAAACTAAAGAATATTTACAATTTTCACGTAAGGCTCTTTGTTACATCCATTATGAGAATGAATCTAGGAAATGATAAAAAATGTTAAGAGTCCCCAACCCCACTGTTCCGTGTAGCCATGACTCATTCCTTTGGGATGTGACTACCCGACGATGAAAAGCTGCAACTCAAAACCCCCAATATCTCTATCTAGCGGAGGATGATCTATCTGGGTTTTAACTTAAAACGTGATTTAAGCAACAATTGCGATCCATAAATGTTCCCTCGTGATTGTAAATTTTTTTTACTATTAGCTCATCTTTAAGGAGAGTTTAACTATACTGAACTGATTCTCACCTCCTCAATCCCACAGGATTGATTAAGGGAGTTTTTGGTCAACTTGAAATTTTTTTTAAGCAAAACAGGAGAAAAACAATGGAAATGACAACACATCAAAATTTAACAAAAGCCTATTCCTTAGCAGTGGTCAAAGGCTTTTTAATCTGGACGTTTACTTTGACGGTTTGCTTACTAGTAGTAGGATTTCCTCTCGTTGTATTAATGGTTACTGTTGGCGCAATTATGGCAATTGCCTTACAATCAATTTTGCCAGTCAGTGCCGTTTTGCTCGTAGCAGGTGGCTTGATTGGAGCAAATCTTTTGCTAGTATTATTCGGTGCAGCAGTACTCACAATTAAAGGCGTTAATCCCAAGGAAGTCCGTTGGTTGAGTTGGTTGCATGGTGAACCCGATCCTCTGCATACTTCAGTGTATGCAGCTTGCCCACTCACCTGTAATCTTACAAAGTAGGAATCAGCAACAGCGATAACTTTTGTATGTTACTAAGATATGGTAGTGCGGCCCGGTCAACACCGGGTTTTTTCATGTCTGCTAAAGATATTTTTCACAATATTTTATTTTTTGCATTCAAGCCGTGGCTAATTGATGGGTATCATCAGATTGCAACGCTTCAGGAACGTAGGCACACTGACAAATATGAATGGCATTGTAGCAAGTGAGATTAATAGTAGGATTGGGGAAGTAAGAAGTAACAGAAACAATGCCCCAAGGTTGAGAAGTAATGGTATGGTCTTGCACATTGTATTGAGGTAAAAGATATCC
>DNGI01000462.1:6830-9631 GCA_003486645.1 Cyanobacteria bacterium UBA11370 | reverse complement strand
CAGACGAGCAAACCCTGATTATCTCGATCAATAAATTGGTCTGACGCACCCTACAAGTTGATTTTATTGTGACACTTGCGTAAGTCCTGATATTATTGGGGGAATATCCCAAAAAATGTTAACGCAGACATTGCGGAAGTTGGAGCGGGATGGCATAGTCGAACGTCATGTTTACCCTGTTGTACCGCCAAAAGTTGAGTATTCTTTAACACCTTTGGGTAAAACCCTAACTCAATTATTAAAGGCAATTTGTCAGTGGGCAGAAACTCACTTGGATGAGATAGAGAACGCTCGTGTCCGTTATGATCGGGAATTGACTACGAAAGGATGAGATCTGATATAATACCTGGCTAATTACCCCTAATAAACTTACTCCCCTTCTCCATTACTTATAGTTCATGCAAGATTCCTTATAATTGTCTTAGCCACCTACCTTTCTAGAGCAAAGCAACTGCCAATCTCGCTCCAAAGAATACACAATATCAGGATTAAAGAGTACAACCTTTTGGTATTCTGGGAACTCTCCCTTATAGAGGCGGACAGCAATCTGTCCCAAGGTTTCACTGAAGAGAATTTGCTTAAATAAAAGGTTATCCGTCAAAGAAATGATATGGGCAGCCGTTGCTAACTCTCCTGCTAAACCAAAGCCGACATTCAGTTTAATATGATGAATTTCATGGATACAACGGAAAATCAGATTCACGTCTGACCCTAGGAGATCGGATTGATTGAATTGAGTCGTAATCTGCAATTTGCCCTGATTAAAATCCGTGTAGATATCGTCTAAAGAAAGTTCTTCTCCTCTCATATAAGGCACGAAATCAACATACTGAAAATCAATTCCTTGCAGTTCAGATTGGGCTACATCGACGATAAATCGTCGAAAATCTTTAACAATAGCAGAAGATAGTGTACAATCTGGAGTAGTAATGTAGTGCCGAGCAATGTCTTCAATATTCATGAGAGCTTGGTATTTGAGGCAGCCTGATAACACTCTAAAGCACACAATTGTGACTTCTGAATGCTTACGTTTAATTTTGCTATTTCCGAGTAGCAAAAACTTCCAAGCAAGTACGTAAATTTATAGTTAAATTTCCCGTCAAGGTCACGTAAATATACTGATACAAGTTTCAAAGCTACGCAAAACTTGGGTTACGACTTCAAAACCTAAAGCAAACCCTCCACAACCTGCAAATAGATCAATAACTAGAGAAGCATTCTCATCCATACCTGGTAATCTGGAAGAGACTTAAACAGTAAACGGGGTTGCGCGATCGCATCAGTCCTGAGCAGAACAAATAACAAAATCTATAATAAAAATCTAAACCCTGTTTGAAACCCTTCCCCATAACTCCCCATGACCACCTCTCGCCGTCGCTACCATATCACCACCTTCGGTTGCCAGATGAACAAAGCCGACTCAGAACGGATGGCTGGTATCCTGGAAAATATGGGGTTCCAGTGGTCAGAAGACCCTAATAATGCTAGCTTAATCCTCTACAATACCTGCACGATTCGGGATAACGCCGAGCAAAAGGTTTATTCTTACCTGGGCAGACAGGCAAAGCGGAAACAAGAAGAACCTGACCTTACTTTAATCGTAGCTGGATGTGTTGCCCAGCAGGAGGGAGAGGCACTATTGCGTCGAGTGCCAGAATTAGATTTGGTGATGGGACCCCAATATGCCAATCGTTTAGAGGATTTGTTAGAACAAGTCTTTAATGGGAATCAGGTTGTTGCAACTGAACCGATTCAGATTGTTGAAGATATTACTAAACCTCGTCGAGATAGTACAGTTTCGGCTTGGGTGAATGTAATTTACGGATGCAACGAACGCTGTACCTATTGTGTGGTGCCAAATGTACGAGGAATCGAACAATCCCGTACCCCAGAAGCAATTCGGGCGGAAATGGCGGAATTAGGGCATCAAGGTTACAAGGAAGTGACTCTTTTAGGTCAAAATATTGATGCTTACGGGCGTGATTTGCCAGGGGTAACAGAGTCGGGTCGTCATCAGCATACTTTGACTGATTTACTTTATTATGTACACGATGTACCGGGAATAGAACGCATTCGTTTTGCTACCAGTCATCCCCGTTATTTCACCGAACGGTTAATTCGTGCTTGCAAAGAATTGCCTAAAGTCTGCGAACATTTTCATATTCCTTTTCAATCGGGAGATAATGATATCCTCAAGGCAATGGCGCGGGGATATTCTCAGGAAAAATATCGCCGAATTATTGATACGATTCGGAACTATATGCCGGATGCGTCGATTAGTGCGGATGCGATTGTTGGTTTTCCAGGAGAGACGGAAGCCCAGTTTGAAAATACACTGAAGTTAGTCGAAGATATTGGTTTTGATCAGTTAAATACCGCTGCTTATTCTCCTCGTCCTGGTACACCCGCTGCTTTATGGGACAATCAGATTAGTGAAGAGGTGAAGAGCGATCGCCTCCAACGTCTCAATCATTTAGTAGCAACCAAAGCCGCAGCGCGATCGGAGCGTTATTTGCATCGGATTGAAGAAGTATTAGTAGAAGACCAAAATCCTAAAGACTCTACCCAAGTTATGGGACGTACTAGAGGGAATCGCCTAACTTTTTTTAAGGGGAATATTAATCAATTAAAGGGTCAATTGGTGAAGGTAAAAATCAGTGAAATTCGTGCGTTCAGCTTAACAGGTGAATCTGTAATCTAATAACCCAAGTTGCTAGTTATCTTGTCAAAGCCTAAGAGTGGCTTATAGCTAATAGCTAAGGGAGCATCCCGTATTTACAAATCGCCCACAGACTAGAAGT
>DNGI01000462.1:4438-6548 GCA_003486645.1 Cyanobacteria bacterium UBA11370 | reverse complement strand
TAGACCTCTTGCAAAAGTCAAATCGACCCCCCTCAATCCCCCCGATGCGGCAGGGCTAATTCATTGTGATGAGAGAAAATTAGGACAGCCAGAAGTTAGCGTACACTCGCATCTTGAAAGCGGCTCATTTGATTTGTCCACTCTCCCCTTGCCAAGTCTCATTTGCCAGTCGTGTTTCTTTTTGCTCCACACGACGAAAGTGGAACTTGTTCTTTGCGATCGCAAAAGTTTTCGGTCTACTGAGTTTAGTAACTTAAGCTTCGCTTGCTACCTTCCCGAACAAGAGAAAAATCTGCTCAAGGTTATGACCAATCATCCTCACCGCCTTGGTGATGGAAGAATAACCGTTGTAGCGCAAAATAGCGATCACTAAACTACGGATAATGGACAGATTGGCAGGCGCATTACCAAGTCGTATCCTGGAACTATCCTCCTCAAGTACTACGTCTTTGACCCAATGTAAGCGGTTTTCAATTCCCCAATGACCACGAATACCTTGGGCAAATTGTGCAGCATTGAGGCTGAGACTGCTGATGTAGTAGGCTATCTGATGATAGGGCTTGCTTGCTCGTGTACCTGTGCGTTCTACCTTAACCAGACGTGCCAGACCTACCCACTCAGAACTGATATCGCTCAAGTCGTCAAAAACAGATACAGTTCTAGTCGTGAGGCGATCGCTTCTGTGTTCGGTTGTGATGTCTACACTCAGAGGTGTCGCTTGCTCAGTAGTTAGTTGGATTTGTTCGTAGAGACGTTTTTGATTAGCTTTGACAGCCATCACAATCATTGCCACTCTCAATAATTAGTTGTACAGTTTTTTTTGACAGTGAGACAATCACTCATAGTCCCCATAATCACGACTCAGCAGCAGCAACCACAAAGGATAACGCTGTCCTCTAGCAGCGCGAAAATCTTGCACTTGCGTTAAGGCTTCTAGGAGATTGGCTTTCATGGGAGAGAGTGGACAAATCAAATGAGCTGCTTTCAAGATGCGAGTGTACGCTAACTTCTGGCTGTCCTAATTTTCTCTCATCACAATGAATTAGCCCTGGGGGAGAGGGGGGGACAAATAAATAATGACAACCAACAACTAACAACTAACAACCAACAACCAACAACCAACAACCAACAACCTAAGAATTTCAGGAACTCCCAAGCTCAACTGTTACGTCAAGCTATCTTGAGTTGCCAATTATAACCTGCCCGTTTGAGCTAAACTGTGGCAGCCGTGACTTCAAGAAAATGGTGAAGGATGGATGCAATGATACTAAAACAGCCGACTACTCATGTAGATCTAATGTCTTTTTTCGTTAAAACTGTTGGCTTGTCAGTGAGTGCGGCAATTTTATTAGCAAGCGATCGCGCATCTGCCTTCAGCAACCACCAGCCAAGTCTTAACCTTCACACTCAACTACCCAACAATAGTACTTTAGCTCAGAATCGCCAACCCGACGTTAATACATCTGATGACCCTCGGTTTACCTGCGAGTTTCTAGATGGGGAGTACACGGTTATGTACCACCCTGAAAGTCAGCCAGATCAAGCTTATGCCTGGGCGACTCCCAGTACAATGGGGGGTGGGTGGACAGAAGAGCGCCGTTGTAATGAGATTAGCCGACGTTTAGAATTTTATCGACCGGATGGGTTATTAGAAATGCGAACGGCTGTCGAAAATAATTACGATATTATTTGCGTCACCACTCAGAAAAATCCCGCTTGTCAAATTGTACTCACTGTGCCTCCGGGTCAAGATCCTCAAGTCACCCGCGATCGCGTCTTTGAAAACTTAACAATTGCTGACGGTGGCAGTTCTACTGATGCTGTTCCCACATTTATTGAGGAAGACACGGGATCTGAGTTAGTCGATCAAGTTTTAAATGAAGGGTTATCAGCTTTAGGAATTGGTAAAACCTCGACGAGGCGTTCTGATCGGATCAATTTGCGACCCTTCTTAGATCCGGCAGATGGAGGGACTGGCACTCAATTACGCCAAAGTATTCCAGCACGCTCAAATCCTCGATTTAACCCCGATAACTTCCGCTAAGTAGAGATGTTATTTTATGTCCGCTTGAATAAGCCTAAATAAGGATTGAGGGGGAGAGAGGGAGAG
>DNGI01000462.1:0-4184 GCA_003486645.1 Cyanobacteria bacterium UBA11370 | reverse complement strand
GTGATTAGCCGGACATCATATTATTTTATGTTCGATTTAATAGTCCTAATTAAAATTAATGGGGGGATGGGGGCAAACAACCAACAACCAACAACCAACAACCAACTTAAACGTTTGAATTTTGAATTTTGAATTTTGAATTGCTTAAAAAGTCTTGCTCTTTGAGAATTTCTAAAAGGTTAACCTCTGTTTCTAATAAACAGGCATGACCAGAATCAGGCAATACCACCATTTTGGCATTGGGTAGAGCGTTAACCAACTGTTTTGCTTCTGCTAAGGAAGGCCATAACCGATCAGCCGTACTGGCAAGGATAAGAATCGGTTGGGTCAATCGTTTGAGTTGCTGTTCATCAATTTCAAATTCCCTCAGCATCGACCAACGCCAATTCACGGTTTTTCCGGGTACAGATTGCATGGCTTTTAAAAGGGCGCGGCGATCGCTAGGAGTTGTTCGCTCTAATGATGCTAAAAAGGGTAAAAATCCTAACGCCGATACTTCGTAAAACCAATCCGGCAACCAATTAACCCATTGCGCTCCCCATAATAACCAAGAGTGATGGCTCAACGATGTGGCTGGGTTGCTCAAAATAATTCGGTCAAACCGATCAGGTGCTAAGAGTGCTACCTTGAGAGCTAAACATCCTCCGAAGGACTCACCACACAGATAAACTGAACGGCTAGGTTGCCCCTTCAGTTCTGCTTCAACTAGGCTTAGGACTTGGTGGGATAAATCGTCCCAATTGGTTAAATCATCTGCCGGGATTGCTAAACAGCGCACATCAAAAGCGGTGACTAAATCTTGGGTTTGCGATCGCAGCAACTCCCCTGTGCCATCCATCCCTGGTAGGAAGACAAATAAGGGTTTAGCTGGATTTAAAGAACCTGGTGTCAGGAAGCACGGATGGCTTTTCACCTCTGGCATCGCTCATTTCTCATTGAAGTATAACGATTTATTGACTAGAGACTAAGAAAATATGAAGGCGGGAGGTTGACGGGGGACGTATGAAAATACACCAACCTTGGTACTGAATCCTTCATCGGACTCTTTTGTTTTTTAAGACATTAGGGAGAATTTTGTGTGATAACTTATTTATTTTATCACAGTATTGATGAGTTACTTAAAAGACATCCCTACTTACGTGTTTTCTCTACTACTACCTCCAGTCTTTGGATGAAATCTAGCCCTCATGCTTGATTCGTCAGGCAATAAGGCAATGATGCAACATCAGGGGCTAGTGCAGGACGGCAGAAGGAAAGTGACCACCTGTCAGCGACAAGGGGGACAAGGGGGACAAGGGGGGCAAGGGAGACAAGGGGGACAAGGGGGACAAGGGGGAGATTTTAGCTGGTCACTTATTTGTGCCACGTTACACTAGCCTCGGGGTTCTAACCCACGTAACCCTGATGAATACGACTTCATCTTTCTTTACAATAGTCATTCATGTTACTTTTTGACAGATACCTTAACGTATAAGCACTGATGTCAGATTCTGAATCCCAAGAAGGAAGGATAAAAATCTCTTTTACAAGAGGTGGCAAAAGGTTAAAGGGGTAAGGGGAAGGGAAAAATACAAACCCTTTACTTGAATAAAAGCAAGAAGCCGATTAAAAATTAATACTTTTTTTAGAGTTAGTTCAAGAAGGTTTAAACAAACTGACGTAAACATTCGTAATGCTTTGTATCAATTGATACCTTTATTTTGCAAAATGCTAAGTAAATGTAACTAGATATAGCCATTAGAATAAATACTCGTAGCCATACACTAGAAATGAAACCCAAGTTACAGGAGGATGTTTTCTTCACAACAGATGATTGAGCGCGATACCAATACAAACACATTTACTGTTACAACACCGCTGTATTACGTCAATGACTTACCGCACATCGGCAGCGCCTATACAACCATGGCAGCGGATGCAGTAGCCCGGTTTGAACGATTGCGCGGGAAAGGCGTACTATTGATTACCGGGACGGATGAACACGGGCAAAAAATTCAGCGTGCGGCTGAAAGCAACGGTCTAGACCCTCAAGTCCATTGTGATCAGGTCGTGGCTAAGTTCGATAGCCTCTGGCAAAACCTGAAAATCCAGTACGATCGCTTCAGTCGTACCACCTCTGTGCGTCATGAAGCCATTGTTAAGGAATTTTTTGGGCGGGTTTGGGATCAAGGGGATATCTACCTCGGTCAACAAAAAGGCTTGTACTGCGTCTCCTGCGAGGAATTCAAGGAAGAACGGGATCTCTTAGCGGGAAATCGCTGTCCACTTCACCCCAATGTTGAGGCGGAATGGCGGGATGAACAGAACTACTTTTTCCGACTGTCCAAGTATCAAAGCGAACTTGAGGCACTTTACCAAGACCGACCGGAGTTTATCCAACCTGAAAGCCGCCGGAATGAAGTGTTAAGCTTTGTTGAGCGGGGACTTCAGGATTTTTCAATTTCACGAGTAAATGTAGATTGGGGATTTCCAGTACCTGTTGATCCCAAACATACAATCTATGTGTGGTTTGATGCCTTACTCGGCTATGTCACCGCGCTGCTTGATCCCGATAGCGAACCCACATTAGAAAATGCTTTAAAAAGCTGGTGGCCGATTAATTTACACCTAATTGGTAAAGACATTCTAAGGTTTCATGCGGTTTATTGGCCTGCCATGTTAATGTCAGCAGGTTTACCACTACCCGGTCGTGTATTTGGGCATGGGTTTCTAACAAAGGACGGTCAAAAAATTAGTAAAACTCTGGGTAATACTATCGATCCCTTTGAGTTAGTTGAACGCTATGGTACTGATGCGATTCGCTACTACTTGCTCAAAGAAATTGAATTTGGGCGGGATGGAGATTTTAGTGAAACCCGTTTTATTGATATTGTGAATGCTGACCTAGCCAACGATTTAGGTAACTTGCTCAATCGCACCTTGGGTATGGCACACAAGTATTGTGGCGGTGTTGTCCCTGATGTGAAATCTCAAGATATTCCAGCCGATCATCCCTTAAAGGAAATTGGTTTGGGATTGAGCGATCGCGTGGCGAAAGCCTATGAAAACCTAGAATTTAGTAAAGCTTGTCAGGAGATCTTTTCCTTAATTCGAGCGAGTAACAAATTCCTGGCGGATCGGGCACCTTGGACCCTGTACAAGGAAGGGAAACAACAAGCTGTCGAAGAGGTATTGTACACCGTCTTAGAATCAGTTAGACTAGCAGCTTATCTACTAGCACCCATTATTCCCAGCATAAGTACCGATATTTACCAACAGCTAGGTTTTTCAATTGACTTTAATGAAAAAAACCAGATTCAAGAGTCTACAACCTATGCCAATCAAGCCGTTTGGGGAACCTTAAAAACTCATCAGAGCTTAAGTTCTCCCAAACCCGTTTTTGCGAGGTTGGAACAAGCGTAATTTTGCTCCGTCGTTTAGGGCATAAGATGAACTGGCGACTGACCAAAATTGGAGACTATCGGGAAAGGAGGCATCAATACTTTTTTTTGATAACAAATCGAGGCATAACAATCATGTTGAATTCTAATCATTTTAGTACCGATCCTGTTTTTACACCTGAACAAATTTTAGAAAATCGCGGTCGTGTCGCCATCTTCATCGACGGTTCAAATTTGTTTTATGCAGCCCTACAACTGGGCATTGAAATTGATTACACTAAGCTCCTAGTTCGTTTAACGGCAGGATCAAGATTACTGCGATCGTTCTTTTATACTGGGGTCGATCGCACCAATGAAAAGCAGCAGGGATTTTTACTCTGGATGCGTCGCAATGGTTATCGAGTCATTGCCAAAGATTTAGTCCAGCTACCGGATGGCTCTAAGAAAGCTAATTTGGATGTAGAAATAGCTGTGGATATGATGGCATTGGTAGGTTCTTATGACACCGCTGTTCTAGTTAGTGGAGATGGGGATCTTGCCTATGCCGTTGATGCAGTCAGCTATCGGGGAGTTCGGGTTGAGGTCGTAAGCTTACGTTCAATGACCAGTGACAGTTTAATTAATGTTGCGGATCGGTATATTGACTTGGAAAGTATCCAAGAAAGTATCCAAAAAACACCCCGCCAAAACTACACCTACCGTCCATTGTCTGGTATCAGTATGCTTGATGAGCAGGATGGACCATCAATGACTCATTAGTGATTGGTTGTTAGTTGTTTGTGTTTTGTTGTTTGTGGTTAGTTG
>DNGI01000395.1 GCA_003486645.1 Cyanobacteria bacterium UBA11370 | reverse complement strand
GCGACTTTTGCAAGATGTCTATTGGTCAGCGGCAGTTCTCCAATACAACTTTTTAGTTTTCTGATTCTTCCGGCGCTTGTTCCTGTCGCTTTTTGGATAAAAAAATTCCCAGTTCTGGACTGACATATTCTGTCACCTGTTGACGCACGGTGGCTTCAATCGTCTCCAAATCCTTCAACTGTTCGGGTGATGTCTGTTCATAAAGGATTTTAGCGATCGCCTGGATATGCTCTTTTAAGGCTTTCTCTTGAGAGGGGTTCATTGGTCACGGCTTCTGGAAGGATACCAAGATTGTCTCTCATGAGCGCACCTGTTGCCTCTCCCTCGGGTTTATGTTAGCGGACATTGTCCGCTAACTACTCTCCCTCTTCATTCCTCTCCCACTTTCCCCTGTGCAAACTTGACATGCTCCCCATTCTTTAGGTGTTAAATTAACCCCAAAACTGGAGATATCATGCCGACTATTCAACATATGGTTTTAGTGCAAATGAAACCGGAGGTGACAGCCGAAAAAATTACAGAGCTATTTGAGGCACTGGCTCAACTGAAACAATTGATTCCAGGTATTACCTACTTTTCAGGTGGGCCTTACTCCAGCCCGGAAGGACTCAATCAGGGGTACACTCACGGATTCTTGATGACCTTCGAGAGTGTAGAGGCTCGAAATACCTATCTATGGCATCCTGATTCATGTTCGGGTTAAGGCTGAACTTTTACAGTGTATCGATAATGCGATCGCCTTTGATTTTGAGGCGTAGCGATAAGGATAATAATGGAAGTTTAATTAACAAACGCCCCCCAATTCTTCAAGACATGAAACTTTACTACATTGCCACTACTAGAGCCATGCGCCCTCGATGGCTGCTGGAAGAAATGGGTAGTCCTTATGAGTTAATCCACGTCACGATGGCAATGACTCAACAGCCAGAATATTGTCAACTCCATCCTCATCGCAAAGTCCCCGTACTCGTTGATGACGATGTTACTATCTTTGAGTCAGCCGCCATTTGTGCGTATCTGGCTGATAAATACCCAGAAAAAGGATTAGCACCACTCCCTTTAACTCCCACACGAGGCTATTACTATCAATGGCTATTTTATGCCCCTCTAACTTTAGAGCCTCCAGTCGAACAATTCATGTTTCAGGTTTTACCGAATTTGCCAGAAAAGCTACTCCCCTTAAAGCAACGTACCCACGTATCCCAACAAGAAGCCCAAGAATGGTTTGATAAAGTTTGCGCCCCTCTTAATGAGGTTCTCAACCATCAAGATTATCTAGTTGAAAATCGCTTTAGTGCGGCTGATGTTGTTACAGGTGGTGTACTCTTGTGGGCGCTGCGATTAGGAATGCTCAAAGCCGATAATCCGGTTAAAGTTTATCTGACTAAACTGATGGCACGTCCCGCTTTTGTAAAAGCTGATGAGGATTTCTATGCCAAGATAGAGTTTTAACGACAGAACTCACGGAAGCGTCAACTTTTTTGTGATATTGATTGACTCGGCTGAGAGCGATCGCACTCTCTATGGGTAGCCCTATTACTTTGCCCTAGTCGCCAGCACTCGCCATGCAATAAATCCAAGGAAGACCAAATAACCCAACACTGTTAACCAATCTTGCCAGTTTTCACTTATCACCAATTTTTCATCCCTATTTATGGAGTTAGCTTGAGGGGATGCACCGCAATTTGTCAAGTTTTTTAATGGGGTTGAAGTGCAATACTCAATCTCCTCTATTATTGAGGTAATTTCTTGACTCTTGAATAGGGAGAAGCGGGGTATGTCAGGCAGCGAGTACGTTGAGAAAAAGAGTTCTTCTGTCCCCAATCAGACACACAGCTCATTGCAGCCGCAACGCTCGTATCAGCCTGAACCTATTGAGCAAGAAACGGTAAGAATTGAAGACCAACTAGAGAGAGCATCTAAGTTTGGCTATAACGGTCTGGATGTTCCGGTTAATGCACCAGCCACACCACCGCCACCAGTGCAGAGGCAATCAGATAGTGGGGGGTCAGAAAATAACTCTCAGTCGCCAGTAGCAGAAGCTTCGGCAACGTCAGAAACTGTTGAGGAGACTGTTTCTAGAGAGGAACTTTTTGAAGAAGAAACACCACCCAATCAGGAGTCACCTGACACAGAGGGAGAGGGAGAAAGTGTACCAGAAACTGTGCAGCCAGAGGCAGAAACTAGAGAGCAGCAACCCCAAAAACCTTTCTTACAAGCTCAATTAGAGAAGGCATCCAGGTTTGGTTATAACGGTCTGGATGTTCCAGTTAATACTCCTGGTACACCGTCGCCAAGAGTGCAAAGGAAACTGACCTTAGATGGGTTAGACAATGAGTATCAGCCGGAGATGATAGAGAGAGCCAATCCGGTATTAAATGGGTTGAATCAGTTTAAGGTGCAGCAATTGGGTCAGATTCAGAGGGTTGAGTACCCTCCAATTGCCTCCGAAGATCCTATCCAGAAGAAGGAGATGGCTGATGGAAGCGAGATGAATAGTGCGCCTCCTTTGAAAGAGGCAATTGTTCAAAAGCGTGGGAATGGACAGGCAGTTGAACCTCTTGAGGCTAAAACCCTTGATAAACAAACGACTGAATTCACAAAGAACAAAGAACCACAGCGTACAGTAGGGGAAGCAGAAGCGGGAGCCTCCGCACCCGTGGAAGCGAAAAAGCTGGGCGATCGCTTTAGGGAAGTTCATCCAGAGCCGAAAAATACACAATCATCAAATGTCGATAATCTATCGCCAAAAACCATCTCTCAAATTTCAACGAGCGCATCAAACCAGACACCACCGACTGACAGTTCCAAAGCTGTTAAGGAAAATCAACTAGCTGAAGCAGCCACCGAGAAACAGAAAGAACAAAAAGCCGAAGCTCCAGCCTCAAGCCAAGTTGGCAAAAGCGAAAGTCCTAGTAGTAGTGAGTCCCTTCCAACTCAGCCTCCAGCTCAATCAGCCGCCACTACTCCCACAGGAAAAGCCAGTGGAAGTAGTGGAGTAGCTCCAGGTCAAACCAGTGCCTCAGTTCCTCAACAGGCGGTGGCGATTAGTGCAGAAGATCCAGCAATGATTCTCGCACACTTAAAAACTACACCACCAACCCAAGCGGTTGCTACCTATGCGATCGCTCAAACCGCTTCAACTCAGGCTCTGGAGAAACAAAGGCTTTCCCTGCAAAAAACTATCCCAGAACTTCCCGCACCGACAGGATTGCCAGCTCAACCTGGGACGGAATCAATGAAAGCCGCACAACAAGCCGTTGAGCAAGCCGGAGCTACGAAGGAAGTCCCCGATGCCAAAGGTTACAGTCGATAAAAATGTCAC
>DNGI01000309.1:51025-57011 GCA_003486645.1 Cyanobacteria bacterium UBA11370 | reverse complement strand
TCTGGTTGAATCCCTAAAAAAGATTGAGAGGGAGAGGGGGAGAGGGGGAGAGGAGGAGAAATCTTATCCCTCTTTTGTCTAATAGAGAATGTATCATCTAAGCAGATAGGCACAATTAAAGTTAAAACTCGCAGGGGTTGAGAAGTCAGGTTTCTTGAAGAAACCCAACTTTTGGGTATGAGGTTTATTTACGCCTACCTACTTAGCTACCCTTGCTTTCAGTTTATGTCCGTGGGAAGTATAGATCACAATCTTCGTCCAGTCTCCATTTATGGAAATTCACTGTACCCGTCCAAGTTGTCCCCGTCCGCAAAATTTCTTTGCCGATCTCGATGATAAAGCAACCCTGCAAACGGCACAGCAAAAATTCTGCACAGCTTGTGGGATGCCTCTTATTTTAGTCGGTCGTTATATTCCGACAAAGTTGTTGGGTAAGGGGGGGTTTGGTACGGCGTTTTTGGCACGCGATCGCTATACGACCAAGATGCGCTATTGTGTGGTGAAACAGTTTCAGCCATCTGGCAATTTGAGTTCTCAACAACTTACACTTGCTCAAAATTTATTTGAACGGGAAGCGGAAGTTTTAGAACAACTCGGAACCACTCATCCTCAAATTCCCGATCTCTATGCGTTTTTCCCGTTGATCGTGCCTAGTTTGTACCAAGCTGGAAAAGAAGACCAATTTTTCTACCTGGTTCAAGAATTTATTGATGGACAAACCTTGGAGGAAGAACTGAATAGTAAAGGCGCGTTTTCTGAAGCTGAAGCCTTAGAAGTGCTGAGAGAAATTAGTAATGTATTGCAGTTTGTGCATGAAAATGGTTCAATTCATCGAGATATTAAACCATCTAATATTATACGACATCGCAATGGGCGTTTGTATTTGTTAGATTTTGGTGCTGTCAAACAGGTAACGGCAGGAGCAACACCAACCGGAAAATCGACTGGAATTTATTCAATGGGATTTGCGCCACCGGAACAAATGTCTGGGGCACAAGTTTACCCCTCAACGGATTTGTATGCGTTGGCAGTAACAGTAATTACGTTACTAACGGGGAAAGAAACGGGGGAGTTATATGATGGCTATAACAATCAGTGGAACTGGAGAAATTATGCTCAAGTTAGCAATAATGTTGCTGATGTTTTAGATCGAATGCTTCTACCTACCCCTAATCAACGCTTTCAATCGGCTCAAGAGGTGCTTGATGCTCTGACATCACAACCTACACCATCATCTCCTAGAATGGCTATTACTCCACCACCCAGTAGCACTCCGGTAAATCCACCCCAACCTGCTACAGTAACACCCCCTATCAATCCAGCTTCACCCATTCACGGATCTAATCCGCCACCACAAAAAACTCATTCAATCACTCCTCCCTCCCACTCCAAACGAGCCACGTTTTCAATAGTAGAAACTTTATCTGGAGCAGCGTTTACGGGATTTGAAGGGGCGTTGTTATTTATTGCTTTGGGTAGTTTGATCCCTTCATCAGGAGTTAGTGTGGGATTGTGGGGAATGGTGATGGGGGGGCTGATTTTTGCAGAGTTCCGCCGTATTATTGAGAAATTCGATTTTTTAATTATCGGGGGAATTAGTGTAGCGTTGGTTGTGGCTTTCAAAGGTTTACAAGGTGGTTTCCCTGTTTCATTTGTACTCGTGGTATCTGTTCTAGCAGGAGCAGGTGCGATCGCCGTAACAGCGATATTTCGATTGATTTATCTATTACTATCACGATTTCTTTGATCACCTAGATTTGTCTCGCTATTATCAATGTCATAATTTTATTCCATGTCCTCACGCAAACCCTTACAAGAATTAACACTAATAGTTCTAACTCTTTTCGGAACCCTAGGCATATTAACTTTAATCTTATTGTTGTATAACCGGATTGTTGGAAATGGGTCTAGTCCTCCACAACCTACCTGCAAAAACTTTCCAACGGGATTGTTTAACTACGGTGGTAGCACGACTTGGGCACCAATCCGGCGAGATGTAGATCCAGTAATTCAAAACATCTGTCCTCAGTTTCAACTACGCTACATGGATCACCCAACCAGAACTCCCGGTTCAGGTACTGGTATTCAAATGGTGTTAGATAATCAATTAGATTTTTCTCAGTCCTCTCGTACAATTAAAACTGAGGAACAACAATTTGCTCAACAAAAAGGGTTTAGCCTTAAAGAGATTCCGGTAGCTATTGATGGACTAGCGATCGCTGTTAATCCCAACCTAAAGGTTTCAGGAATAACAGTAAACCAACTCAGACAGATTTACATTGGCCAGATTACCAATTGGAGTCAAGTGGGTGGCCCTGATCTTAAAATTACTGCCTATTCTCGTCGCAAAGAAGACGGTGGCACTGTGGAATTCTTTATCGATAATGTCTTAGAGAAAGCAGATTTTGGAAACAATGTTGAGTTTGTTTACTCGACAACTGACGGATTACAAAAAGTATCCCAGACTATCGGTGGAATTTACTACGCCTCTGCGCCGGAAGTGGTTGGTCAATGTACGGTTAATCCGTTGCCATTAATTAACAAATCCAACCAACTCGTTACTCCCTACAAAGAACCGTTTATCCCTCCTGAAAATTGTCCCAATCAACGGAACCAACTCAATAGTACTGCTTTCCAAAAAGGCGAATATCCCATTACCCGCAAATTATTTGTAGTTGTCAAAGAAAATAATAGTATAGAACAGGAGGCTGGAAAAGCCTACGCCAATTGGTTACTGCAATCTGAGGCACAACAGTTGATTGAAAAAGCTGGATTTGTGAGAATTCGTTAAATCAGGACTTACGCTTGCATGATCATTAAACCTCTCCAGAAATTAGGTTTTCGCTTAGACAGGGTAAGAGTTTCAGATTCTTTATCGGAGAGGTCTATTGAACCACTATCAGTAGGGACGCATCGATATGTGCCCTCCCTAGATTTTGCAATTGATGATGTAATATTTATTTGGCAACGGATGGTGTAGCGGATGTAACGGATGAGTAGTTGGTTATTAGCGGAATTTATTGGATCGGGGGATGGAGGTTGCAGCGCTATCTTTCTATTAATTTATTGTTGACTTCATTTCATCATCGTGGAGGGAGGCAGACAGTTGGGGATTGTGCGATCGCACTTGAAGGTTAAGACTTGCTTAGTAAAGCTGGATTTGTTAGTATCCGCTGAGTCTGTGCAACTCTTGAACAAAGTAGGAAATTTATAAATTACTTCTATTAAAGATTACTATGTCACAAAAAAACGAAACCGGAACTCTAATTGCAGCCCTTTTAATTACAGGCGCTTTATTAGCAGGTGGCTATTGGTGGTTTACTCAGAAATCGGGTATTAATATCGGAAATTTACCAGGAGGAAACAATAACACCACCTCAAATCCATCACCAACACCACAAAATACAACTGCACCTAATCAATCAGCACCCAACTTTGCACCTCCAACAAATGTACCCAGTGGAACAACTATCAGGATTGAAGGTTCTACTAGCATGGTGCAAATTAATCAAGCGCTTAAAAATAATTTTGAACAACAATTTCCCGGTACAACCGTTAGGACTCAAGCGGGAGGAACTGATCAAGGAATTCAATCCATTCTTGCTGGAAATGCTGATATCGCCGCTATTTCTCGTCCCCTCACTCCCCAAGAAACAGCGCAAGGTTTAGTTACCGTACCTGTGATGACAGATGCGATTGCAATTGTCATTGGAGATAAAAATCCTTTCGGTAGTAAAGGCTTAATTGAAGCGCAAGTTATCGGAATTTTTCAAGGAACACTGACCGATTGGTCACAAGTCGGCGGACAACCAGGAACGATCCGGGTAATCAATCGACCTGCTTTTAGTGGTACTCATCAAGCATTTCGAGAATTAGTCTTAAAAGGAACTAATTTTGGCACAACTCCAAACATTACAACAATGGCAGAAGATAAAACCACACCGATGCTGCAACAGTTAGGAAAAGATGGGATTGGTTATGCCACTTATGCCCAAGTGAAACAACAACAAACTGTACGAACTGTAGCTATAGGTGGAATGACTCCAGAAGCACCAAATTATCCTTATCAACGCTCATTATATTATGTTTACAAACAACCTCCCAGTCCTCAAGTTCAAGCCTTTTTAGGGTATGTTATTTCGCCTCAAGGACAACAAGCGATCGCCTCTACGAATTGAGGAGAGTTCTTTGATCCCCTTTTCCCACAAAAGCGACGCTACTGACTGCGTGGCGGCTAACTGGCACAGTCAGAAGTTCTAAATCAGAAAAAGTAACAAAAAACCTCTATCCAAAGACAGTTTTTCCCTTCCATAAACCTGTATTTAATACCTATAATTCGATAGATACAAAACTTAAAAAACTGTTGTGCGCCATTTTTTGATAACAGCAATAGCATTGGTTTTTGGCTTTGTTGGAGCCATAGCACTCTCGTATATGCCTAAAGAATATTACTCCAGAAACAACCGCCGAGGAACTTAACGAAGGATTCTGGGGCGGTGAAGTAATCACTCCATTAGTAGAAGTTCGTATTGTCGAGCCTTGATCTCAGGAGCAAAAAGATAAATTTCGTGAGAACTTTATGTCAGCAAATATCCATGATGAAATTTCTGGCTTTAGTTTTAGCTTTTGTTTTCGGCTTTTTTGGAGCAATTGCACTCTGGCATTTGCCAAAAGGATTGACTACACCCTCTTCGGTAGGAATTGGTAGGATAGAGTCGAACTCTCTAGCATCCACTAACACTCAAGCTTTTGAAGCCAATGGCATCCAGATGGAAATTCAGGTTCCTTACTCTGTTTTGTCTATCCCGGAAAAAACGCTGAGTCTTGATACCATTGTCCCTGTTAGTATCTTAATAGTTAACAATACACAAACTCCTATCCAATTTGGATTTGAAAGCCTGGTTCCAGAACTATTTGATTCCCATGGACAAGCCCTACAACGGCAAGAAGTTGTAGATAGAGATGTAAGGAATAGAGCAGCTATTTGTAGCATAGTTGAACCCAGGTCAAGTCGGAGATTCAATTCTTTTATTAAACTCTATTGGGCTAACAACAAGCTTCAACTAACAGGTAATAATAAACCCGGTAGCTTTTGGTATTTTGATGCTCTTCAAACCGAAACATATCAGTTGAGATTTACCTATAATAGTCCGGGTGGAGAGGTTTCATGCTTAGACCCAGAAACTCAGCAAATCAGGCGAATAGAAGGACTTAGGGCAGCTCAATCCGCTACAACTTTTGTCCCACTCCAGATAGTTCAACCCCTATTGATTGACAGCAATACCGTTGAGGTGGATGGTATCCAATTTGAGATATTAATACCCAATCGAGTATTGACTATTCCCGCTAACAAGCCCAATGCCACAACACCTGTTTCCCTGGGACTTCGCATTACCAATAATACGCAACAAGCTGTTCGTTTCACTCGGTTTGACACGGTTATCCCACAACTATTTAAATCAGATGGAACAGAATTGAAGCGGGACGGGGGTAGAAATTGGACTTCCATGCCAACAGTCTCTGATTGTCCCCTACTTCAACCTGGAGAAACGGCAATTTTTGGTTTGGATGCAAGACTCTTTTGGCGGAATAACAAACTTCAACTTGAATGGTTTGATGGATTTGGTGGCACATGGTTTTTCGATGATATCAAACCAGGTACATATCAAATTGGGATGGGGTACACTAACTGGGTATCGGAACATATAAGAATGTATGACCCAGAAATAAAAACACTCAGACCCTTAACAGATCTCTGGAAAGGTGCAGGTCTGACTCCTTTGGTAGAGATTCGCTTAGTCCAACAATGAACTGTGCAGACTGCTTTAGTTTCAAGCCTCGACGTACCATCGCCCTTTTTCCCACAAAAGCGACGCTACTGACTTCGTGGCGGCTAACTGGTACAGTCAGAAGCTCCAAACCACAAAAAGTAGCAAAAAACCTCTACCCAAAGATAGTTTTTTCCTTCCATAAACCTGTATTTAAT
>DNGI01000309.1:40067-50776 GCA_003486645.1 Cyanobacteria bacterium UBA11370 | reverse complement strand
ATAACAGCAATAGCATTGGTTTTCGGCTTTTTTGGAGCCATAGCACTCTCGTATATACCTAAAGAATTGATAGCTAATTCTCAACTAATCAGGGAGAGTCCCGATGAAGTGATATCAAGTGAATCAACCGAGAATAATGCGGTGGAAGTCGAGGGTGTACGGTTTGAAATTTTAGTACCTGAACGGGTGTGGACAATTCCACCCAACGAACCTGATGCGGAAACTGCTGTCAAGATTGGTATTCGCATTACCAACAATACACAACAAGCAGTTCGCTTTACTTGGCTTGACCCTCTTATGATTATGAGTTTGCAGATAATTAAACCAGATGGTACAGCTATAAAAAGACAAGGGGGTAGAGATATACTTTTGAAGTCTCCACAGCTTGCTTGTCCGCTAGTCTTACCAGGAAATAGTTTAACCTTTTTTTTCGACGCTAAACTTTATTGGTTGAATAATATACTTCATCTAGGAGGTTCTGATGGATTGGGCGGCGGATGGTATTTTAGTTCTCTAGAGCCTAATACCTATCAGGTTCGATTGATATATGAAAACCCCTATGGAGTGAAAGCTTGCTATGATCCAGAGACTATAAACCAAGAAACATATGTGCCAGACATAGTACAAGGACTATGGACGGGTCGAGCAATTACTCCACTTTTAGAAGTGCATATCGTAGAGCCTTGAGCTGATGCTCAAAAAGATAATTTCTGTAAATAATTTACTGTTTCAAAAAGATAAAAACATGAAATTAAGACAGTATTGCTTGGTAGGGATAGCTACCAGTTTAATCGTGGCGACAACAGATCAAGTAGGGTTAGCGTTTTCTTTTACTCTGCCCTCCCGTTCTAGTCTACCCTGTGACCCATTCAGTTCATTCTATTGTAATAAACATACCTTGACTCTACCTGGTGCTGATGGCGGTACGGTAACGACAAAACTCAAGAAAGTATCCAGTCTGACTCTAGGTGGAACAGATGCCTTTTTCAATTTGCTAACCAAGTCGGTTTGGGCAAAGAATGGTTGGCAATTTCAGCGTGCTACCACTGACTTAGCTGGCATTTTTAATATTGGGGTTTATAATGCTTACGCTACTTTGCAAACAGTAGGGGCTGACATACAAATTCTTTACAATCCTGTTGGTCAAGATCCCACAGGTAGCAATGTTCATTGGATTCAAAGAGTAATTAGCAATCATGGATACATATTTACTCGTAGCGGACGCACAGACTTAGGACATGGGATTCGGGAGAATAAAATTGATGTCTTGCAAGAGCAAACTCAACTCAATTTTGTAGATCCTCAAAACCCTCAGAAACTAACATTTAACCCCTTCTACGATACATATGGTACAGCCAATGAAATTTCCTTCGGAGACTTTCTAGGGCGAGAGGATATTGGTGAAAATCATGAATGGTCTGCTGAACTCTATCTAGTCCAGGAAACTGCACCAAAAACAGTCACAATTTATAACGGGATTAAATGGGGTTGGAGCAACACATTTACTCCACCACCACCCCCACCACCCCCACCTCCGTGTAATGGTAGTAGTGGCGGTGGTGGATGCCGCACGGCTTTAGCTAGCAATATTCAAGTTCAAAATCAGGCTCTTTCTGACATTGAAATTAGCAAATCTTCCCCTACCCCTGTCTCTGTTCCCGAACCTATCCCTGCATTAGGACTATTAGCCTTGGGTATCTGGGGTACGTTTCAAGGACTAAAAATCATCAAAGATAAACAGTAGTGAAGCACCTTTACACCCTGCTATTTACTCTTAGTATCATTCTCATCAACCCTTGGGGAACAAGTCGAGGTGAAATCTGGACTACACCCAAGGTTTTAATTGTTCTACTAAACAGTATTAGTGGCTCTGCCAGATATATGGGAAAGCTATGCTACTGACTTCGTGGCGGCTAACTGGCACAGTCAGAAGCTCCATTTACCAGAAAAAGTAACAAAAAACCTCTATCCAAAGACAGTTTTTCCCTTCCATAAACCTGTATTTAATACCTATAATTCGATAGATACAAAACTTAAAAAACTGTTGTGCGCCATTTTTTGATAACAGCAATAGCATTGGTTTTTGGCTTTTTTGCAGCAATAGCACTCTCCCACGTCCCTAGAGGATTAACCGTACCTGCTGATGTGGGAATGAACACAACAGTCAACTTGAATGTAGAAAACCCAGTGGCAGTAGAACGATACCAAGTCAGCGGCGATCGCCTGGGTCGAGTCATGGTGAAAGACACCCTTACTGGAGAAGTAGTTCGTACTTTTGAGATGGATGAAGGAGTGTTTGTCAGGGAGACATTTTTGTTAGACAACAATCAAACTATTGCTGTTTCCCAAATTGTTCTAGTTAACCCACCTGACCTTGTTCCCCAAAAAAATCGTACCCTTTTCTGGGACTTGGCTACAGGCAGAGAAATTGCTCGTATTGACCAGCGAGTTTACGGCTTTAATCACGACGAGACGAAGTTTTTCACTCAAAATGGCGAAGGCGTTTTTTTGTATAGCTACCCAGATTTGAAGCCAATCTGCAAGTTGACGAAGCAACCAGAAGCCGGGACACAAATTTTTCGCTTTTCACCAGATGGTAAGTTCCTATTCATTCAGTTTCATTCGGGATATACCGCAGGCGCTCAAGGTCTTCCCGATCCCCTTCCAATTGTTGATGCCTCTGCTGTTTACACAAAATTGTTCAATCTACAGAACTGTCGAGAAATTCAGGAGTTTTCGGCTCATCGTTCTCATGTGAGTGCCGTTCAATTTTCTGAAGATTCTAAATTTTTGTACTTGGAAAATCTTCTGATATATCTGGATGGAATTCGCCAGGAAGGAAATTGGCGGTTCAATCTAGAAAGTTATCAATTTGAGAAACTTGATCAATAAAAAATCTTGCCGTTTCCAACAATTAATCAAAAAGCTGGAGGAATGAGAGTTATGTATTATCTAAAATCGAGCAAAAGATTTTTCGCTCTATTTGGAATAGCGACTTTGTTTGATATCTTAGTAGGTAAAGCCACTTTTGGCGCAACTCTTGATACTATTAATTTTGATGTCATAGTCAATAATAAAATAGTGGGTCAAGTAGGTGCTTCATCTCGTGTTAATGCGGAAAATGAAGGAGGTATCTTTGCAGACTTTACTGCTACGGGAAGAACCCTCGAACAACTATACACACATCTTGGGCTGGGGTCGCAGGGTCATCTAAACTGGTTTCAAATAATTATAGATACTAATTTTCCTAACCTAGACATTCAAGGTAATCCCCTCACAGTGCCATACATAGATCCGCCAAAAGGTGGAACCCTGAATTTATGGGCAGATAATGTGCCTTGGTACTTGAATGAATCTGCAAAACCTTCTGCTGACACCAGATCGGAAATTCCTGAACTTCAGCTAGACTCTCAGAGCTTCGGTTCAGTTTTAGGTTATGAAGATTTTCCCTTTGGATCTGTGGGCAGGTATGTCAGTTTTAAAACATTTCTTGTTGCTGACTTCGGAAATCAAACCTACGATGTCCTTGGCGGATTTTCTTGGCAGGTGGAAAGTAATCAGCCGAAAGAACCTTTCACTGACACTAATGGAAATGGCATTTGGGATGCAGGTGAACCGTTTACTGATACTAATGGAAATGGAGTTTTAGACGGGTTAACGGAAGTCACTGCTCTACAATCACGAGCAGTATTTACCAGCGCTTATGCTGACCAAATCGAGACAGAGTTTGGATACACCAAAGTTCTCAAACTCCCTACCTATAAATTCTCCAAAACCTTATCCGCTGGCACAGTTAACTCTTTTAGCAAATCAGGACTTCTACCCTCAACACCCTTTATTTCCTGGACTGATAATCTGCCCAACACCAACCCATCAGGAACACCTGACACGATTTTAGGAACATTTAACTCGTCAGGAAAGCCGATTAATTCCAATGATAACGGTGGACCTCTGGGCAACAATTTAGGTTCTGGACTGAGTGGTTCTGTCAATGGGAATGGCACCATCAAACTCAAGGTATCTGGTGCTCCTGATTCCAACTTTGATGGAGTCTATCAAGAAACCGTTTGTAACGGTGGGAGCGGTGGCGGTGGCTGTTCTATTGTTAATAAGCAACACCCTCAATCTGGAAAATATCAGACGCTAATCAAGCTGTACGAAGATAGTTTTCCTGCTACTGGCAATAATGTTGGAATCAACGGGAGGGCGATTGCTGCTCGGACTGTAGACCAAGATTTACTTATCTGGGATACTGATAGGAGTAAATCTTCCCCTACCCCTGTCAAAGTTCCTGAACCTATCCCTGCATTAGGGCTATTAGTATTAGGTATCTGGGGTACGTTTCAAGGACTAAAAATCATCAAAGATAAACAGTAGTGAAGCACCTTTACACCCTGCTATTTACTCTTAGTATCATTCTCATCAACCCTTGGGGAACAAGTCGAGGCGAAATCTGGACTACACCCAAGGTTTTAATTGTTCTACTAATTGCCTCCTTAAACCTCTCAATCTTGTGGCAAAACAGAAAAGCTATTCAAATACCTAAAAGCTGGAAAATCAACCGATTGTTGTGGGAAATATTTCTAGGAATCGGACTGATATCAACACTAAATAGCCCCTTCCCATTCCTCTCATTGTGGGGACAAGACCAAATGGGTGACGGCTTTTTGTATTGGCTACTCATTGCCATCTTTACTCTCAGTAACAGTCTAATATTAAAACTTCGCCCCGAACTAATACGCTCACAAGTAAAAGGTATTTTAATGGGTGGAGTAATTCTGGCAGTCAGTATCTTTCCCCAAATCATCAATTGGCGCATTGACTACACCGCTACTATGGGTCAACTCATCCAGGATAACGTCTTGGTAAGTAGTATTTTCCAAGGTCATCAACCCATCGGTTTATACTCTCATCGGGGTCATGCCGCTTTTGTTTTGGTAGTAGCAAGTGTTCTGATTTTGGTATGTCGTAATTGGGGTTGGCTCTCGGTTAAAGTAACGGCGGTAATGATTATTCCAGTTATTTTAGCGCTATTGTTGACTCAAACCAGAGCGGGAATTATAGCTGTGATGATAGCGATCGCTTACTTCCTCTACCAGTCCAGCACAGCAAAGCGCTACCGCCAGATTGCGATCTGCACAGTATTAGTTTCTCTGTTGTTAATTAGTACCGTTTCAGCTAGTCGCCACATTCAAGCACTCTATCAACTCAACTTCGACAGAAAAACCTTGCTACTCAAAAACCTTACTTCAGATCGGGCATGGCTTTGGGAACTTGGTTTACAAGGTATCAGCAAACGTCCCTTTCTGGGATGGGGATTTGATGGTTTCGGTATCGCTTATCCCTACGTACTCAACCCGCACCACATCCCAAAAGTAATTTATATAGATAACTTCAGTTACGACTACCTGAGTCAGGATGGAGAACTTGCTATAGAACCATTACCTACCTATAAAGCTCACAATCTAATTTTGGACACCACTGTATCTATAGGCATTCTAGGCTTACTGACCTACTTAGCGCTCTTAGGATCTTATTTATTCCACCTCATTAAGTCTCCTTCCCAAGGTATCGAAGCAGTAGTAATTGCTTATCTGGTATTCACTTTCACCTGGTTTGATTGCGCCCAGTTTACCCATTTATCCTGGTCTATACTCAGTCTCGCAGACATCAACTCTCAAAAAGAAAAACAGCAACTTTAAGGAATTTAGCGAACAAATAAGGAATTGTTACAATTCTTCTCCCCACCCAGAGGAAACTGTTAAGCTGATCTTCTAAATCCATTACTTCCTCCTTTGGGGAGGAAACTATGAACAACCTTCAAGAAGATTCCGCGCGATCGCTTCAGCCGTCTACAACGACTAAACATCCAGTCTTTAAGCGCATCGCTGCCTCGTTATTTGCTACGCTTGCATTGACTTGTGTAGGAGCAGGAATCAAACCAGACTCCAATCAAATTACTCACTCCACTGTACCTTTAACGACATCAGTTAAGACCAACTCAAACCTCACACCCATCGCCCAGTTACCCATTAATACTCCTCAGTATGTGGTAATGCAGCTACCGGATATGGGAGGATTTTTCCCCGTTGCGATCATCGGGGGTATCATTGTTGTTATTGTTATTCCTATCGTCTTGGGTGGATTGGTCGTCATTGGCGAACGGGAAGTAGGTGTTGTCGTTAAGAAATTTGCTTCTGGTCGCGGTTTGCCACCCGGTCATTTAATTGCTTTAGAAGGAGAAGCAGGATATCAAGCAGATACCCTAGCACCAGGTTGGCATTGGAGCTATTGGCCTTGGCAATATAGCATTCGCAAAGAATCGGTTACGGTTATCCCTCAAGGGGAAATTGCCTTAGTTGTTGCGGCTGATGGTGTGTCAATTCCACCCCAACGCATCCTCGGTAAAATTGTTGCTTGCGATAATTTTCAAGATGCTCGGAAATTCCTCAAGGGAGGTGGAGAAAAAGGTCGTCAGTTGGGCTTCCTAACAGCGGGAACGTATCGGATTAATACCGCATTATTCACCATCATTACTGCTGCGAATGCCGCTAAACATGGCATGAAAGCAGAGCAATTGCGGGTTTATAGTGTGGCTCCTGATAAAGTGGGAATTGTCACCACGTTTGATGGGATGTCGATAGAAGAAGGGGAGATTGCTGGCCCAATTATTCCGGATCACGATAACTTCCAAAATCCCCAAAAATTTATCAATGGGAATGGACGTAGAGGGTTACAAGAGCAAGTTCTTCTCTCCGGTTCTTGGAACTTAAATCCCTGGTTTGTTGGTATTGAACAAGTGCCGATGACGGAAATTCCGATAGGCTATGTGGGTGTGGTAATTTCCTATGTTGGTCAAGCCCAACAAGATGTAAGTGGCGCGGCATTTACTCATGGAAATTTAGTAAATGTGGGGCATAAAGGGGTGTGGGTGACTCCTCTTTATCCGGGTAAACATCCCTTAAATACCCGTGTTCAAAAAGTTGAGTTAGTGCCGACTACGAATATTGTATTAAACTGGTCAGGACGAACGGAACGGCATAGTTATGATTCAAAACTCGCGTCTTTAACCGTGCGTTCAAAAGATGGGTTTGCTTTTGATTTGGAAGTTTCTCAAATTATCCATGTGGGTGCTTTAGACGCGCCGAAAGTGATCTCGCGGGTTGGATCAATGCAAAATTTGGTTGATCATGTATTAGAACCAACCATTGCCAATTATTTCCGCAATTCGGCTCAAGATTACACCGTACTCGACTTTTTGACAGCGCGATCCGAAAGACAAACAGAAGCGGCAGAATATATTAAAGCCGCCCTTCGGTCTTATGATGTGCAAGCCATTGATACTTTAATTGGGGATATCTTGCCACCAGGGGAATTGATGCAAACCCAAACCGATCGCAAAATTGCTGAGGAACAACGCAAGACGTATGAAGTTCAGCAAATGGCACAAACTCAGCGTCAACAGTTAGTAAGAGAAACGGCACTTGCGAACATTCAACAAGAAATGGTGGGATCGGAACAAGGAGTAAAAATTGCTGAATTGAAGGCAAATTCTCGGATTAAGGAAGCTGCTGGGGAAGCTGAAGCGATTCGGGTGACAGGTAATGCTCAAGCTGAAGCTTATCACGCAGGTGTGGTGGCGTTGGGAATGCAAGGATATACCGCTTTGCAGCTTATGCAAATTATCGGCGATCGCAATGTGCGTGTAGTACCCGATGTTGCAGTTAGCGGGAACAGTCAGGGTGCTGGTTTAGTGGATGGTTTGTTGGGAATGTTGTTATGGAATCAGACGGGTAAGCAAAATGGCGCGAAAAAGCCGCCAGCGCCTCCCGCAGGAACGGTTAATTCCTCGCCACCGCCACCGCCACCACCATCCCTCGAACCTCCTCCTCCCATAGCAACTCAACCGATGATCAACGCTCAAACTTTACCACGGACAACGACTAAATCTTCTCACAAAACTGAGGCTGATCCATTCGGTGATTTGGATAATTTTGATATCAGCTAATTAGTTGTTGGTTGTTGGTTATTAGGCGATCGCCATCGTTATATAGCGGGTGGATTTGACTCGTGAAAAAAAGGGGGACAAGGGAGATTAGGGAGACAAGGGGGAGGGGTTTCACAATTCATTTCGCCTAGCTATAGACTTTTCAAGTGAAAGTTAACCGATTAGTGATCGTCTAAACCATTTCTAGCTACATTAGTAAGGTGCGTCAGAACAAAAAATTGTCTCATAGCAAACATTTCCTGCATCTGACGTACCCGATGCAATCGCGCTTTGCTAGATTTATGAATAAACCTATAATAGGTTTGATAAACTTCATCGTTGATTGCAATTATGATTTTTATTAATCCTAAAACTGATTACGCCTTTAAAAAAATATTTGGCTCATCTGAAAGCAAAGATATTCTCATCAGCTTTCTCAATGCCTTAGTATATGACGGAAATTCTATCATTGAAGACTTAGAAATTATCAACCCCAATCTGCCACCAGTACTCCAGGGATTGAAAGATACCTATTTGGATGTAAAAGCCAAACTTAGGGATGGCACACTGGTGATTATTGAAATGCAGGTATTAAACGTAGAGTCTTTTGGAAAACGAGTTTTACTATATCTTTAAGACGGCGAGAAGAGAAACTAGAAATTGCTAAAAAATCTCTCCCGTTCCTTGATAATGAAACCATTAGTCAAACTACAGGACTTAGCGTTGATGAGGTGCAGAACTTGCGAGACAATAATGACTAGCTTATAAAGAATTTAAGCAATCTAAACCCTAAATGACCTATTGCCTTAATCCAGATTGTCCTCAGCCGCAAAACCCGGAAACTAACAAACTTTGTCAGGGATGCGGCTTTAATTTACGGCTAAAGGAGCGTTATTTAGCTATTAATTTAATGGGGCAAGGTGGATTTGGTAGAACATTTTTAGCTATCGATCAACACCCATCTACCTCAAGTCCTTGTGTCATCAAACAACTTTTACCTCAATGGTTAGCCTCATTTAATCTCCAAAAAGCTAAAGCATTATTTGAACAAGAAGCCATACTTTTAAAAGAATTAGGCAATCATCCCCAAATTCCTAGTTTATTAGATTATTTTACCCAAAACCAATATTTTTATTTAGTTCAAGAGTTTATTGACGGCAGTAATCTTGCTCAACTTGTCGATGAAGACGGGACATTCAATGAATTACAGATATGGCAACTACTCGATGATTTATTACCAGTCATCGAATTTATCCATAATCACCAAATCATCCATCGAGATATTAAACCCAAAAATATTATTCGCCACCCCCCACTCACTCCCTATTCCCCACTCTCCCTATCCGGAGAATTAGTATTAGTAGACTTTGGTGCTGCTAAAGTCGTCAAAGGAATGGGAACCTTAGAACTAGGAACTAGCATCGGTTCTCCTGAATATGTCGCACCCGAACAAGCTAGAGGAAAAGCGGTTTTTGCCAGTGACCTTTATAGTTTAGGTGTTACCTGTATTTATCTGTTGACGGGTATTTCTCCCTTTGAGTTATTCGATGTTATTAATAATAGTTGGGTTTGGCAAGATTATTTGACCCAAGAGGTGAGTATTAATCTTATTCAAATCTTAGATAAATTAATCCAAAATACAATTAACAGCCGCTTTCAATCCGCAAATGATGTGATGGAAGCTATCAACCGAGTAAGAGGTAGAGGTAGGTTTCAAAGACAACCGTTTGACAAAAAAGATAACCCGATTACAAACTCTAATTCTATTTTATGGCAATGCCGATATACTCTGAATCACAATTTAGGTGTTAATTCAGTCGCAATTAGCCCCAATGGTAATACTTTGGCAAGTGGCAGTGATGATAAAACAATTGGCTTATGGGATTTAAACAGAGGGAAAGTTATATCAATACTAACTGGACATTCACAAGCCGTTAATTCTGTTGCCTTTAGTCCGGATGGTACACAACTTGCTAGTGGTAGTGATGACCAAACAATTAAAGTATGGAATTGGCAAAATAAAGAGGAAATTTATACATTAAGCGGTCATTCTCACAAAGTTAAATCTGTTGCGTTTAGCCCTGATGGGAAACTTTTGGCAAGTGGAAGTTGGGATAAAACGGTTAAATTGTGGGATGTGCAAACCGGGGAATTAATGGGTGCGATCGCATCTCATAACTTACAAGTCAGTTCAGTTGCCTTTAGTCCTTGTGGAAATTTTCTGGCTAGTGCGAGTTTTGACCGCACAGTTCGCTTGTGGAATCTTTCAACCAAACCTAATTCTGAATTATTCTTTGAACTTAATAAAAATTTTATCGGTCATGCTTGGGCAGTGTTTGCCGTGGCATTTAGTGCCGATGGTAAAATTATTGCTAGCGGCAGTGATGATAAAACTATTCAATTGTGGGACTTAGAAACCGGGCAATTACTCCGCACAATTTTAGGTCATTCCTGGTCAGTTGTGGCATTAGGCTTTCGTGCCGATACCCAAATTCTCGTCAGTGGCAGTTGGGACAAAACTATCAAATTGTGGCAAGTGAATACAGGTGAAGAAATAGCTACCCTGATTGGACATTTAGACTCAATATCTGCCGTTGCCATTCACCCCAATCGACCAGTTATTGCCAGTGGTAGCAAAGACAAAACTGTTAAATTGTGGTATCAATCCAAGGAATAAAGGGGACATATAGCGAGTCTATTTGATTCGTGAACAAGGAAAGAC
>DNGI01000309.1:30914-39870 GCA_003486645.1 Cyanobacteria bacterium UBA11370 | reverse complement strand
ATTTGATTCGTGAACAAGGAAAGACAAGGAAAGATAAGGGAGACAAGGGAGACAAGGGAGAGGTATTTTACAAATCATTAGACTGGCTATAGAAGGCAAATTGAGGATGATCGACTCGTTGCCACACACGACACCGGGTTAATCACTAATCGCTAATGGCTTTTGAACCATGAACAATTAGCAATTAGCAATTAGCAATTAGCCATAACCTATCAACTATTGAGCCGGATCTTGCCGCTCTTTTTCTACCACTTGAGTTAGCCCTACTTGGTCAAGTAACGAGAGAAACTCATCTTTCATAGACGGATCATTCGGATGAACAGTCTGAGCGTGGAAAATGGTAGCCAGGGCATTGTACCAAAGTCCGGAACGACTATAGATATCCGCCCGATCGCGCAGCACTTGTACAGAAGAATTGCTACTTGAAACGGCGGCGAGTTGTTGTTCCAATGTTGATGAGGTCGGTACTCGTTCAATCCAGCTAATCAACAAGGGATTAGCGGAGGGTCGCTTGGCATTACACATCAGAGTAACAGACCAGCGATAGACCTTTCCCGTTACGAGTTCGGGTCGGTCTTTCGGAATTTCTACCTCCATAATTCCCACTTTAGGAGAGTTGATCTGTTTCTCAAATATGGGTTGAGCAACTCCAGGTTCCACTAAGGTAAATTGCATGGGTACTGATATAGGCTGGGACAAATACCAGAAAAAGGTCGGATGACCGGATGTAGTCTGTCCGGCGTATTCCTTAGACGGAATCAACAGTGTAACCAAATCTCCAGGCAAAGATTTTTCACAGCCTCGCGTACCCGATCCTTGAGTCCGTCGGGGATTAGGTCTTACTGGAGGAATATAGGGTCGGGTAGAACCCGTGACTTGACTCGCTAAAGAAATCTGATCAACCAAGGTGCTATTTGCAGAATCTGACTGGGCATCAGCAGGTAAAGTAACCCAGGTAGATGCTAAAACGTCTAAATTCTTTGAATACCTAAAAAAGTCAGATTGTAAAGGAGATCCTAAACCGGAGGCTTGCAGGGAAAGGATTGATGTTGTACCTGCAATTACAGTTGCTAATTGTTTTAGAGTTGCCATAGGACTAACTGCTGCTATTCAGGGTTCTTTTTAACACAGTTTTCGGTGTTAGATGCATTTATCCCTGGCATTGGAAATGGATATTTTATTGTACAATCGTGGGTTCACCCCCGATTAACCTTCACAGAAAACGATTTACTGCTCCAGCTACGTCCATAACGCTAATGCAAAACTTGATAGATGGCAGTGGTTTTTTCTCGCCCCTTAAGCATAACCCGACCGAGGAGTTTAGTGGGGAAGTGATGTTGGAGATAGTGATGAGTTTCTTCATTCACTAAAATTCGACAAATTCCCCCATCTAGAGATTTATCGTAACTTTCCAGTCGAGCTGCTACATTAACAGTATCACCCAAAACAGTGTAGTCTAACCGTTGAGAATTTCCTAGACTACCAGCGACGACATTCCCTGTAGCAATTCCGACTCGCATCGCCGTTTGGGGATACCCCTGATGTTGCCACTGTTGATTAAGTATCTCCAGCTTGTCAGCCATAGCGATAGCACAGTGGACAGCAGCGATCGCATCGTGGGAAATTTCTTCGGACGTTGTGCGATGAATCGGCACTCCAAACACAGCCATGACCGCATCTCCAATAAATTTATCCACAACGCCACCATACTCCAAAACCAGCTCTGCCATAGCGTCCATGTACTGGTTTAGCCAAGACATCAAGGTTTCGGGTTCCATATGTTCAGCAAGGCTACTAAACCCTTTCAGGTCTGAAAAGAGTACAGTGGCGGTCATTTGCCGACCTGGGAGACGGCCTTCCTCCATTAATTGATGACGATTTCGCCAAATTGTTTCCGCAATCTGTTGGGTGACATGACGACCAAACAAATTCATCACACTTTGCCGTTCTTCACGCTCAACATTGGCAATGTAACCCGTCGTAACTGCGGCTGCACTCAATAATGCCACGGCTGATGGAATCACAGGTATCCACCAACTCCCAAGCCAGAAAGCAAGGTAACTGCTACCCACCAAGCTAAAAAGAGCGAACAACAAGCTGATCGCTGTCCACCGGGGTAATAATTTACCCATACTCCCAGCCTCTCGCAACATCCAACACAAGGTTGCACCCGTAAACGACAACAAAACAATCCACAACCCTTCCCAAATTTCGGGTAAGGTATTGATCCCTGGTCGCCCTACCAGGGCAGAATTAATGAGGTGGCTAATAATATTGGCTTGAATTTCCACCCCTGGTGTGCGCTCCAGAGTCGCAATGCGATCGCCACTATAAGGAGTATAAAACACATCATTCAAACTAATCGCCGTTGTGCCAATTAAAACCACCCGATCCCTCATTAAGTCATTAGGAATCTGGTTTTCTAAGACTTGTGCCAGCGACACCCGACGAAAGGTATTAGCGGAACCACGATAGTTTAATAGCAGTTGGTAGCCCCCGTCATCGGCATTCACATAACCGCCATCATTTCTGGTAAAAGGTCGAAAGATACCCTTACCCCAATGGAAAATTTGGGGATCTATTGGAGAGGGTTGAGGGAGTATATTTTTGTCTTGCAGATAAAGCAAAGCCAGCCTCATACTAAACGAGACGGTGGGTTGTTCATTTTTGGTCATGTAGAGTAACGCGCGACGCAGTTTCCCATCCACATCAACCACAAGGTTATTAAAACCCACTTGACCGAGTTGACCCAGTACGGGTGAAGCCGCAACTGCCGCACTAGGATCTTCTTCATTAAGTTTCTCAATTCCAATTAAATTCGGTGTGGTTTGAAAAATCTTAACCAATTCAGCATGACCAGGGGCAACGGGTAAATCTCGATAAAGGTCAAGACCAATAGCTTTAGGCTTTTGAGCTTTGATTTTCTCAATTAGCTGAACTAGCACAGCATCAGGAATAGGCCACTGTCCAATTTGTTTTAAATCCGCTTCATTAATCCCCACAATCACAATTCGTTCGTCCACAGGTTCTAGAGGACGATAACGAAAGAATTGGTCAAGTGCCATCCATTCCCAAGGCTGAAACCAACCCAAAAGCCGCAGTGCGATCGTCAGACAAGCGATACTCGGCGCAACCGTCCAGATACCTCGTCCTTCAGAAATTTTTTGTCGTAGCTGTTTCCACATAAAACGTTAAAGGCAAGAGGTAAGAGATTTTTCTCTCTGGGTTGCAAGCTACCGCTCACGGTGTTGCTCAAAGTTTCCTTTCTTGATTGAGTTACAAAGCTGTTGGTTTTCAGGTAGATGAGGTGATGGTAGAAGCTAGAGGTATTTTACTGAATTGAAAAGCGCTATGCTCACCAATTTGGCTCAACGCCTGGCTTGAATGGCGATCGCAATTTCCATGTAAGTGATACCATTTTAGATGCAAGGATTTTGGATTGGGAAAACTCACTGTGTCAGAGTTTCAGTAATTCATGTCCAACATTTCTTTTTTAAATTGGGATGAGATACATTTAAATTTGTCTTTCCCACTCCCAATTGGAGAGTGAGGGAGTTTTGAGTGGGTGAGTTTGAATTTAATACTTAAGATTATTTAGCACGAATTTCCCCCCTCTTCCCTCTTCCCTCTTCCCTACTCCCCACTCCCCACTCCCCACTCCTCTCCTAGTTCTGTGTTAGCATAACAAACTAAGTTCTCAGCCTTAACAGCCGCTGCCAGTTCTGGAGAAGTACCTACAATGATACGCCCATCAGGAGTACGCATCATGCCCTGTGCTTCCTGAATTGGATCGCCCGGTTTCCAGGAATTAGAAATCGGAGTAGGGTGATTAAGGGTAGATTGAGACCGATTTAAACTATCCGGGTCTAAAGTCTCTCCCTCAGACTGTCCCTGTATCTCCGTCCCATTATTACCCATCGGTTGTGAGTTTAACGGGTGTTCAGAGGATGCAGTCAACCCTTGAACCTCAGTCAGAGAATAGCGACCATCCATTGGATCATAGGGAGTGTGGGGTAGTCCACCCGTACCCGTAACTGTGAAGCTCCCTTGTTGTTTATTACGATGGGTTAGACAACTGTCAGAAATAACCTGCTCTGTAGAAATAAATGTGTCGGATAGAGGCGTGAGGGAATTTTGATCTAAACTGCGAGAGGATAACAACAACGTACCAGAAACAGCCGAGTTACTGTTGCCAAAAGCTTCAACCGAGATATCAACGCGATCATTACCACGAAAGCGATCCAATGTACCAGGGTTACGACCTACGGCGGTGGCTTGACCATCCCTGAAGATATCGGCGATAAATGCGGGAGAGATAATCGTAATATTACCGCCTCTACCATCAAAGGCATTAGCAAGAATATCGCTATCTTCCAGGGCAACAAAGGTATCCGAGTTAATTGTGATATTGCCACCCCCACCCGTACTATCAAAAACACTGGTACTAATTAGGCTACCACTGCGTAGGCGAATATCTTGAGCGTTGATATTGATATCCCCTCCCCCCGATTGAGTTGAAGTTGCTGTGATTTCACCCCCATCTTGGAGAGTTAATTGGTCAGTGTTAATCGTTAAATCTCCCCCCTGGCCTGTACCGGAAGTGGCTGCTGATACTCTTCCTCCATCTCGGATAATCAGCCGTGGTGTAGTAATCTCTAAGTTTCCGGCATTTCCAGCACTTTCAGTTTCAACCGTTAAGGCACTCAATCCGACTTGTGGTGAGCTACCACTGATTTCCACAGACTCCGAGGCATTCACAGTTAAGTTACCACTTCGACCTTGAATCAAGGGTAAGAAAGAATTAGTGAATACTCCTGCACCATCTCGGACGCTCAATCGTTTTGTGGTAATTATCAAATCGCCGGCATCACCATCACCGACTGTGACAGTATTCAAATTACTGGAAGAGCCATTCGCTGAAGCTCCAATCAATTCTACTGACTCGGATGCTGTCACTGCTACGGTTCCAGCTGATACAGAACCCAGGGTGAAGGAAGAAATTTGTGAGCCTTCGGTGAGTCTTATATTTCTACCTTGTATCTGGACATCACCGCTACCAATATCACCCGTACCGAAGAAAGGACTCAGATCGGTAACATCAATTATAGCTTCTTGAGATAGCTGAATATCTTGAAAGTTCTGAACTCCTTCATAGTTCAGAGTCAAACCTTGGTTAACTGCTTCTAGCTTGACCAAACTGTTGCTAGCAACACTTCCAACCTCAACTCGCCCACTTGGTGCAGTCAAATTGCCATTCTCTAAGACTACTTCACCGCCTACAAGTGCCAAGCTTTGATCAGGCTTTACTGCAAGACCAACAGGTTTTAGACTTCCATTCAATGTTCCATCCGGACTAGCTTGAGAGCGATTCACAATCCGTCCAACCGAGTTGCTAAATTGCAAACCCATTGGAACGCTAACGGTCAGCACAGGTGAAGCCGAAGATTCTGTAGTACTGAACTCTGTGCCATCAGCAAACTTCAAGCTATTAGCCGTAGTCGCCACAAAAGAGCCACCAATGTTGAGCGATGCATTGGCACCAAAAATAATCCCATTGGGATTGAGGAGAAATAAGTTAGCGCTGCCGTTTGCTTTGAGCAAACCCTCAATGTTAGACGGCGATGTACCAGTTACTCGGCCGATAATATTCTGGATATCTAAGGTATTTTTGAAGAATGCAGACCCATCAATGGGGACTGAAAACTCACTAAAGCTATGGAAGAGATTTGATCCAACCTGAGTGCCACCAGTAATAGTAAAGTTGCTGTTATCCGGAGTATTAACCTGGGTTGGTAACGTTTGATCCGAGGTAATTTGGGCTTGAACTGAGCTGATTGGAATTAGACAGTAAAGAAAAATGATCTGAGTTAACCCTAATAGGTAACGGTGTCTTTTCATACAAGTACGTCATGGTTAAATAATAAGAGTTTTATAACTCAGATCCCATAAACTTTTGAAGCACCCGTAAACTTGAAGTAGACACCTTCCCTAGAGTTATTTCTTCAATCTAGCTAGTTGGTTTAGTCTGTTATACATTATCTTACCAGCAACGGTGAGCAAGACAAAGGCAGGAACATTAATACCTCCTCGACCTGAAGATAATTTCTTTTATTCCAGCCTTAACTGGATAGAAAATTAGCAGCAGAACCGCCGTCCCAGAACTATCACACAAGCATTAGTTGTAGTTGCATCTTTAATCTGCACTTGACTGGTACTAATCTGATCTTGACCCCCCATATTTTCCGAAGTAGCATTAGCGGAAGCGGGAATTACTAATCCAACTTGAGCAGAAGCCGCTAGAATAAGAGCGATCGCTGTAGACGCACTGAGTTTCATGATTTTTTTCCTTTGTAGATAGTAGATGTACGCACCTTTTCAGTCTGGTTTTTCCCACCAAGCCCCTGAATTGCTTAGAGAGAAAATGTTTTCCAGTGTTTTGTTTTTTATCCCTGAGTTTTTACTGACAGTCGATTACGTAGATAACCGGATGTCAATCAAGTTGCTGTTGGAGCAAGTTGCTGTTGGAGGAATTTCACTTGCTAATTCAAAGATAGCAAGACTATTGGGCCACCGATAGGGGCTTTACTGAATTTTGATAAATTTCTGAGAAACTCTTTATCTAATCTTCATACTAACCAATTTATATTAATTTTTCTCAAAATTGATATAAATTGTTAGACTCACTGCTATAAGGTGATACAAATCACCGGAGTAATATGAAGATATATAAAGCCCTCATTGGCAAAACTAATCTGTAAGACAAGTGACGTTGAACACCAAAACTAATGGGAAGGAATTGTCTTACAAAAAACCGAAAAGGGCTTAGTTTAGCCGTAGGCATATTACAGTACGACTAAAACCCTCTAGAAGCTTTAGGTTAGGAATTACTCAATGGCAATTAAAAACTAACTCAATTGGAAGCAGAGGGCAATCTGAAAACACAGACAGACCTGATTTCATCGCCATAAAGTTATACTGTAAGTTCTAACTGAAGCTTCTATTAACGGCTCTTCATTTGACAGTTAGAATGCCATTTTGTATGACTTTCTTGAATTACAGCTACTTATTAAAGCATACACTCCTCAATTTATTGATTATTAAACTGTATTACATTTACTTATTGCAAAGATAAGCAAGAAGTATCAGGGACGATCGTTCTTCACCGCAATGTTCACTAGACCTCTCCGTGAAATCAGGGTAAACCCAGGCCAGAGGCTTACCCCACAAGGGTTTTTTGGAGATATCTACTGAGTTGAGTCTTGACACTACCCCTTGTCATTAATACTACGGAGAATCAAACTGTAGCACAGCATGGCAAAAGTTTCCTCCAGTGTGGAAAAACCGCTATACTAGTTTTAAGCGTAGTCGTTATGAGTTTAAATAGAGCGATGACAATCCCAACCATAGAAAATTTAGTTATCATCGGTTCTGGTCCGGCAGGTTATACCGCTGCGATCTATGCTGCACGCGCTAACCTGAAACCTGTAATGTTTGAAGGGTTCCAAACTGGGGGACTCCCTGGTGGTCAACTCATGACGACGACAGAAGTCGAAAACTTTCCCGGTTTCCCAGAAGGAATTACAGGTCCGCAGCTTATGGAACGAATGAAAGCTCAAGCTGAACGCTGGGGTACTCAATGTTATACCGAAGATGCGACCTTTGTTGATTTAACCGAGCGTCCGTTTATTGTCCGATCTGAAGAACGGGAAGTTAGAACTCACAGTATTGTAATTGCTACGGGTGCGACCGCCAAACGCTTGGGATTACCGAGTGAAGGGATGTACTGGAGTAATGGTATTTCTGCTTGTGCGATCTGCGATGGCGCAACTCCCATTTTCCACGGTGCGGAACTCGCCGTTGTTGGGGGGGGTGACTCGGCAGCGGAAGAAGCGGTTTACTTGACCAAATATGGCGATCGCGTTCACCTATTAGTACGTCGAGACCAAATGCGTGCCAGTAAAACCATGCAAGACCGGGTATTGAATAATCCTAAAATAACCGTTCACTGGAATAGTGAGCCTGTGGATGTCTTCGGTGAAAATGGTCGGATGACTGGGATAAAACTCAAGGATACTCAGACTGGGGAAGAACGGGACTTGCAGGTTAAAGGATTATTTTATGCGATCGGTCATACCCCGAATACCTCATTATTTAACGGACAGCTAGAATTGGATGAGGTCGGTTACATTGTGACAAAACCAGGTTCTGTAGAAACAAGTATTGAAGGGGTCTATGCGGCTGGGGATGTGCAAGACCACGAATACCGTCAAGCGATTACGGCAGCAGGGACGGGTTGTATGGCAGCACTATTGGCAGAACGGTGGCTTTCTGCTAATAACTTAATTCAGGAATATCATCAAAACCCCGAATCTGAGCAATCAGTAACTAAAGCAACTGAGGAAAAGCCAGTTGCTGATACGGCAGAAAGCTTTGATATTCAAGCCACACGCCATGTTGGGGGGTATGCGCTACGGAAACTCTTCCATGAGAGCGATCGCCTAATTATGGTTAAATATGTTTCCCCCAACTGCGGCCCCTGCCACACTTTAAAACCCATTCTTGATAAAGTGGTGAATGAGTTTGAAGGTAAAATTCACTTCGTCGAGCTGGACATTGAAGCAGAACCGGATATTGCCGCAAATGCTCAAGTCACAGGGACACCGACAGTGCAGTTTTTCAAGGATCAGGAATTATTGACCCAACTCAAAGGCGTTAAGCAAAAGAGTGAATTCCGTAAGGTGATTGAAAGTTACTTGCCAGTAGTCGTTTCCTGAGTTCTAGACTGATTCTATTTGCAATAACCGCCAGAGAATAAATTCTCTGTCTCATAGCTTAAGTCCACTTAAGTGGACTAAAATTCTTATCCAGTCGTATGAAGACGACTCTCTCGATGAGACAGTGGGAGGACTTACGCAAGTGTCACACTAAAATCAACTTGTAGGGTGCGTCAGACCAA
>DNGI01000309.1:18793-30648 GCA_003486645.1 Cyanobacteria bacterium UBA11370 | reverse complement strand
TGCCAGTTGCGTAAGTCCTAAGTGGTTAAAACCACTGGCGGGTGACTGCTATTATTGAGTTCTCTGTAGAGGATTTTCACTAATAGTCAGGAGTTTAAATCCTGGGTAGTGGTGGGATTGAACGTGATGAATTATCAATATGACCTTAACAAAACAACGATTGCCTAACTTTTTGCGTTTTTTGCAACGTCCTAGCCTCTCCATGCAACTCATGGCAGTAGGATTGGTGATGACTATTTTCTTCATTCTAATTGCTATTCTCGCTCCCACTTTTCAGGCTTGGGGATGGTTGCAAGATCCCACTGCGTCTCTGATTAACCCCATTCACGAACCCCCAGGAGCAAAATATTGGTTCGGTACGAGTCGTCAGGGTTATGATGTTTTTTCTCGGAGTGTGTTTGGATCTCAAGCGGCGTTGAAAGTGGTAATTCTCGCCACAACTCTAAGTTTAATCATTGGAGTGCCTTTGGGTTTAGTCAGTGGTTATCTCGGTGGGAGATTAGATCGAGTCTTGCTGTTTTTAATGGATACGATTTACACTCTACCCGGACTATTACTATCAGTTACGCTAGCATTTGTAGTCGGGCGAGGAGTGTTTAATGCAGCGATCGCACTCAGTATTTCTTACATTCCTCAATATTATCGAGTTGTCCGCAATCATACTGCTAGTGTCAAAACTGAACTATTCATTGAAGCGGCGCAAGCGATGGGTGCTTCTCCTAGTCGGGTTCTCTCTCGTTATCTATTTTTGAATGTCATTCAAAGCGTACCTGTATTGTTTACCCTTAATGCGGCTGACGCTATTTTAATATTAGGAGGTTTGGGATTTTTGGGCTTGGGACTGCCAGAACAAACGCCAGAATGGGGTCATGATTTGCGTCAAGCCTTGGATGCTTTACCGACTGGAATTTGGTGGACGGCACTTTTTCCAGGTTTAGCCATGACATTGATGGTAGTCGGATTATCTCTGTTTGGAGAAGGATTGAGTGAGTTAATTAATCCGCGATCGCACTCTTCAAAGTAGGAGAAAGATACTCTTGCCATCCATCATTATTATTACGGCGGCTAACGCCCAATACTTTGACTTGGTTCAAGGCGCTATCTTATCGATCCGACAAAAAAAACAAGGAAAAAATACGATTATTGGCTTCTTTGATCTGGGTTGCACTCCCGAACAACTTCAGTGGCTACAGCAGTACGTTAATTTGATTAAGAAAGCTGATTGGGAGTTTGATTTTCCTGGGATGAATGATGCTCCTGAATATTTGAAAGGGCTACTAGTCCGTCCCTTTTTACGTCAATATTTCCCTAATTTTGATATTTATTTTTGGCTAGATGCTGACGCATGGGTACAAGACTGGAGTGCGATTGATTTGTTTATTAAAGGAACACAAAAGGGAGGATTAGCAATTGTTCCTGAAATCGATAGAGGAAGTCGGCGACAGTATGGCGAACTCCCTCAACATTGGCAATGGAATTGTTACCATTATCAAGCCGCTTTTGGGGAGGATGTTGCTAATCATTTATTTCATTATCCGATGTTAAATGCTGGTGTTTTTGCCCTTCATAAAGATGCTCCTCACTGGCAAGTTTGGGCAAAAATACTGGAATGGGGCGCACAACAAGCTGTCTCTACAACGGATCAATTAGCATTAAACTTAGGCGTTTATTGTTTTGGATTATTTGACAAAACTCAGATGCTTCCAGGTTGGTGTAATTGGACGTGTCACTATGGTTTACCCATATGGGATAAAAAGAAAAGTTGTTTTGTAGAACCTTACTTACCTAACACTCCTATTGGAATTTTACATTTATCAGGTTATGTTAAATATAATCAAGTCCAAGTCATTACAACTGATGGTGATCTTGTAGAAGTTAGTTTGCGTTACCTCGAAAAGAAGAAAATTAGCTATTCAAGATTCAATATTTTTAAGTGATATACCCTGAAACACAACTACAAAAAAAGATAGAAAATCTTCCATCCCTCTCTTTTAAACAAAAAATGGAACCTAAAACCTTTCAGTAGAGTCAATAAATTAGACACAGTTATTAAAATCTATAGATGTAATGAGGAAATTGAGATAAAGACTATGAAACACAAGCGATCGCTTCTAGCCGCTATTGGAGGCTTAACCTTCATTTCCCTTGCAAGTGCAGGGTTTTGGTGGAGTAATGCTATCCCCCAGCTATCAGCACAAGCTGATACTAATTTACCGAACAATCATCTATTACTATCTCCCGTTCATCCCGATGAACCTGTTGATTATACCTTAAACGAACGATTTTCTGTAGAAAATTCTCTGGAAATTATTGAACAGATAAAAGGTGCTTTGTTAAGCTTTCAACGCCTTACTGAAAAAAGTAAACCCGTGTTGGGAGAACAAGCTATAGTGGGAGTCGGAAATACAGATTGGGAAACACAAAACTTAGGTTTTTCCAACTGGGTTGGTTCGGTAGAAGGTGCGTTAAGGAAACAAGATTATCAAATGAAGAAACTAGAATTTGAATTCGCTCAAAAGCAGTACCAAGACGGAGAAATTTCCCAAGCGATTTTAGATGAAAAAGAGTCTAATTACCGCCGTGCAGAACAAGAATTTAAAACCTTTTGGGATTCTTTTAGAGTGTCTGATTAAACAATTGTTAGTTGTTAGTTGTTAGTTGTTAGTTTTTGAGAATAATCAATAGCCTAGATCTTTGAGCAATAACAAATCAAGAATATCTAATAATAAACAACCAACCAACCACCAACCACCAACCACCAACAACAAACAACAAACAACCAACCACCAACCACCAACCACCAACAACCAACAACCAACAACAAATGACTGAAGTAATTGGTATTGATTTAGGGGGAACAGCAATTAAACTTGGACGGTTCCGTGAAGATGGAACTTGCATTGAGTCTTTGACAGTAGAAACACCCCAACCGTCAATTCCGACAGCGGTTGTGGATGCGATCGCTACCGCTATCACTCAACTCAATACCAGCCAGAGTAAAATTGCAATTGGGATTGGTACTCCTGGTCCTACGGATGCAGCAGGTCGAATTGCTAGAGTTGCGATTAATCTCAAAGATTGGCATGATGTTCCTTTAGCCGAGTGGCTAGAAGCTAAAACAGGTTGCCCAACAATTCTTGCTAATGATGCTAATTGTGCAGGTTTGGGAGAAGCTTGGTTAGGTGCAGGTCGTCCCTTTCGTAATTTAATTTTACTAACGTTAGGGACTGGCGTTGGCGGTGCAATTATTTTAGAAGATAAACTCTTCACGGGTCATCAAGGGGCGGCTGGAGAGTTAGGATTAATTACTTTAAATCCTGATGGTCCCATGTGTAATAGTGGCAATCAAGGTTCTTTAGAACAATACCTCTCGATAGGTGCTATTCGTCGTCGCGCGGGTAAAGACCCTGCTGAATTAGGAGTGATGGCACAAGCGGGAAATCCTGAAGCCTTAAAATTCTGGGAACGTTACGGCAAAGATTTAGGTGTGGGACTGGCAAGCCTAATTTATATTTTAACTCCAGAAGCGATTATTATTGGCGGTGGTATTAGTGCTAGTGCTGAATTTTTCTTCCCCGCTGCTTGGACAGAAATTGAACGTAGGGTACTTCCAAGTTCTCGTGTGGGTTTACAGTTACTTAAAGCTGAATTGGGCAATCAAGCAGGGATGGTTGGTGCGGCAAAATTGGCGTTGTCGTTGGTTGTTAGTTGTTAGTTGTTAGCTGTTGGTTGTTGGTTGTTATGGGTACTGTCAAGAGCAACCTATGCTATCATGGAATTAACAAACAAAATTAGCTCATCTGCCATGTGTAGAAGGAGTAACGGTGTCGTCTAGTCATGAATTAGGCGGCACTAGCCTTTGATAGGCTTCATATTCTCGCTGTAATTTCTGCTGTTGGTGTGTTCTGGTAACAAGATAAGCTGTCCATAACAGTATGTATCCGTTGCGTTTTGCCAAAACGACCAAATATTTTTCATCCTCTAACCATAGACAAATTCGGTTATCGTCTTTCCGCTGGTTCTCCCAGACTTTGATTGCTGGATCATCGGGGTGTTCAATAATTGGACGTATCCAGCGAATGCGTTCACATCTACGAAAATCAGGAGTGCGCTCATTTTCAACTTTTCCTTCAGAAGTAACGTGCCAAAATACAAATTCTTTGTCTTGAAAGGGAGGATGTTTTTTGATAGCAATTCTCGTTCCTTTAAAGTAAGTAGTAGTATCGATAAAGTCAGCTTTAAAATAAGCGTATATTGCTTCTAAATAGTTTTCCCAATTTCCGTTATACTCATTCAAGGTAACGATAGCAGGAAGCCAGCTTGGAATTTCTGCCATTCCTACACCTCAGCAGCTTCCCAACGAAAGAGGTTTACTTTGTTTTCTCGATAAAGTGTTGTTTTTGTTAAACAATAATTAGAGCGATCGCGCATCCGCTGAACTAAGGCTTGCTTGGCATAACTATCGGTAAGAGAGCGGTTAGCATAGGAAATAGTACCAATTAAAAGGTCAGTAAGCTGGAGAATCTCTACTTCATGGGAACGCACAGTTTGGATACGCTCAATGATTTGTTTGGAAAAGTCGAGCGAATTGTTAGCAAGAATATCGTGTAACTTAGAAACCTTTTTTGCGCTGTTTGTATCCTTTATATCTAGGTAAACTCGATAATGTGATTGAGGATAGAAGATAACTTTAAGTAAATTAAAATACATTTTGTAATACCAGTCATCATGGCTCTGATTATATATTTTATGTTTTAACTTAGATTTATCATCTACAATCAAGGCACGGAAGTATAAATTGCTATTTTCAAAAAAATAATCTAATATATCTAAATATAATTTAACTTTAGCTGGTGAAACTTTACTCCACTTGATTTCAAAATCAGTTTTTAGACCATGATGCTGTTTAATTTCCCGAAGGCTGACGGCAATTTCCTGCACTTTATCTAAAGGACACCAAACTGCACCAAGCACCATTACTAGCTGATGATCGTTTTCTAGATGGCAACTTTCATCACAATAAACGTTAAATACTTGATTCATATACGATATAACATCTCCATGCTTTCACAGCTCTGTGGCTGTATGAAGGGTTTTATGTATGTATATTACATTTCTGATCAGTTATTCATTATTGCCTACTCCCTAGTGCAGGAGGGCAGAAGTTTGTGACCACCTCTGAGGGACTCTTGGAGACAGGGGAGACAAGGGGGACAAGGGGGGACAAGGGGGACAAGGAGGAAAGGGAGAGATTTTAGCTGGTCACTTATTTTCGTCATGCTGCACTAGGGTAATAGATACCCAGTTTTACGCTTGATATAGTCTAGAATTTTTTGATAAGTATCGGGATCTTTTTGGTCATTAATAATAATTGGAATAGAACTATCAGGTAACCAAAACGTTAATTTGCCACTCGTTGCGTGACAAAAACTACTGATGCGGTTGAGATCGACGACATATTCATTCCGCTCATAAATAACTTGAATCCAAGACGCAGAAAGAGAGTGAGCGGATACCTGTTTAACGTAATCCAAAACTTGGTGATAACCGTCTGGATCGCTTTGCTGGTTAATAATAATCTGGTGGGCGCTATTCGGCAACCAGAACGTTATCTTGCCACTTGGAGAGCAAGCAAATGCACTGATCCGGTCAAGATCAATAATATATTCATTGCGATCGTAATTCAGTCTTATCCAGTACGCCACAGAACCTCCTCACTCAAGCCATTATGAGTTTTGAGTGCTGAGTTTTGAGTCTTGAGTCTCTAATTTCAAAATTCAAAACCCCTACGGGGCGCGTCTCTTGATTCAGAAAAGATTCCGAATACCGACGCGCTCAAAACTCAAAATTTAAACCTTTGGGTCATGATACCTCCACTGGGGATTGGGATAGGGTAATGGAGGTTGTCGGAATAATCGGAACTTCAACCTGTATTTGTCGGATAGCCGCTTGTATAAATCCTTCAAATAAAGGATGGGGCGCACTCGGTCGAGAACTAAATTCTGGATGGAACTGAGTGGCAATAAAGAAGGGGTGGTTAGGGAGTTCAATGATTTCCACCAAGCGTCCATCCGGAGACGTTCCACTGATTGTGTAACCCGTGTCCAAAAACAGGTTGCGATAGGCATTATTAAATTCATACCGATGTCGGTGACGTTCGTAAACTACCTCCTCCTGGTAAAGTGTAGATGCTAGCGTATTGGGCAGTACGCGGCAAGGGTACAATCCTAACCGCATCGTGCCACCTAAATCCACTACATCTTGCTGCTCTGGTAACAAATTAATCACTGGATTTAGGGCATTAGGAGCAAATTCGGCGCTGTGAGCATCCTCTAACTTAGCAATGTGTTGTGCCCATTCAATAACAGAACACTGCATTCCCAAACACAAGCCTAAGAATGGAATCTGCTTAGTTCGAGCGTATTCAATTGCGGCAATCTTGCCATCTACCCCTCGGATACCAAAGCCCCCAGGTACTAAAATACCGTTCACTCCAGCAAGGAAACGATCAGCCCCATACGCTTCAATATCCTCAGAACTGACCCAACGCAGGTGTAGGTCACTTGCCATAGCGATCGCACCATGGCGTAAGGCTTCCACTACCGAGAGATAAGCATCATTTAACCGAATATACTTCCCAACAATGGCGATTTCAACCGGATGTTTTGGACGGTGCATCCGATCTACCAGGGTTTGCCATTGAGTTAAATCCGGTTCCCGTTGCGGTAATTGCAAGAGTTCTAGGGTTTGCTGGGCGAGTCCTTCTTGTTCTAGAGTCAGGGGAACTTCGTAGATACTATTCGCATCTTGAGCAGTAATCACTGATTCTACAGGCACATCACAGAATTCAGAAAGTTTCTGTTTAATTCCGGGATGTAGGGGGCGATCGCACCGACACACTAAAATATCCGGTTGAATGCCGATTGAGCGTAGTTCTTTGACAGAATGTTGAGTGGGTTTGGTTTTCATCTCACCCGCCGACGGAATCCACGGCAGCAGTGTTACGTGCATGTACACTACATTATTACGCCCTACATCCTTGCGAAACTGACGAATTGCCTCTAAAAATGGTAAAGATTCAATATCCCCCACCGTACCGCCAATTTCTGTAATCACCACATCCGCATTAGTATTTTTAGCGACGCGATGGATACGCTCTTTAATCTCATTGGTAATATGGGGAATGACCTGTACCGTACCCCCCATATAATCACCGCGACGTTCTTTATTCAATACCGCCTGATAAATTGAACCCGTAGTTACACTATTGCAACGAGACATTAGCGTATCTGTAAACCGTTCGTAATGTCCTAAATCCAAATCGGTTTCAGCACCATCCGTCGTTACAAATACCTCCCCATGTTGGAAGGGACTCATCGTGCCCGGATCTACATTAATATAGGGGTCTAGCTTGAGGATTGAGACAGAATAGTCCCGCGACTTGAGCAAACGCCCTAAACTAGCAGCAACAATTCCTTTTCCGATGCTAGAGACAACCCCGCCTGTAACAAAGACAAACTTAGCCATAAAATTTTTAAGTACGCAGACTTTTCAAGATGCACCCCGTTAATTGTGCCACAGTCTTCAAAACTTGTTCGTTTGAAAATAGGGAGTAAGGAACGGGGAGTGGGGAGTGGGGAGTGGGGAGTGGGGAAGAGATTTTTAGGGATGCTGGTTTATGGTGTTCATAATCACTACTTACGAAGTTCTGCTGATTAATGCTTTCAACTTGGAATCCTATTCCTTGCTGGTGATCACAGTCAGTTTACGTTTCGTGACATAGTGCTGTTTCTTCCCGCTTACCTATTTAGATCTAAAATGCCCATGAGACGAGAATTTACAACCAACCCCATGAACATCTCTACTCCCCACTCTCCACTCCCGACTCTCATTGTCTATCTGCAAGGTAACAAATTGCAGCTTCTTTTTACCGGAATTTCTTTTTAGCGTTCAAGATATTTTTCCAATGGCTAAATTTTACTCGGACATTAATCCATCCTTGCAAACCTTTATCAAAGAACAAAAGGTCTTTTTTACCGCAACAGTACCTCGTAATGGTCGAATCAATTTATCGCCCAAAGGCATCGATACATTTCGCTGCATCGATCCGAAAACCGTTGGCTATCTGGATTTGACGGGTAGTGGAAATGAAACTTCTGCTCACTTACAGGATGATAGTAGAATGACCATTATGTTTTGTAGCTTTTCGGAGCAACCTTTGATTTTACGCCTTTATGGTCAGGGGAAGGTTATTCGACCCAGAGATACAGAATGGGCAACATTTTATTCCTTATTTACTCCCTTACCCGGAGAACGGCAAATTATTATTTTGGATGTTGAATCGGTTCAAACCTCTTGCGGCTTTGGTGTACCGATTTATGAATTTAAAGAAGAACGAAAAACACTGATAGAATGGGCAGATAAAAAAGGGAAACAAGGAATTCACGACTACTGGGAAGCCAAAAATATTAAGAGCATTGATGGGCTACCGACTAAACTGTTATGTGATTGAATGGTCATTAGTCATTGGTCTATTTTTTCGTTAACTCACATCTTGCACCATTCTCAAGGCTGCCTCATAACCCGTCAGGGAATAAATTCCCTGCCTCATAGCTTAAGTCCATTAAAATGGACTAAAACTATTATTCAGTCGTATGCGAGAGGAATGCAAGCTATGACAGGTGTGGTTTTAACCACGATGGCGGGTTATTGCAAGGCGTGCAAGATCTCAGTTAAAAAACAACCAACAACTAACAACAAACAACCAACAACTAACAACAAACAACAAAAAATGCGAACTATTCTGGGATTGGCTGTGTTAGTATCTGTTATTGCATCTCCTGCTTGGGCACAACAACCACTTTTTCTTGCCTATCCCCCTAGGAATCATCAAACTACTGCTGAACAAATTTTCTTGGTCGGTACAGCGCCACCAACTGGAGAGGTATTAGTCAATGGGAAGGCAATTGAACGCAGTCCCGCTGGACATTTTGCACCGAATTTTCCTTTACAACTGGGCGAAAATCGATTTACTTTACGGTATCAAAACCAGGAAATTCAACTTCAAATTACTCGTCTTAATCCTTTGCCAGAGATACCCAAGGGAGTGGCATTTGCGAAAGATTCTCTCACACCAACCGTTAATATGGCAAGATTACCAGGAGAATTGATTTGTTTTAGTGCGATCGCTCCCCCGAATGCGACTGTTTCTGTTAAACTCAACAATCAAATAATTCCCTTAACACCCCAATCCCAGGATGTTCAGTTACCTCCAAATTCGGCAGGATTAATCGCCCAAAATCAGCCCACTATTCAATCTGCTATAGGTCAATATCAAGGATGTGCAACAACATCAGCACCAGCTAATTTAGGGCAACCTCAATATCAACTAAACTTAAATGGTAAAACAATAACTCAATCTGCTCCGGGAAACATTTCAATTCTTAATCCAGCGAAACTAGAGGTTGCTGAAGTCATTGTTGAAGCAGGTGTAGCGAGAACAGGACCAAGTACAGATTATTCTCGCTTAACTCCGTTACCTAAAGGCACAAGGGCTACAATTACTGGACGAGAGGGAGAGTGGGTACGCCTTGATTATGGCGCTTGGATTAAAGCAGAAGAAGTGCGTATTCTTCCTAGTACTGTACCCCCTGTATCTTTAATTCGTAGTATTAGTTCTCGTCAAATTCAAGGGGCAACTGAAATAATATTTCCGCTACAAAATTCTGTACCAGTTAGTGTAAAGCAAGGCGATGCCTGTGACAAAGGTGATGCGCTAGGTACATTCACGTTAACTCTCTACAATACTACGGCTCAAACGGATATTATTCGCGTCGATGATGACCCAATTATTTCCCGCCTTGATTGGCAACAAGTAACACCAACTCAGGTGCAATATACCTTCAATTTGAAATCTTCTCAACAGTGGGGCTATAACTTGAGATATGAGGGAACAAGTTTAATTTTAACCTTACGTCATCCTCCTCAATTGGGGAATGGGGAGTGGGGAGTGGGGAGTGGGGAGTTAAATTCAACACTTAAAAATCAAAACTCTTCTCTCGCGGGAATTAAAATAGTACTTGATCCGGGACATGGGGGTACTGAAATGGGTGCGATAGGACCAAATGGTTATCCGGAAAAAGATGTTAATTTAGTTGTTTCTAAGTTATTGAAAGAACAGCTAATTTCTAGAGGTGCTATCGTTTATATGACGCGGGAGGAAGATAAAGATGTGTCATTGCCTGCTCGGGTGAAAATGATTAATGAAATTCAGCCTGCGATCGCACTTTCTATTCATTACAATGCCTTACCTGATGGAGGTGATGCGATGAATACTCAAGGGATTGGTATATTTTGGTATCATCCACAAGCGCATGATTTATCTGTATTTTTGCATAATTATCTGGTGGAAACGTTAGCACGTCCTTCTTATGGGGTATTTTGGAATAATTTAGCCCTAACTCGTCCCCATGCTGCGCCATCGGTATTATTAGAATTAGGATTTATGATTAATCCGGTAGAGTTTGAATGGGTGACGAATCCGCAAGAACAGCAGAAATTGGCAGGTGCGATCGCAGATGGTATTACTGCATGGTTTGAGAGTGTAAAATAAGGGGATTAGTAAGAGTAGTAATTATGCCACTTGAAGACTATACACAAGTATAATTAAAAGAAGAATATCTCTCAGAAGGTAGTACCGTGCCGAAAATCACGATTGAAGTACCCGAAGAACTCTCTAACCAACTAGCACAAGCTGGAGAAAATCTCCCCGAACTTTTGCGCTTGAGTCTTCAGCAACCAGTATTACCTGCTCATATTTACCGCTACATCCTCAATTTTATTGCTAGCAAACCTACACCTCAAGAAATAGCTGCTTTTCGCCCCACACCAGAGATGCAACAGCGTTTGCGTAGTTTGCTTTTACGCAGCAAAGCTGGTGAACTTACTCCTACAGAGGAAAGGGAATTAAGTGAATACGAGGAGATTGAACATTTAGTTATTATGCTAAAAGCGGGTAGTCTACCAAATTTTGTTAGTGCGCCGTGAGTACAACCTACATTTCAGCAGCACTCCGCCGCCTTGTTGAAGAATGAGCTAATCGTATGTGCGAATATTGTCTTTTACCTGCGGATGTGGGTTTCTTTCCCCACGAAGTCGATCATGTAATTCCTGAAAAACACAATAGACCTCTTGCATAAATCCGAAAAACCCCTCCCCAGCCCTCCCCGAAACGGAGAGGGAGCAAGATTTCTTCCCCCCGCATCGGGGGGATTGAGGGGGGTCGATTTGACTTTTGTAAGAGGTCTAATGGTGAAACAAATGCCGATAATTTGGCATTTACTTGTTGGCGGTATAATCGTCATAACGGTACGGATCTGGGTTCGTTCGATCCACAAACAGAAAGATTTAGTTTTCTCTTCAATCCACGTACTCAGCAATGGATGGAACACTTTATATTTCAGGATTTGACAATTGTTGGATTGACTGCTGAAGGCTGTACAACGGTAAGATTACTTCAATTAAATAATCAGGAGCGAATAGCAGAACGACAAAGAATACGCGATCGCGCCATATCATCCAACAATTAGCGCGTTCTTCCTATGGAGTGTTTTGAGATAATTTAGCTTTAACTCGTCCCCATACTGCGCCATCGGTATTATTAGAATTAGGATTTATGATTAATCCGGTGGAGTTTGAATGGGTGACGAATCCGCAAGAACAGCAGAAATTGGCAGGTGCGATCGCATTCCTATCGACAATTAGATAAATGGATGTATTAGACATGACAATAAGATTACAGGAAAAACTGAAACTCAGATCTTGCAGCAGTTACAATAATCCGCCAGTGGTTAAAA
>DNGI01000309.1:13104-18591 GCA_003486645.1 Cyanobacteria bacterium UBA11370 | reverse complement strand
CTGTCTCATAGCTAAAGTCGTCTGAAGACGACTGGATAATATCAATTACTTAAATATTTGCTAGAACGATGACGCGGAGACATGGAGATGGGGAGACGCGGAGAGGATTGTCTAGCAAGAATTTAGAAAAACGATATAAGAATTTTAGTCCATTTTAATGGACTTAAGCTATGAGACAGAGAATTTATTCTCTGGCGGGCTATGAGGCTCAGTTCGATAGTATATCACTCCTAAAGATTTTATATTGATTATAATTATAAATAAATGTAACATAAAAACAGAAACCTGGTTTAAGTCAGAGATTTAAACCCCAACTTAAACCTATGAATGAGAGGACGAAACCACACCATGACACCCGTAATTGAAAAAGACCAACTCATGAGAGACGATCTCCAGCAATCTCTAACCCGCAGTCATATTAATCCCGCCACACTCACTCCATTTCAAAGAATATTACTCACAACCGATGGAACTGTAACCGATATACTGGAAGCTTACTTATTTGAACAAATCCAGGTTGTTAAATTATCCCAAGAACTCATACCCTCGTCAGTCGATATACCCCTACTTGAATTAAAAACAGGAACTGAAATTATTGACAGACAAATACTATTACAAGGAAAAATTAGCCGAAAGAACTATATCTATGCCGAATCAATCATTGTGCCCGAAAGACTTGATGAAAACTTTAGATACGAACTCTTCAAAACCAAAACACCAATCGGGAAAATTTGGTTAGAACAAAAGGTTGAAACCTTTAAAGATATTGTAGACTCAGCCAAAGAACCCGCTAATGACTTATCCGTTCACTTTAATATTGACCCCTCAGACAATATGCTATCCCGAACTTATCGAGTTTTTTCCAAAGGTCAAGCCGTAATGATGATTACCGAAAAATTCCCTGAAAGCTACTTTCTCAAAGAGTTCTAACTCTAATTCATCCTACATTCTCCGGGATAATTCAATGTAGGGGCGAGTCCCCTTTAGGGTAAACAGGGAAACCCATTAAATTTGTTGACTCGCCCTCGCTTTAGGGTAAACAGGGCAATTCGCCCTCCTCTTAATTCCTAAATTTATCATTCATCCCTCATCCCCACCCTTAACCCCAAAGCGATCGCTAAAATAATGACGGTACAAATCGCAACGGGGTGTTACCTCATTTCCTCGCAAATACACCAACCCCATTGAGTGTAACTTAAACGCTGCCGCTGATTCCAAACGCACAGGGGTCGTAGCTGTTACAGCTTGCTGCATCGCGGCGGCTAACTCCGCGTGTTGTTGAAGATTCCACAAATGCCGTCGCAAATGATCGCCATAAAGCCCCGATTCTGTCGGAGCCGTTGCTAATAGTTCCTCTAATTTAATATCTTTTCGTGTAATATGATAAAGCGCCAACCTCACCAAATAAGGATGCCCTGCAACCATTGCCATTAACTCTTCAACTCGATCAATTTGCCAATCCAATCCATGCAATCTAGCTAAATCAAATACCTGTTCAGGTGTAAACTCTGGTAACTCCAAAGATAACCCCACATTAAACGGAGACTGATTAATATCCATCGGCACATAAACTTCCGTAGAATGCACCACCACCAAGCGCAACTTTTTCCAAATATCCCGATTTTTAGCATCCTCATGCCAAGCCCGTAATAGCCCGAAAAAATCAGCCGCAATTTCCGGATATTGGAAGATACAATCCACTTCATCTAACCCTAAAACTAAAGGATTGCTAATATTTTCTAACAAATATTCCTCAAAATAAGCCGTACAATTATCCTTACTTCCAAAAATTTCATCCCAATACTCATTAAGTTGATTCGGTAATCGCAACCGCCGCCCCACACTCGCACAAAACCAGCGCAAAAATTTATCAATATCCGCAAAAACTTTCCCCTCGGCAAGCTGAAAACTTAACGCCACCGTGCGATATCCTTGCTGTGACGCATGATATAAAATGCGAGCCATCAGAGACGTTTTACCCATCTGGCGAGTCGCCTTAATCCGAATCAGCGCCCCCGGTTGTAGAATGGTTTCACAGGCACGAGATTCAATCGGTGGACGCTCAACATAAAACACAGATGCCAAATCCACTTGCCCCTCTGGTAATTCTGGCATCGCTGTCGGTAAGGGGTAGCGATCCGGACTTTCCCAAGCTGGGGAGGTTTGTAGTCCAAATTCCGTTGATTTCTCTGGAATGCGACCTTCGGCTAAAATAGTCAGAATTTCTTGAATAACGGCTGAAGTATCTGCTTCCGAATACCACTCCCGTTGCTGAATCCGATCCAGATAGCCTCGCAAATTATAATTGAGTGGAGAAGTAACCGGAAAATTAACCCGAATTGGTAAAATTCCTGGCTTACCTTCGGGATCAGATTCTTGTAATTCTTTCGCCCGTCGCACCTCCTCTGTCACCATTTCACTAATAGCAGATTGTTCCGATAGCAATAGCAACAGGTAATCACATTGCTTCAATTCTGCTTCAAGGCGTTGAGGCCAATTATCTCCCCAGCGTAGATTTTCTCCTGCCATGAAAACCTCATGACCTGCATCAGTCAGCGCCGCATACAACTCTTCAGCAAGCTTTAAGTCTGGATCTTGCGCCCGGTAGGAGATAAAGACTCGTTGATAGGTAGTGAGGAGGGGACGGGGGGGTGTGATTTGATACACGGGTACGGGGTCTTGAATGCCCCTTAACTTCCGTAATCCCATGTAGGTGACAGGCAACCGCAAACGACCTTTAACAACATCGTAAACCGTCTGGGAAATACAAATGGTTCCAGGTGTCGCTTCCCCTTGCAGTCGCGCTGCCATATTTACCCCATTGCCCATGACATCGTTGCCACTGAACAGCACATCCCCTAAATAAATGCCGATGCGATGTTTGAGAATATCTCGTTCTGGGAGTTGACTAGCGGCGATCGCAAACGTGGTTTGAATCTCAATCGCGCAGGATACCGCCTTCTCCGCACTCACAAAATACATTAACAACCCATCACCCAAGGTTTTCAGGACGTGCCCTTCAAATTGCTGACATAAGCGACTCATCAACTCAAAATCCCGCTGAATCAGAGTTAATGTATGCTTTTCATCTGCCGCCATTTTTGGCGTAAAGGACTCCACATCAGTGAAGACGATAGCAGCTAAGGCACTCTCTCCTCTGAGATTTGACGGCACAGCAACGTTTTCGATAGGTTCCATGGGCGAACAGTTGGGAGGCATCACCTTATTCTCTGAGATTCCATCTTCAGTAATGCTCAACCTTCAGCTTAACTTCGCTCAGGAGAGAGGGGTATTAGCTGTTAGGGTTTAATTTTTATCCCTGTGTAGAATAATTTCCAGGATAGGATACAACCTGTTGTACTCAGCTCATCAGCATTTAAACTGGTATCTGTAGTGGTGTGTTAGCACAGCGTAACGCACCATCGCTACTCAGGAGAACCGCAGTCCGTTTGATAGAGTTGAATGTAATCCATAATAATATCAACGGCTTCAGGGCGCATATTTCGTTTTCCTTGAAAGTTTTGGACAACGGAGTTAACAGTCTCGTACACCCCACACCAATTATCTGGTCCTGAATCGAATACGTATTGGGATTGAATCAGACTATGAATTAGCACCACCGAAAAGTCATTGGGTGCTTTACTAACAGCGGTATTTAATAATGAAAGCGCATTCGCTTGTTGAACTTCTCCACGTCCTCCAATTGGACTCATGAGTGAGAACCGATTATCCATTGCTAACATATAGCCTAATGCTAAAGCTTCCTGGGATGTGAGTACAGAAAGTTTGAGATCTGAGGGTTGGGTTTTGTGGCTGCGAGCGACATAATCGAGATATTGGGTAGCATTTTGTTGAGGTTCGTTTGACCAACCAATCTGGTTAACAATTGCTGCCCGCACATCATGGGGAACGTCTGGATCGCTTAAATCTTTGAAAACCTTATTATCCAGTCGATGTCGTGCGGCATATGCCACCTGATCAACATCTTGATAAACGGTAGCAAAGTTTGTACTGGTTAAGGGACTATCCGCCCACGCTGCGGGTGCGGCGATCACAATACAGGAGGCGATCGCAGGAACAAAAAGTCTGATATCCATTGGTCTAGTTTCGTTAGGGAGAGAATACTCCTTCTCAGACGCACAGCTTGGGGTTTTGGCTGGATTTGTTTACAAAATTTGATGATGTGTCAGCTATAGCGGTTTTCAGGCTCATGAGGTACAAATTCCTAGGTTTTGGGGAGTGGAGAGACCGGGAGTGGGGAAGAAAATTAGGTGTACCTCACCTATTTGAAAAATGCTATAGAAGAGTTTAAGACGAATAGCGCTGACTTATTCTCATCCACTAATTTCGACTTGAAAGTAGATATTTTTGTTATCTCCAGGAATAACCTCAATTCTGCTGGTACAAGTTACACGTAACAAATACTTGCTGATGTTTTCAATGTTAGTAGTAATGTGCCAGTACGTTTCAGCATCAGGACAAGCAATCGTTAATATTGGTATCTCTAAATTTATGGTAAGTGACCACTGACACTGAGCTAAAAAAGTCTGTGTGATGCGATCGCAACCTGCATAAAACTGGTTACTGACCGCTTCTTCAAGTTGTAATAGTAACCTTCGATCTAGAGCAGTTAAAGTAGGAGCGAGATCGTCGGGGGGAAGCTTGGGTGTTTTCATAAATAATACCAATTAGCAATTAGCCATTAGCAATTAGCTATACCTCAGTTTATAACTAGCAACTTAGCCTTATTAGGACAGGTTTGTAAATCTTGCTGAATCAAGCGATCTCGAACATCTTGCCCAACTGTATCTGCTGCCTCTAACCCAATCCAAGCGGCAATTTGGTCGGTGTCAAAACCAACGTTCCGGCGATCGCCAACTTGCAGGAGTGGACGACGAATTAAAAGGGGATCATCAATCATCAGATTCAGGGCAATTTCTGCATCCAATTCGGCTGGAATAATCTCCCCTGATTTAATCCGAGGCGCAGTGTAATTAAACCATTCTATAACTGGTAAATTTCCAAAAAATGGACGTAGTGTTTCAACTGTCCAGGCTTCAGCCAACAAACTATGAGCTTCAACCGTATGTCCCGCCGCTTTCAATAAAGCTTTTTGTTTAGTGTTATTAATACATCCTGGTTTTTCATAGAAGATAACAGTAGCCATTTTATTTCCTCTTCAATCACCTTTACAGAACCTCATGATAATGAGAACTGCCCTAACAATCGTGGAGCAATTTTCTTACTCCTGACTTACCCAGTATATTGGTATCACATCAAGGCTCTGAATTAGGATTGAGTGATTAAGGATGTACTCACAAACTGTAGCCCAGTTCCCGTCAACTTCTCAATTTTTCTTTGGGGTCAGGGTACGAGTATTTTTTAGAGACTATAGAGAGCGATCGCAGGAGTGCTACGATCCATCTATAGCGAGTCTATTTGATTCGTGAACAAGGATAGATCAGGGAGACAAGGAGGACAAGGGGG
>DNGI01000309.1:1166-12845 GCA_003486645.1 Cyanobacteria bacterium UBA11370 | reverse complement strand
TTTAGACTGGCTATATTAAAGGTTTCGGTGCTTCCTAATTAATCGATCAATTCCCCATATCTTCTATTGATTGTTGTACCGCAACCAGGTTTGAAATTTTTGTGTTTCTTCTAAAGCTGGATTGATAGCAAACCAATTCCCATTGCGATCGCGGTATTCATAAACAAACATTCCTCGTAAGAGAGTTGTATATTCCGCATCTCCTTTTACTCGTTGTTGTTGCACAACCTGGAAGAGCAACTCCCACTCTTCATCATCAATTGAAGATGTTAGGTAATCGCGGCTTTCTCGAATCACATCTTCTAAACAATCACGAGAAATTGGTGGGTCCATTTGTCGGAGACACCCAAACATTAATCCCAGTAAATTTCGCAGATGTCCTCCACTAACTTTACAGAGACGATCTAACGTTTTGGGAGTATCAAATACCTCAGTAATTAACTCTAACTGTTGAGCAGGTGTACGATTGGGAAATGCTCTCACCATAACCATCTGTCGTAGCAAATCCATACCCTCTTTACATTCAGAACCGTCTCGTTCTTTGACAGGTACCATCGGTAAAATGGTAGGAGGTAGCCCACCGCCTAAGCGATTTTTTAGAATTTCTACATCATTAGAAAATATTAATCCTAAAGGAATGGTATAAACAACGTGGCAATTGAGTTTGCGTAACTGATCGCCTCGGTCAATAAATAAGTATTCCGGTTGCCATCGATCAGAGGGAAGAAGGCGATTATCGACCCGATCTAAATTATCTACGATTACCACTAATCCAGCTTTACCTTGCCGCTTGAGTTGATTAGTTCCGGGTTCTAGAAGTTCAGTATTAATCGCTTCTAGAATACCACTAGTGCGTGGTTCTAAATATTCCCGCAACCGACGGCGCAGTTTAGGACTTTCTTTAGTTTTGGCAGTAATTTTGCCAATTCCTATCGATAGTTCTGCTTCTGCATTCAGTTCGATAGGAGTTTGCAAAAAATCAACAATCTCAGTAAAGAGATTCGCAAAATAACTCGGTTTGATTTTAATTCTAATCGCTTCAAGACTCTCACTCACCTGACCCGCAACGCTGAGTAAAATATCAGTAATATCAACGTCAGCCATGTCTAAGTCTTGAGACGACTCAAAATAAACGACATGAAAATCTTGTTGTTCTAACTCAGATTTTAACCGCAGTAACTCGGTAGACTTACCACAGCCGATATGTCCTGTAAAAAGTTGACAGGTTGGTTCGTCCGGTGAAATGAGGGCAATTGTCCGTTTCAGTGACTGAATGATTTTGTTCCCTCTGACTGAAGAAAAATCAATATAGTACTGTTGATCTTCAGCCTGTCCCACCGTCAGGGGTTTGCTTGGATTACAAGCTTTATAAAATCTTGGTAGATCTAGTCCCATAAGCACTCTTTATTCCTTCTTTCATTGTCGTTGAAAGATGCTACTACGTTCCACTCTGATTTGGCGATCGCACCCATATTTTTTCCTCAATGAAAAGCATTAAGCCGGAAAAAAGATAGGACTCCTGACTCCTGTCTTCTTCTATCTTCTGACTCCTGACTTATGATCATCGGTTCCATCGCACGATCCCACCCATCGACACGCTTCTAATTGCTCGTCATCATCCCTAGCCCCTAGCATAAATGGTAGCGGCTGTTGATTATTGAGTGTAACCTGAATCGTTCTGGGGGTTTGTCTAGGGAACTGTAGAAGTTCTGTTACCGTTTGAGTTCCTGCAAACGCTTGACCCGCCTCGATGAATAAAAAAGGTACGGTCATAGTCATACTCAATAATTGTTTATTCATGTCTTTCGGTGCAATGGTTAGTGTCGCTGAGGGGTGTTTTTGGCTCCTCAGTTCTTTTTCTGATCAATATTTCTTAAGGATTCCCGGAAATCAGGAGTATTGTGCTAGATTTTTGTAAAGGTATGATATATTTCTATTTTATAAATGCTATAGTCATAAGCCTATTTACTATTGTAACTAGTTCCCATTCGCAACAGAATTTAAACTTTACTTACCAATGGTGTTTCGATTTCAAACCTAAGATAGGTGACAATAGATATTGTTGTCTTGTAATCCCAGGTGAAACCTCTATCTGACAAGTTCTATAATTCCAATATACAATTTAGATGCACAGTAGCTTATCAATCGCTTTATCAAATAACCCAAGTTCCTAGTTACCTGCTCAGGGTGGCTAATAGCTAATAGCTAACAACTAATAGTTAATCGAAGAGAGGCTTTAGAACAATAAACAATTAGCAATTAGCAATTAGCAATTACCAATCCCTTAGTTTATAACTAGCACTTACGTTAATAGTTTGGATGATTTGATAGAGCCAGTAGGTTTGTATAAAGAACCCAAACCCAATAGAAGGAGGTGAGATTTTGACAGAAAATTCTCCGGGTTTAGATCGGGACCTAGACACTGCAATTTGGAACTTTGCCGCCATTCAATCCGAGTTAAACTATAAACAAGCCCAAGATGCCCTGCGTGACTTAGTAACCAATCTTGACCTAACTCCTCAAGAACAAGCAGGTCTAGAATCAGACATTGAGGAATTAACTAACCTCCTCAACAAACTGGAACAGACCTGTGTACAAATTGCTGCCTTTGGTATGGTGGGGCGGGGAAAATCCTCTGTACTCAATGCCTTATTAGGTGAACCCGTATTTGAAACTGGGGCGTTGCATGGAGTAACACGCAATGCACAACAAGCCAACTGGCAATTGAGTCAGGAAACGGTAGGAAATTCTGATCAAGAAATTCTGCGCGTCGCACTTCCCAGTATTGGCAATTCCCAAATTCAACTGATAGATACTCCGGGAATTGATGAAGTTGATGGTGAAACGCGTGAAGCGTTAGCCCTAACGGTTGCCAAACAAGCCGATCTAATTTTATTTATCATCGCTGGAGATATTACTAAAGTTGAATATGAAGCCCTTTCTCAGTTGCGGGAAAGTGGAAAGCCCATGGTGTTAGTATTTAATAAAATTGATCAATATCCCCAAGCTGATCGAGTAGCCATTTACCGCAAAATTCGGGATGAACGAGTTAAACAGTTATTATCTCCCGCAGAAATTGTCATGGTTGCGGCTTCACCGTTGGAAGCGATCGCCGTGCGTCGTGCTGATGGGAGTATGGGCATAAAACGGCATTCTGGGAAGCCGCAAATTGAAGAATTAAAGTTAAAAATTCTGGAAATTTTGCACCGGGAAGGGAAATCACTAGTTGCGCTAAATACCATGCTTTATGCAGGGGAAGTAAATGAACAATTAGTGCAGCGAAAAATGACTATTCGGGAAGAAAGTGCTAATCAAATTATCTGGAAAGCAGTGATGACTAAAGCCGTTGCGATCGCACTGAATCCGGTTACTGTTGTTGATATTCTGACTGGTACTGTTGTGGATGTGGTGATGATTCTAGCCTTATCTCGCCTCTATGGTATTCCTATGACTCAACAAGGCGCGTTAGGATTACTACAAAAAATTGCGATTAGTATGGGCGGAATTAGTGCCAGTGAAGTTTTAGCGACGTTAGGATTAAGTGGAATTAAAGGGTTATTAGGACTTTCTGCACCTGCAACGGGAGGTGTTTCTTTAGCACCTTATCTTTCTATTGCTATGACTCAAGCTGGAGTCGCAGGTGTCTCGTCTTATGCCATTGGACAAGTGACTAAGGTTTATTTAGCCAATGGGGCATCGTGGGGAGAAGACGCACCAAAAGCAGTTGTAAGTCGCATTCTTGCCTCACTGGATGAAACGTCTATTCTTAATCGTATTAAGGGAGAATTGGCAGCTAAATTAGGTAGAAATCCTGGATAGTTTGTTTAGTTAAGGGGGAAGGGGAAAAGTTTGTGGCACTTTCCTATTAACCTTTTCCTATCTCCTCTATGTGTAGCCTTTAAAAACGTAAATGGTATTACGCAAAAAATAGTTGAGGTGCATTCGCCCGAATTTCAAAATTATTGAGATAAGCCACCGGATCGCTAGGGTCAAATTTTCGACCATCAATAAAAACTTCTGCTGGTTCAACTTTCATTCCGTCACTCGGTAGTTCTAGTTTAAATGCCTTAGCTACCTCTTCATAGATTTCGAGTGGATAAATTTTATCAATCAGTTCATCCGCATCTTTAGGATACTCTTGCTGATCAATCTGATTCCAGCGAATCATCTGAGTTAACAGCCAAACCCCATGCGATCGCCACGGATAGTTGGCATGATTGGGTTTTTTGAGATAATCCGTTTCTCTAAATTGGAATATATAAAAATCAGGAATCTCGATAATTCGTTCCTTTTCATCAAAACCCCCATAATTATATCGACCCACTAAGGAAGGTTCAACCGATTTCCCATCCGTATCCAGATATTTACTTTGGGCAAGAATTTCAATCAGTTCTTGGCGATTTTCGACTTGATCACAAAACTGACACGCTTTCAAAACCGCTGCAACCAACGCCCTAGCCGTTGTCGGATTCTCTTCAATCCAAGGCTGCATTGTGGCTAACACATTTCCCGGATGACCTTTCCAAATATCCCGATTCACATAAGCTGTAAATCCCGCTTTTTCTAAATTTGCCAATTGATTCCAAGGTTCACTCACTCCATAACCATCCATCACGCCAGCTTTGACTTTATGAATCATTTGTGATGGAGCAATCTCCATAAATTCTACCTCTGCTTCAGGATTAATTCCCATGGCAGATAACCAATAACGACTGATATAATTATCTATTGAGGTCATAAACTCAGTCGCAAAGGTAGGGGGTTCCTCAAATTTTTGAATGTAGTTCCGATAGGCATCACCAAACTCTTGAAATTGATTGTAATCCGTTGACGGTCGAATCCCGGCTTCCCACGCTTTTGGGGATAAAGTAATACTGCTACCATTGAGATTCAGCACCATCAAAGCAACCATCGCTGCTTGAGTTGAACCTAATTGACTTAGCATTGGCATCCCATATAAGGCTTGAGACGCATCTAAACGTTTTTCAAGCAAACCATTCTCAACCGCCTGCCAATCATCTTGTTTACTCAGACTAACATTCAAGCCATACTGAGCAAAAAAGCCCAGTTCTTGGGCAATAATTAAGGGGGAACAATCAGTTACAGGAATAAAGCCAATCGTCAGATCACTTTTCTCTAATTCGCCGAAGTTAACGGTATCCTCTGGAGACGGTTCAGAAGTGCGATCGCTCGTTTCAGAATCAGAAGAAACCCTTTGATTACAAGCAGCAAAAACAAATCCAGCAGTAGTAAGACTGGCGTATTTGAGAAAATGACGACGATCCATAATTTAGTGAGGGGGGAGGGGGGGAGAGGGAGAGGGGGAGAAATTTTATTCAGGGTAATGAGCTGGACATCATATAATACCTAGATACTAGACCTGTCTTGAAAATGGGGAGTGGGGAGACCGGGAGTGGGGAAGATAGATTGTCATCGCAAGGTTCGTGAACCCTAGTTCATGGGTGTCTCTTGCATAAAGGGGCAAAGGAGAATGGAAAAAAGGTAACAGTGCTAAAAATCTTTTTTTCTTTAACCTTTAACCTTTGACCTTTCCCCCACTTTCAGTTAAAGCACTTTTGCCAGAGGTTTATTAAATTTGCACTCCTTGCTGCTTGAGAGCTTTAATTGCCGTTGGTGGTATTTCTAAATAAGTGTAGCCGTTTTTGTCATCACGAACGACTAAAATCAACACTCCATTCCCTGTCGGATTATCACTCGTCAACCGCACCGTCTCTGAGTGAGTTAAAGGTAGCCAGTCATCATCCTCAGTTAGATAACCCAACTCCACCCTGTAATCTCGATTTTCCGCAGGTAACGTAATCAGTAATAATTGCTGTTGGGCTTCACAGGAGAACTGTTGTAAGCTTTGGGGTGGATGATCATCTGGGTCTAAAATGTCAGTAACATCATACAACCGCAACATCAGGTTTTCTCCCCCTCGGCGTTGGAGAGCCTCAACTTCCCTTGGCGAAATCTCCCAATAGGCATAAACATTTTTGCCATCATAAGGCACTAAGAACAAACGGCTATGGGCTGGAACGGGTGAGTGATGCTCCCCTAGATGCCAAGATGGAGTAACGGCTGCTACAGCTTGATTTGCGGCTGGTGCTAGCCAAGCTGAATCTCCATTGCCACTACCAACCCTAGGGAAATTGCTGGTGGGGATGGTACTCACAACCCGCACAGTTTCTGAACGCGTCAGTGGTAGCCAGATTCCTGACTGAGTGAGGTAGCCTAACTCAACCATGTAATCCCGATTCTCGGAGGGTAAGCTGAGGAGCAAATAGTATTGTTCTAGCTTACAACCAAACTCTTGTAGGCTTTGAGGGGTATGATGTTCAGGATCGGGGATACCCGTGACATCATACAGCCGCAGCATCGGTTTTTGTCCCCCTAGGCGGTAGAGGAACTCGATTTCGGCTGGGGCAATTTCCCAATACGTATAGGCTTTTTTGCCATCATAAGGCACTAAGAACAGGCGGCTACGGGCTGGAGTGGACGAGTAATATGTACCCACATAGGAGGTAGTGGTTGGGGTAAGCCAACTAGCTTGCTGATTACTACTACCTAGCATCAGGGTATTGCTGGTGGGGATAGTGGGAGCAACCCGAACTTTGCCGGAACGAGTCAGAGGAAGCCAGCCTCCTGCTAGGGTAAGGTAGCCCAATTCAACAATATAATCTCGATTTTCGGCTGGTAGGGTGAGGAGTAAATACTTTTGTTGGACTTTACAGCCGAATTGCTGGACGATGTAGAGGTTTTGGTGTTCGGGATTGGGGATACCCGTCACATCATACAACCGCAACATCAATTCTTGTCCGCCTAATTGCCGGAGATAGTCAATTTCCCCTGGGGCAGTATCCCAATAGGCGTAAGCGTTTTTGCCATCATAGGGCACTAAGAATAGGTAGCTGTGGGTAGTTTGGGGTGGTGAGTAAGGCTGACTGAGATAGGGTGCTGGCGCAGCAGTAACCGTTCCGACGTTTGGGGCGGGTTGGGGCGTTGGCACTGGAGTAACCATTCCGACATTTGGGGCGGGTTGGGGCGCTGGCACTGGAGTAATTGTTCCGGCGTTGACTGCGGGTTGAGGTGCAGGAGGAAGAGTACCGACGGATGATGGAAAAGGTTGCAATCTGCGCTCTTTTTCTCGATCTTTTAGTAGCAACCAGAGTAATGCTCCGAGTAGAGGAATTCCCAATAGCAAAAGCCACCACCAGGGTATTTTTCCGTCTGACGTTGCAGGTTCTACATTATTAACTGGAGGAGTATCAGTCTGAGCCTCTACATTATTAACGGGAGACGTATTCGTTTCTACATTATTAACTGGAGAAGTATTCGTTTCTGCATTATTAATTGCAGAAGTATTCGTTTCTACATTATTAACTGAAGGAGGAGAGGAGACAGGTTCCGGAGAAGGGGGTGTTAGTTGAGGTTCAGTGGTTGTCGCCGCAACCGCTTCTTTGATAACTTGTTGATTGGATGGAGCAGTTGCATAACCTACAAACGGTTGAACGGCGGGGCTAGCAGGCGCTTTGTAGACGTAAGTCAGGCTTTGGGAGAAAGGATATTTAGGATTATCGGGAAATACTTTGTGCATGGGGATGATGCGTACATCACTACGCCCCATTACTTGATCCGCGATCGCATATCCAATCCCATTATTCCCTAACTGCTTAATAACATCTTCCGTACTATCTTGACTCACCTGCGTAACGTTTGATCCTGTCCGAAAGGGAGCATTTTGGAAGACTTTGTAACTCGGAAAAGCCTGTCGAGTATCGCTATATTCGGGGCGATCAACCAGTTGAATTGCCCCTGGAGAACCCTTAAGCTGCGACCAATCGGTAATTTCACCTCGGAAAATGCGGGCAAATTGCTCAAAGGCAATATCTCCCTGAAAAGGATTACTCGGACTAACAATAATCGCAATTTTTTGTCGGCTCAAAGGAACTTGTACTAAACCTTGAGCTTTTTCTGCTTGAGTCAGAGGACGACCAATTGCGGCTAGATCAATTTTTCCATCTATCAGTGCTTTTAGAGCAGCATCGCTTCCTTGGGCGTTAAGTTCTACGTTCGTACCAGAGAACTGTTGTTCAAACCGTTGTTTTAGGGCTTCGTTCACCTTTACCATGCTGGTTGATCCATCCACCCGCACGGTTGTGCCACTGGGTACAGAGGTGGGGAAGGGGAACGAGTTCGGTACAGTAGCTTGAGCCAGTATGGGATTATTAGGAATAAGGGTTGCGAATACAGGCTTGGGTGCTACGACAGCAAGGGCAAGAGCGATTGTAACCGAGGCGATGGAGGTTTCTTTGTTAGGGAAAGTCACCATAAGGAGTAGCCCTGATTTTTAGTAAATTTTTATCGGGTTAAGCGCAAAAAAATACTATATCTCACTATCTCGCTTTTGAGGTACATATTTTGGGAGATTTAGGACTCATATCATGACACCCAAGATACCGGACAAATCTTTACACCAGAAGCAACAGCGTTAGCCTTTGAACTAACTCAAGGACAACCTTGGTTAGTGAATGCCCTAGCTAAAGAAATTGTAGAAGAATTAGTCACCGATGAATCGATAGCTATTACAGAAGAACATATTTTAGAGTTGAATGATCGCGGAGAATTAATCCCATAGTACCCATGGGGAATTTTCTGCCTAGGTGGCGATCAGGATTTATTTGGCTCAAGGACTTTTCCCTGATAGACTAGATTGCGCTCCTTTGTAAACTCAAGCCCATATACTTCTTCTCCTGGAGAGAGCGCACATAAAAACCTATCTTTATTGAGTTAGCGATCGCTGATTGAAGAGTTGCTACACCATGGAATTAGGCAATATAAAAATTATTTTAGTAGAACCTGCTGGGCCATTGAATGTCGGGTCAGTTGCTCGTGTAATGAAGAATATGGGATTGCATCAGCTATACTTGGTCAATCCTCATTGCGATCCATTGGGAACAGAAGCTCGACAAATGGCAGTTCATGGTGTAGACATCTTAGAAGCTGCTCAACAAGTCTTCACCTTACCCGATGCGTTAACAGGATGTCAGCGAGCGATCGCTACAACAGCTCGTGTTCGCAGTCTCCCTACTTCACTAGAAACTCCTAGAGTGGCATTACCTTGGTTACTCGAAGCTGGGGTAACGTCAGCCTTAATTTTTGGCCCAGAAGACCGGGGATTGAGTAATACTGAACTGAAGTATGCCCAACGTTTTGTTTGTATTCCCTCTAGTCCAGAGTATCCTTCTTTAAACCTCGCTCAAGCTGTTGCTATTTGCTGTTACGAGCTTTATCATAGTTCCTTCTCCACTTCTCCAACGTCCCCCGTTTCTCCAGCTACCCCAGCGCCTTTAGATACTTTAGAATCCTATTACCATGATTTAGAAGCTCTATTGTTGAAAATCGGATATCTTTATCCCCATACAGCGCCAGCACGCATGGAAAAGTTCCGACGGCTATTCTACCGCGCTATGCCAACGGCTGAGGAAGTAGCTATGCTCAGAGGAATAGTCCGTCAGACCGAATGGGCGGTAAAATCTTTGCCAAGGTCTGTTGGGGGTGATGGTTGAGAACATGAGGAGATCATGTCCGGTTGAATAAAGAGTGAGAGGGAGAGAGGGAGATGGGGAGATGGGGAGATGGGGAGAAATTTTATTAGGGGTAGTTAGCAGAACATCATAATCAGGAGTGAAATAGGCTTTATCTCTGGTATTCTTTCCTAATTTTTTTATCTCATCCCGTTGCAATTGGCTGTATTTAAGCCAAAATCCAAAATCCAAAATCCAAAATCGATTTAACGGTTTATAAATAATTATGTAGTGTAATTGGAGGTGTAACGGGTGGCAGCATCGATGGGTAACAGACATCAACCGGATCATTCTGACCAGGAACAACAGCAAAACCGTCGCTCTCGTCTGCATCCCCGCCAGCATGACTATCGAGGCAAACAAGTGCGTGAGCAACAGATGAACCCCACACCATCCCCATTACCCCAGCGTAGCCAGCGTTTGGCTAGACTGCATTTAGCAAAGCGCGAGTCTCAAGAACAAAGAAACCTCAAACCCCTCCCTCCAAGACAACCACTACAACAAGCAATCTCTCCCCCTCCCCCTCAACTACGACAGTCACGCTTGGGTTTGGGACTGATCCCCCAAATTCCTAAACTCAGGGTAGATCGTAATCCCACACTGCGCCAAACCTCCAATCCCGGACGTGAATTAAAAGGGCGTTCAGTTGCTCAAAGCAATACTCCTCAAGGATTACAACCTCTAACGGATGCGTCAAAACGTCGGCGGGACTCTAAGCGAGATTCCATTCCTTCCGTACTATCTCCTGTTTCAGTTCCTACTCGAAGAAATGAGACGAGACGTAACCAATCATCCCTTAACTCTCAACCCACCCCAAGTCCAAAAACTCGTCGAACTCGGCGTACCCAAAAACAACCCTTTAATCCCTTCGTCTATATTATCCGCCTGCTGATTCTGGGAATTGGTATCGGTGCGATCGCCGGAACTCTCTTTTCTACCTTCGATCCAGCGAGTCAATTACCCGTTAATGCCAATGATACGAGTGATACTCCAGTCCAAGAAAGATCTAGCACAGCTAACCCAGGGACAGCAATGTCCTTGCGCCAAGAAATTTCGCCATTAAAATCCCAAATACAGGCTCTAGCGGCTCAAAACTCTAAATTACAACCCGGAATCTTTCTCGTCGATCTCGATACGGGGACTTATGTGGATTGGCAGGGTCAGTCTATCCTTCCGGCTGCTAGTACGATTAAAGTACCCATATTAGTAGCATTTTTTCAAGATGTAGATGCCGGAAAAATTCGCTTAGATGAACCCCTAACGCTGGAACCCGATGTGATTGGGACAGGTTCTGGAGAACTGCAATACCAAAAACTCGGACACCAGTACACGGCGCTGGAGGTGGTAACAAAAATGAGCGCAATTAGCGATAATACCGCCACGAATATGATTATAAAAAGACTTGGGGGTGCAGCGGTGTTAAATCAACGCTTCCAATCCTGGGGATTAACCGCAACGGTGATTAACAATCCTCTACCCGATTTGGAAGGAACAAATACCACGACTGCCAGAGATTTAGGCAATTTAATGGGGATGTTAAATCAAGGGCAATTGCTAACACTGCGATCGCGCGATCGCTTACTCAATATTATGCAACAAACAGTGAATAATTCACTCCTTCCCAAAGGACTCGGTTCAGGTGCGACAATTGCTCATAAAACAGGTGATATTGGTTCCCTCGTTGGTGATGTTGGCTTAGTCGATATGCCCAATGGTAAGCGTTACATTATTGTTACCATGGTCAAACGTCCCCATAATGATGGTAGTGCTTCCGAGTTAATTCGCAATATTTCCCGCACGGTTTATAATTACTTCAATCAACCTCACTCTAGACCTACCAAACAGGCAGGAACGGCAGGAGTTTCGTAGGTTTTTTGTTGTTTGTTGTCTGTTGTTTGTTGTTTGCTCCCACTCCCTAGTCTTGATAGTGACTATACCATTTGTCACAGTTGTGAGGTACAGCTTAAATTTCTCCTTTCATGACTGTGGATTAAACGAAAAATTTTTGTGCCTCATGAGTATGAGAACTATTATATACCAATAACAAACAGCCAATAACCAACAACTAACAACCAACAACTAACAACAATCC
>DNGI01000309.1:0-879 GCA_003486645.1 Cyanobacteria bacterium UBA11370 | reverse complement strand
AATTAAGAATCGTCGCTCTGTGAGTGGCGGTTGTATTAATCAAGGTTATGCGCTTATTGGCGAAATTTCTACTTATTTTGTCAAGCTTAATCAAGCTTCTCAAGTAGAGATGTTTGAAGCGGAAATGTTGGGGTTACAACAAATGCTGGATACCCAAACAATTCGAGTTCCAAAACCAATTTGTTGTGGCATAGCTGGAGACTCTGCCTATATTGTGATGGAGTGGTTGGAATTTGGGGGCGGGAATACTCAAGCGTGGGAAGAAATGGGGCGTAAATTAGCTGAAATGCACAAAGCAAACCCTCCCCAACCTCTGCAAATAGTAGGAGAAACTCCAGCAAGGTTTGGCTGGGAACGTAATAATACGATTGGTTCAACTCCACAACTTAATAATTGGACTGCTGATTGGGCGGAATTTTTTGCGAAACATCGATTAGGCTATCAATTCCAATTAGCGCAGCGTCGTGGAGGTCATTTTTCAGGGAAAGATGAATTATTAGGAAAGGTTCCTGAATTGCTAGATCATCAACCCCAACCCTCTCTCGTTCACGGAGATTTGTGGGGTGGAAATGCAGCCATTACGAAGTTAGGAGAACCTGTTATTTTAGATCCAGCAACCTATGTAGGCGATCGGGAAGTGGATATTGCGATGAGTGAATTATTCGGTGGCTTTCCGGCTGGGTTTTATCGAGGTTACAATGAGGTTTGGGCTTTAGATTCGGGCTACAAGCAACGCAAAACTCTGTATAATTTATACCACATTCTTAATCATTTCAATCTATTTGGCGGCGGTTATGGGTCGCAAGCCAGTCGGATGATTGAGCAGATTTTAGGATAGACGATGGGGTGCATCCCGAAGTTGCAAATTGCCTACAGCGT
>DNGI01000219.1 GCA_003486645.1 Cyanobacteria bacterium UBA11370 | reverse complement strand
TCGCTACTCGCTACTCGCTACTCCCCACACCCCAACACCCTATTTACAGATGAGGAATGAAACCGTGACGAGTGTAACTGAAGTGTTAAAGAAATCGGTGGTGGTGTTCTCCAAGAATTACCTCCCCGTCAGTCGCGTTAACATTAAGCGAGCAGTAACCCTCCTCGTTACGGGGAAAGCCGAACCGCTAGATTTTAGTAGTGATGAAGGGTATCGGGTACATTCTCCCAGCTTGGTACTTTTAGTACCAGAACACATTCGTTTGACGAAAGCGGATACTGAACGAGTATGGAGAGTACCTCCCGTAAATCGCCGGGAAGTTTTACGACGGGATAGGCACACGTGTCAATACTGCGGTAGCACTAAACAGCTCACGTTGGATCACGTTATCCCGCGTTCTAAAGGCGGAAAACATAGTTGGGATAATGTAGTTACTGCCTGCGAACGGTGTAATAGTCGTAAAGGCGATCGCACTCCCCAGCAAGCAGGAATGCCACTCCGCACCCAACCCAAAGCGCCGATGCACCCTGCTGTTGCCTTTGCGGAACAGTTCTGGCGCGAACAGCACGTACACCTGGAATAACGGGAGATCAGTCATGCTGAAACTCACTTATACCGAAAATAGCTTTTATTTGGAGCGTCTGGCTGGTTCCTTAGAGGAATGGGTTACGACACGAGTGCTTCTGGCGCTGCGGGCGGGTTCTACACTGCACGTTGAGGCTAGCACGGCTTCGTTTTTGCTGTCGGCTGATTTGCCCCAATTGGCTGATTTAGAAAAGGCGGTTCGCCAACAACAAGTGGAAGGAATTTCTCTCTCTATTTGTGATGTTGAGTATGTTGAAGTTAGTCTGAAAGGTACTTGGATGACATCTAATCCGGAGGGAGAAGAGGGTGTGTTTGTGGTTAGTTTGAGTGAGCGTACAGAGTTTTTCCTCTGCAAGTTGTGGCAGGAATCTCAAGCTTATGTTTCTGCTACTCAAGATTAAATTTGAAGACGAGATCCTCGATTTCTTAAAGAAGTCGGGGATCTGAAACGCTAGCCAATCAATCTGTGAATAAATTTTACAAAAACTCACTTATTTAGTAAAAAGCAGGCTGAAATACTGAGTAATAGGTAACAGCTTGAAGTATCGATTCTGCAATTTAAAGATAAAAAGGAGTAGATCGTCATGAATAATAAAGTACTGCTGCCATTTTTGATCACAACTCTACTGGTAGGTGGATATCCAAGAGTTGAGATAGCACAAGCTGAACAACCTATTCAAATCGCTCAGTCAATATGGAAACCCTTCTCTTCTCCAGAAGGAGGTTTTACGGTTTTAATGCCCGGTACACCTATTCAAGTACAGAACACGATAGACACTCAAATTGGGGCGCTTAACTTAAATGGGTTTTTAGTTGAACGACCAAATGAAGCGGTTTATATCGTAGGCTATGTTGAGTTTCCTGGTAACATTCTACAGTCTGCTGGTAATTCCAATGAAATATTGGAAGGTTTCATGCAGGGAGTTTTGAATAGTTCTGAAGATAGATTATTAAATCAGCAAAATATTAATTTAACAAATTATCCTGGTAAAGACTTTAAGGTTCAAAAATCTGAAGGGGTTACGGGTAGATATAGAGTCTATTTGGTCAATCAGCGTTTGTATTTTTTAGCAGTAGAGACACCTAAAGAAACATACTTACAAAAAAGTATTCAAGGTTTTTTAGATTCCTTCCAATTAACTAATGCGTCAGCAGGAACGCCTCGCGCCCCACAGGAAGATCTAAATGCTCAGTTAACACAAGCCGTTTGTAGTCAGAATTGGTCGCAAGCTATTAAAATCATTGATCGCATGATTGCTAGTAGTCCTAATTCAGGAGAGGTTCGGGAGCAATTAATAAACTATCGAAGCCGATTACAAAGTTTTGCCAATTCTAATGCAGAAATTCCTCGTGAAGCCTTAGCTGATTGTGCCTCTGGTAACGCGACAAGTAATTAAAAATTTACTACCAAACATAATATTTTTAATAGGAATGGCACTGCCCACCCTACGATTTTTTTTGACTCATTTAGCCTTACTCAAGATAACTGATAATGGATTGAATAATCACTTGAATAGGTTGAGAAGCATCCATGTAAATAGCCTCAGAGGGAGTGGGTTCTTCAAGGGTATCAAACTGACTTTGTAGAAGGTTTTCCTTCATAAAATGATTTTGGCGATGTTTGAGTCGTTCAGAAATTAAATCCCAACTACCTTTTAAGTAAATTACTTTAATTTGCGGGTGATCTGAATGTAGAATTTGACGATAAGTCGATTTGAGGGCGGAACAGGCTAAAACCGTATTTTCATCTGCAATTAGCCAATTCTCAATCGCAGATTGTAGAGCGTGTAACCAAGGTTTTCTATCTGCATCGTTGAGGGGTATTCCCTGTTTCATCTTATCTTTTGCTGCGTCCGAATGAAAGTCATCAGCATCATAAAAATGCCATCCTAACCTTTGTGCTAGGACTTCACCAATTGTGGATTTGCCAGAGCCAGAGACTCCCATTACAATTACAATCATCCGTCATTGTTCTCCCCAACCCTCAAATGTTGTGTCATTAACAAAACTTATGCCTACAGACTGTAAGGGATAGCCGATGCGATCGCTTTCTACCCGCATCACTATCCTTACCTAGAGCGATCGCCAATCCTACACCCGTTATCTTTTTATAAGTTTGTTTAAAAAATCCTAAATTTATCGTAGATTTATTTTAAGATTGAAATGCAATTTAGACTTTTGAAGTCGATTAGGTCTGTCTGTTGCAAACAGTCAAGGACTTGATGGTGTTATCTAACTAGACATGCAAGTTACACCTACCCTCATTGTTGTTTTGAAGGGGAAGTACTGACTCGTTTAGTTCTCTGACTCATTCTAGCGTTGCATCTACTCTAAGATTTTAATTTAAAAATAGCAATCTTACATAATTCGTGAGAATGATAATTCCTCGATTAGACTAATACAGGAGTCAGGTATCGGAAGGGGAAAATCAAGGGTATATATAAAACTACAAATTACATAAATACGCTAGATGAAATCTGGTTTTAAACAAGTGCTGAATAGCCTTTTTTTGAACATTCTGGTCATTGAAGACAATTCTGCTGAGGTAGAACTAATCGAAGAACTCCTCTCAGAAAGTCCTACTATCCGTGTTAATGTGAACCATGTAGAACGCCTTAGCAAAGCAATAGAATTATTAGCTCAAAAAAAGTTTGATGCTATTTTATTAGACCTTTCACTTCCTGACAGCCAAGGCTTGGATACCATCGCCAGGATTAAAGAGTACGGTATAATAACTCCTATTGTTGTTCTCACCGCCCGTAACGATCAAGAACTAGCCCTTCAGTCCATCCAAGCTGGGGCGCAAGATTATTTAGTTAAAGGAAATGTCTCTAGTGAATTACTGATTCGTTCACTTCGTTATGCTGTTGAACGCCAATTGTCCTTAGAGGCGTTGCGCTTAAGCGAAGAGAAATATCGCTCGGTTGTTAATAATATTAAAGAAGTTATCTTCCAAACTGATACTAAAGGGAATTGGATATTTTTAAATCCCGCTTGGACAGAAATTACCGGATTTTCTGTAGGAGTTAGCTTAGGAAACCATTTTTTAGATTACATCTATCCTGAAGATCGTCCACGCAATCTAGTCGTATTTCGCACTCTCATTGAAAGAAAAAAAGATGACTGTCGCTATCAAACTCGGTATCTTACTAATTCAGGTGGACTCCGTTGGATGGAAGTTCAATCCCGTTTAACGTTTACTTTAGATGGAGCAATTTCTGGTACTACAGGTACACTAAATGACATCAGTGAACAAAAACGTGCCCAAGAAGCATTATATCAATCGGAAGCACGAGAACGAGAAAAAGCGCAACAATTAGAAATTGCTTTACGGGAACTTCAACGAACAGAAGCTAAACTGATTCAGAATGAAAAAATGGTAAGTTTGGGTCAATTAGTGGCAGGGGTTGCTCATGAAATTAATAATCCTGTTGGGTTTATTTATAGTAATATTAATCCCGCTAACGAATATGCTTTAGATTTACTGGATATCATTACTCTCTATCAACAGCAATATCCCCACCCTTCAGCCGAAATTCAAGAAATAATTAAAGCTATTGATCTAGATTTTGTTAAGGAAGACTTTCCCCGGTTACTCGCCTCAATGAGAGAAGGCGCAAACCGTATCCAAGAAATTGTTCTATCTCTCCAAAACTTCTCCCACCTTGACAAAGCTGAAATGAAAGAAGCTGACTTGCATAAGGGACTCGATAGTACTCTGCTAATTTTACAACACCGCCTCAAACAACAGTCCAATCGACCTGCAATTCAAGTGATTAAAAACTATGGTCAACTTCCTCCTGTAGAATGCTATCCAGGTCAACTTAATCAAGTTTTTATGAATATCTTAAGTAATGCCATTGATGCCTTGGAAACAATGATTCAGGAAGAAGTATCGTTCAGTCCTCAGATTCGGATTCGCACCCAAGTTAATCATTGTGAAAAAACTGTTGCGATCGCTATTGCTGATAATGGACTTGGTATTCCACCTCATATTAAAAAGCATTTATTCGATCCTTTTTTTACCACTAAACCTGTAGGTCGTGGTAGTGGTTTAGGTTTGTCGATTAGTTATTCAATAATTGTTGAGAAACATCAAGGTGAATTAGAATGTCGTTCCCAAATTGGTAAAGGTACAGAGTTTGTGATTAAACTCCCAATACTGTTGGGATAAGTCGTATAAAGGGGTTGGTTGTTTGTTGTTGGTTCTTGGTTATTTATTGTTGGTTATCGGCTGAAAAATATAAACAAGTAATGGGAGCATCCCATTTTTGCAAAAGTAGCTGGCGATTAGAAATCGCGGCTATAAAACCGAAGTCCGCCTTCGCGGACTATCTTAAAACCCTTGCCTTGCGCGTTTAGTTTGTATAGCCCCAGACTTCGACGCTGTGGGCAATTTGCAACTTGGGGAGCATCCCCAAGTAATGCCATTTTAGATGCAATTATTTCGGATTGGATAAGACGAAATCTGTCGGATTTTTAGTAACTTATGTGTCGCATTTATTTTTTTTAATTAATATAATAACTAACAACTAACAACCAACAACCAACAACCAACAACTAACAACTAACAACTACCCCCCATAATATGAACTACAACTTCACGATAATGAGAATGTCGTCGATGTTCCCAAAGATAAATTCCTTGCCAGGTTCCTAAGAGTAATCTGCCATTAGCAATCGGAATTTGTTCTGATGTTTTAGTGAGGACAGTACGGATGTGTGCTGGCATATCATCAGAACCTTCGGCATCATGAATATAGCTTTTACCGTCCTCTGGGACTAATTTAGCAAAGAAGTTTGATAAATCTTTTAACACATCAGGGTCAGCATTTTCTTGAATGATCAAACTGGCTGAAGTATGACGCAAAAAAATTGTACAAAGTCCAGTATCAATCTCCGACTCATCAACGACAGCTTGCACTTTCGAGGTAATGTTGGCGAAAGATTTGCCATTCGTCTGAAGGGTGAGTCGCTTTTGGTAAGCTGTTGTACATCTAAATTGCATATAGCCAGTCTAAATGATTTGTAAAACACCTTCCCCTTGTCTCCATTGTCTCCCTTGTCTCTCTTGTCTCTGCTTGTTCACGAATCAAATAGACTCGCTATGGTTTTATAGCAGTTCTCAATTCGCTCAGGTACAAATTTCTAGGTTTTAGGGAGTAGGGACTGGGGTTTAGGAAAGATAATTATACCAAGTTAAACAAGAAATGTTCCACATGAGTTACGACTCCTTTTCCCCAATCCACAATCCTTGCATCCAAAATGGTATGACGATTCAGAGTTGAATTAATTACATCTCTTCCAGTTCCTTCCCTTTCGTTTCTTTCACTAAAAGCGCTACAAAAAAGATTGAGATTGCTGCGGCAAGGGTATAAAGACCATAAGCAGCACCTAACCCAAAGGTTTTGAGGAGAGGTGGAAATGTTGTGGAAACCAGAAAATTCGCAATCCACTGGATTGAAGCAGCGACAGAAAGAGCAGCCGCTCGAATTTTATTATTAAATATTTCTCCTAACAAGACCCAAACGATAGGTCCCCAAGAAAAGCCGAAGAAAACGACATAAAGGTTAGCAGCAAAAAGAGCAATTATTCCAGAGGAACCGGGTAGAGTAGGGTTCCCAGTAATGGGATCGATCGCCGCATTTCCAAAAACACCCGCCAGCGTTCCTAAAGTAATGGTCATTCCAATCGAGCCTAATAGCAACAAAGGCTTACGACCAAATTTATCAACAGTAGCGATCGCAATAAATGTTGTTACGATATTAACAACACCCGTAATTGCTGTAATTAACAGGGAATTTTTTTCAGAAAATCCCACCGACCGCCATAAAATACTGCTGTAATAAAAGATGACATTAATGCCAACAAATTGTTGGAGAATAGATAAACCCATTCCCACCCAAACTATCGGCAATAATCCCCCCCCTCGACTCAAAAGATCAGAAAATTGCGGTTTGCGCTCCATCAGAACCGTCTGACTAATCTCTTGAACTTTGGCGTTTACATCACCTCCTAAAACCTTGGCAAGAACCTTTGCCGCCTCTTGATTTTGTCCCTGAGCAACTAAATATCGAGGTGATTCAGGAATCATTAATGCTGCTACTCCATAAAGTACCGCAGGTGGAATTTCTGACCAAAACATCCAACGCCAAGCTGGAATTCTAAACCAAAATGCTCCCTCGGCTGATCCTCCTGCACCTAATGCAATAAAATAGTCGCACAGCAGTGCAATAAAAATACCCACAACAATTGCCATTTGTTGGAGCGAACCGAGTCGTCCTCGTAAGTGAGCAGGAGCTACTTCTGCGATATAAGCAGGTGCAATTACACTCGCTATTCCTACTGCAATTCCACCCAAAGCACGCCAGAAGATGAAATCCCAAATGCCTATAGCAATACCCGAACCAATAGCACTCAGGGTAAACAAAATCGAAGCAACAATCATTGTTTTAATACGCCCTTGACGATCAGCGATCGCGCCTGCCATAAATGCTCCCAGCGCCGAACCTAGTAAGGCAGAGGACACGGCAAAACCTGTCATTCCACTACTCGCATTAAAGGTCGTTTGTAATGCTGACACTGCACCATTAATCACAGCAGTATCAAAACCAAACAAAAAGCCTCCTAGTGCTGCCGCGCCAGCAATTAACATCACATAGGACGTGTTGGGTTTATTGGTAATATTTCTAGTTTTAGTAACCATGATTTTGAAACGAAAAGAGTTGTTATCAACGGATTTAGATGGATTGAATTCAGGTAATTTGTTAGGTTTGGTTGAGTCGAAGGTAGAGTTTGCGATCGCTCTAGGGACAAGGCGAATACCCCTCTCCCAACAGCAGTATCCTTAGCGAAAAGTCTTGATATTAACCGAGGCAAATCAGATCTAACATTCATCCTGAATGGGCAAAACATTGTACTGATCTGGTATCTAGACAGTCCACAAACCAGACCCAATTCATTAGGTCTTTAGCCTCAAAGCAATGGGAATTCGTAGCTACTCTAAAAGAGGGCTAACTCAACTCGCTTTTTTTGTCACTGAATATCTATAGAGAATATTTTTTATATCATGAAAACTTAGGATTTATAATCCCTCTAGGGATATAGACTTGGCAGCAAAGACAGGTTTATCAAGAGCGCTGACTCTTTTAAATTCACCAATATGCAAATAAAACTAATTAAACTGATTGTAAGACTCGGTTTGTTGCAGACCTTTGAAGGTCAGTAAAAGTAGGCTATTTGACTAATTTTTCTTGAATAAATCATTCGGATTAAAAGCTGCAAAGCTTCTAGAGATAAAATAGCGGGAAATAACATTTTTAAAGCGTCTACTAATTTCCCTTGCTTGAACCCGACCAGACTCCAATACAACTGGAGAAAGGCGTGAATGGCTTTGATATCGGGTAGAGATTTTCGGTATTTTTCATGAACTAATGGGTAAATTTTTTCCTTGATAGAGATATGCTTATCAAGGCGCTGTTGTAGAGATAACTTAAGATGATTTGCCTCCGACCATAGGGTTCGGTAAGCTAGACATTGATTGATAAATACAGCATCACCATACTGAGCAATCTTGACCCAAGAATCAATGTCGTCATAGTTTACTTCAAAGCTTGAATCCCATCCCCCTGACTGAAGAAACGCATCTTTTCTAAAGGCTACTTGTACGGGTGTACCAAAGGGAAGCTGTTCTAAAAGCATTCCATAATGAATGTCTGATTGTGGCACATACAGTACATCGCTACAGCCCATAGCTTGGGTGCGAAAAAGCTCTACACCCTTGCTATTAACTTGAATAGCTTGGCAGGAACATAGAACGGCTTGGGGGTATTGTGCGATCGCCTGCACCATTTTTTCAATACAATTTGGAGCTAGATAATCATCATCATCAAGGGATTTAATCCAATCGCCTTTAGCAATAGCAACTCCTGCATTCATCGTGGCACAGTGACCCAGATTGACAGAGTTACGATGGTAAACGATGCGATCGCCTAAACTCTTAAGATAGTCTTCTGTCTCATCTGAAGAACCATCGTCTGCAACCACCACTTCACAGGGCAAAGTTTGTGCCAACGCTGATTCAACCGCACGCTTCAACAGGGATAAGCGGTTATAGGTTGTTATAACAATGCTAAACTTGGGAATAATCATTACGCTGGCTGTAATTTAGTTGCTGACAGACACAATTTCTAGATTAGTTATACTAACAACTCTCCATCTATAGCATTCCCATTTGAGATCTGTAATTCACAGCGGTAGACCAGGGGAAAAGAGAACATTAGCAAAAAGGTACGAGTTTTTTTGTATTGTTAGAAACGGCTATGGGGTTTTATGAAGTATTTGCAATTAATCTATTAATGAATAGTACTATACATTTTCTCTGAAGACTGAGTGTTTATTATAATTTTTATCAATACTTTCTAAAAAAAATTAAACAAATATCAATAGGTTTACGAAAATTTTGATCTGAATATCAGCCTCTCACATTTCCTGAGTAGCAAACGTTCAAACCACGACTTTATTACTACTAAATTGACCTGTATTTTTCAAAGCATCTAGAAATGCAAAAACAGCCGGAGTCTGAAGAGCATTCGTTACTATTGCTGCCGCAATTACTCTTACCAAAGGAACGGGCAAACTGCATATCTGCATCTTTTCGGGTAAGGGTTCCGCCGCTAAACGGGGCAAAATTGCCGCTCCCAAACCTTGCATTACCATACTAACAATGGTGGAGTCTTCATTCACTTCATAAGCTGCCTTGAAAGGAAAACCGGAAGCCTTTAAATGATTATGAATTCGCATATGGCAGGCATTACTAGCAGGCGGAAAGATTAATGGGTAACTCGCTAATTCTTGCCAGGTAATTTGAGCGCTCCTCAAGCGACAATTAGGAGGAAGTAAGACAATATATTCATCTCGGAGAATTTCCCAGGTTTCAAATTCATTAGTTGTAGGAAGATAGGTAAAACCAATATCAGCACGTCCTTCTCGCAACGCTTGTTCTACACCCACATAATCAGCAAGTTCAGTAATGGTTACAGCAATTCGCGGAAAGTTGCCCACAAACCGAGCAATGACTCCTGGTAGAATATGAGTTGCCACACTCCGAAATGTAGCAATTCTCACCTGTCCTCCCTGTAAACCTTTTTCCTGATTGGCCTCCTTAATAATCCCTTCTAAGAGTTGCAAAACTTGACGTGCTTTACTAATAACCCGTTCACCAACGGGCGTGAGATGTGCGCCGTGACGACCCCGTAGGAGTAACACGACTCCCAATTCCTCTTCTAGAGATGCGATCGCATGACTAATTGCCGACTGAGATAGTTCTAATTTTAAAGCTGCCTCACTGAAATTGTTGTAGTCTGCTACTGCAACTAAGGCGCGTAACTGAGAGATTTTCATTAGATCTCTTACATAAAGGGAGGGAAAAGGAGAAGGGAAAAGGGGTAAAGGTGTTGAAAATCTTTTATATATCTATTTTATTCATAGAATCTATCTAATTCATATTTTGATGATCAGCTTAAGAATGGCTAGAGTGAATGGGTAGGGGAAAATAACGAATTAGACCTCATTCATTGGGGTGATTTTCTATGACGCACTATACAAACTGTTCAGAACCAGAACAATTAAAAACCTTTTACAATCCCGATCAACCCACTCAAGTTAAAAAAACGCAACTCTTCTCAATAATCAAAAATATTTGGCGGCAGATCGGAAAACGTTTGGTTCAGGGAAATGAACCGCGAGTCTGGCAAAAGCGCGATCGCTTTGGTCAAACCTATTGGTATGGTTACGATCCAGTGACAGGTTCTTCAGTTTGTCGGAGTTCTGAAGCTGAAATGCGGATTTGGTTGGAGGAACGTTACTACCGCTGAGGACTATCGAATCCGGTGTCAGGATTCAGGAGTTCAGAATCCGTTGCCAGCTTATTGACCAAAAACGGGGTGTGGGGTGTGGGGTGTAGGGGGAAGAAACAACCACACCCCATAAGCTAAGACGCATTTAAAGTGGACATTGAAATTTTTGAAAAG
>DNGI01000074.1 GCA_003486645.1 Cyanobacteria bacterium UBA11370 | reverse complement strand
GAGAAAGAAAGTACTACGTATGAACGCAACTTGGTATCAAAACTCTTCAGTTGGGAGTGGAGTGATCGGCGAGGATTTTGTCAATCCAAAATCCTTGCATCCAAAAAAGGTTGCCTTTCGCCAACCCTATCGGGTCTAAAATTATATCATTTCTAATTTGATAAGCTACAGATAGGAGTAAGGAGAACGTCTAGAAGGACTATAAAGCTGGACGAGATTCTTGCCTTGATGTGTAGTCCAGAAAAATAGAAATCATGTACCAATCCACCTGTTGGGAAGTAGGACGTGGAGACTTAAGAGTAGGAGGAAATGATGATACAGGGTTGGCAATAGGGACGAGTTTCCCTGGTTTAGCCCTCACCAATTTTGGAGGATGAGGGATGTAGACGCTTTCCTAGGCTTCCCGTAGGGTGGGATCAGAATTTCCCCCACTCCCGGTCTCCCCACTCCCGGTCTCCCCTCTTTCCAGACAACGCCAGGGTATCATCAGTAGGACTTTGACACAGATTTTTAAGGTAATTGTTAGTTATTTCCCGATCAGTTAGTGCAAAAGCAATAAATTATTGTGTAATGGGTGCCGTATGTTGGGTTATCGCAATTTGTCATGGCAACACTCTCACCAGACCAGCGTAATTATTACTATCTCTTAGAAGCCGAGCGAGCAGGGATTCACAAGCCGATTTTGGCAGCACTGTATCAAGCCCATTCTTCTCCAGCTTTGGCAGATGGAGAAACAGGCTTAGGAATCTCTCCGGCGAATCGGGTATCCCTTGAACAGGTGAATACCTTTCCCGAACAGGTTCAGTATGCGGCGAATGCGATCCGTTCTCTCACCGACAGTTTAATTGCTCAGGGGTTCCAAGGAACGGATTTGTGGAAGCCAGAACAGGGGCGTTACAGTGATAAGTTTCTCCAAAACGTGGCGAGGGGCTATGCGCCGCCGACGAGTGAAGCCTCCACAGCGCGTTTAGAAGCGTGTAATGCCGAGCAACTACAACAAGCTTACCTTGCCGATTTAGAAGCTGACTTTAAAGCCGATAATCTTCCCCAAAATCTTGCCTATTTGGATCGCGCTTTACTCACCCTTGTGGATCGAGTGACGGCATACTACAGTGGCTTACCCCACCATCGGGATGCGGTGCTGGAAGCGGTGCGGATCTGGCGGGAACTGGATACTCGTGAAGCGGCGATCGCTTCAGTTGTCCCGGCGGATCGAGTCGCCTCCGCCACTCAAAATGAGTCTGAAATCGATATTCCCCTCAAGCAATTTGCCGAACGGCTTTCTGCTAACTATGGCGGATATCCCCATCAACGAGAAGCCTTGATTCGCTTAACTCAATTATGGCGGCAACTGCCAACGCGGGAAGATGCGATCGCTTCTCTAGAAAAAAATACCTCCCCAGAGGAAAACCTCAGTATTATCGATCCGGCGTTGATTACCTTTATCCAGCGCATTCCCCAGTTTTATCAGGGGCAAGGTAGCCAGCGTAACGCGCTGACTGAAGGGTTTCGGCTGTGGCGGCAGTTAGATTCCCGTGCAACGGCTTTGGCAAATTTAGGGATTACACCGGAACTCCTTAAAGCTAGCACGACTGATAAGACAGCAATGCAGACCCTCGCCACTCAACTGGATCAAGAACTGCTGAACTTTGTGCGGGTTGTACCTGCCGACTATAAAGAACAAGAGTACCAACGGGAAGCGTTAATTCGTTTAGTTCAACTCTGGCGGGGTTTGCCAAGCCGAAATCAAGCGATCGCCACCTTACTCGAAGACCAAAAACGCCTTAATGAAGCGCGTCGTCAAGCCTTAGATGCAGCGCCCAAACCTGTCCCGGTTGCGATTCCTAAACGTCCCGCCCGTTGGACACCGGAGAATATCCAGCTATCGGCTGCCATTATTCCCGATGGTAGCTTTACTTGGGCAGAGGCAACCCATGGGGGTACTCGGATGCCAACCACTCAAATTACGGTAGATGCGATGGTTCGGATTGCTCGACTCGCTCAACGTGCCCGCGATCGCATTGGGCGACCCTTTATTGTAACAAGCTGGTATCGACCTCCTCACATTAATCAAGCGGTTGGGGGTGCGCGTTACAGCCGCCATATTGTGGGGGATGCGATTGATTTTTTCTGTGATGGTTTGACGGGAAATCAACTGTATTGGTCTCTTGAGCCTTGGTGGCCTGGTGGCTTAGGTCGCTACACAAAATTTCCCAATCTCTGCCATATTGATGCTCGCAGTTACCGCGCTCGGTGGCGACATTAAATTATAAGGTAGGGAGTTTTAAGTGTTACTAGTTATAGGTTAAAACGGTGTGATTTTCATCGATGAGCCGGGAACTATAAACTGTGAAATTGACCCTACCAAAAACCCTTCATTCAACCCCTTTTGCTACTTATGTCCAGCTCAATGATTCCTTTAGAATCTGCCTTAGCTCAAACTTCACCGTCACCCATCACACCAGCTCCTGCTAAGTCTGGAAACGGTTGGATTTTTGTCTCTTTCTTTCTCGTTCTGGTTTTAATTGGCGTAGTGGTTTATGGCAAGCTCCAACTCGACGAGATGGCAAAAAAACTAAAATTTGAACAATTTAAAACTAGAGATCTTCAGAAAAAATTAAAATTAGCGCTCAATACGATGCACAAAATGGAAACTAATCCAGATTTAGTTCACTCACGAGAATTTAATCTAGATTATCTCCGATTGCGAATGGAAGAAGAGGTATTTCATTTTGCAATTGTTAACCAAATCAAAATTAAAGTTAAACAATTAATTAGTCTCGCACTGCGACCTCACCAAGCCTCTGAAAGTGCTGTAGGAATTGCGAGTACCACTGGACGACCTGTTGATGAAACCTTTGATGTGAAGTATGAAACAGAAAGTGGCGGCAAGCGGAATATGCGAGTTCTCTTCCGTATTCAAATCAAATTAACTAAATTACCAACTCAAGCAACATCAGCAACGATTAGCCAAATTATTGACTGTATTGAAACGTTTCTTAGCCCAGAAGATGAAACATGGCAACCCACAATTCAAGGTCGAATTGTTTCTATCCACTGGGATCAGAAAGCTAAACCTACCCCGTTATTGGTGTTGCAGCAATCGAGTGAAGGCGTTAATGTTACTTTAAGAACGAATCGGGCACGGATGCACTAAGTTAATTTTTTCCTAATCGGTGTTTAGGTTATCTGTTGAGGGAGAGGGGGAGAGAGGGAGAGGGGGAGAGGGGGAGAAAATTTAAGGACAAATTCTTTATTTCAATTGCTAATAATAAATAAGAAATGACTAATGACTAATACTATCGATTTCTAAATGACCATCTTCGATATGAAGGATACGATCAGCAATATCAAGAATGCGGTTATCATGAGTAACTAATAAAATCGTACATCCCTGTTCCTTAGCAAGTTGTTGCATTAACTCCACAACATCCCGTCCTGATTTACTATCAAGTGCAGCGGTAGGTTCATCAGCTAAGACTAACTTCGGATGACTGACTAATGCGCGGGCGATCGCAACTCGTTGTTTTTGTCCTCCAGAAAGATTCTCTGGATAGTAATTGATATGAGTTCCTAACCCGACGGCGGTTAATATTGCTTCTGATTTAGCAATAACTTCTGACTCAGAAAATTGGGGATGTAACTCTAAAGACATTTGCACATTTTGACAAGCTGTAAGACTTTTGAGTAAATTATGAGCTTGGAAGATATAACCAATATTACGCCGCACTTGGACGAGACGATTATTTGTCGCACCCAAGAGTTCTTGCCCTAATACTTTAACACTTCCGTCTTGAGGCGATCGCAATCCTCCCATTAGGGTTAGTAAGGTTGTTTTACCAGAACCTGAAGGTCCTGTCATCAGCACAATTTCTCCTGCTTTAAGTTCCAAGCTAATATTAAATAAAACCTGTTTTCGTAGAGAACCTTTCCCGAAGTAATGATTGAGATTTTTAATCGATACGACTGGGGAAGAGGGAGTAGGGAGTGGGGAGTGGGGAGTGGGGAGTGGGGAGTGGGTAAGAGGGATTTCCATTAGGGTTATTGGCAAAAGTTTAGAGCAATTATGGAGTAGTGTATAACTGAATTTTATCTGATGTTCCGCTAATCACCCCTAATAAAATTTCTCCCTCTCACCCTCTCTCCCCCTCTCCCCCTCAATCTTTTTTAGGGTTATTCAACCGAACATGATATTAATCATTCTAAAAAATATCGGCTGGGTCTGCGGCTTCGAGTTTGCGGACGGCGATCGCTCCCGATACACAACACATGATAATAGTTAGAATTAATACCGTTATCGCTTTAGTCAGGCTCATCGCCATTGGTAAGCTGGTGGCGTTTTTAGTTAAAATATATAATCCTGAAGCCGTTATAAATCCAGGAAAATAGCCTAAAATAGAAAGAATGAGTGCTTCTTGAAAAACTACCATTAACAGATAGCTATTTTGATACCCCATAGCTTTGAGTGTGGCATATTCTGGCAAATGATCCGAAACGTCGGTATAGAGAATTTGGTAAACAATTACCATCCCAACTAAAAATCCCATCGCCGTACCGAGGGAAAAGACAAAGCCAATGGCTGTACTAGTTTGCCAGTAATTTTTTTCCCAATTGATAAACTCTTCCTTTGATAAAATTTTAACATCGTTAGGTAATTCCCGTTTCAGGTTCGCTAAGACTTTCTCTCGGTTTGCACCTTCTTTTAATTGAATAATACCAATATCAATCAGTCCCTTCTGTCGGCTAGAAAACAGGCGTATAAAGTTGATATCGCTAGTAACGATATTGCCATCTGCACCGAAAGAAGCACCTAGGGTGAATAATCCACCGACTCGAATGCGTCGTCCTCCAACTTCAGTAGCAACATCTTTTCCTTGATTAAATTGTTGAGCAATTGGGCCAAATTCGGGTCTAGAAGCGTCATCGAATAGAACTATATCTTCCAATTTTATTTTATCTAGATTCTGATTTACTCCCGATAAATTCAATACACTATCGTCAGGATTGAATCCCAAAACCATAATTGAACGAGTACCAGGGGTATCAGTCTCAGGACTTTTTTGAGGATCGGGACGTTCTGTACTATCTTCATCACTTTCTGAAAAAGAAGGGCGAGTATGTAATTTTTCAGGATTTCTCCACAGCGCCAAACCTAAATAGACTGGACTAATCGATTTAACTCCCTCAAAACCCAATGCTTGATATAAACGTCGATGGGGAAAACTTTTCATGGCAATGGTTGATGTGGACTGGGTACTAATCAGAAAAATATCACCCTGAAAGCTTTTATGTAGAATCACAGAACTATCAAATAGGGCATCCCGAAAACCCATTTGCATAAACATTAAAATATCTGCAAAACCAATGCCAGCGAGTGCAACGAGTAATCGCATTTTTTCACGACTGAGTTGTAACCAGGCTAGTGGGATTTTCATTGTTTCTGGTTGTTGGTTGTTGGTTGTTGGTTGTTGGTTGTTGGTTGTTGGTTGTTAGTTGTTGGTTGTTGGTTGTTAGTTGGT
>DNGI01000507.1:10632-11327 GCA_003486645.1 Cyanobacteria bacterium UBA11370 | reverse complement strand
CGTATGAACGCAACTCGGTATTATTTATAACAGAAATTAAAAGCGAGTAGGTGAAGTGAAATGATCGCACTAGCACAGGATACTATTGCGATCGCAAGCACTCAACTACCTCATCTTACGCCGCCAACACCTGATCAACAGTTAGCATCAGTTCTGGAAAAGTCCTTGAAATAATCCGATCCCCTCCTCGATAGGCAGTAAGCTGATAAATTCCCTCATCATCAAGTAAGTAAACCAATACTGTAGGGACTTTGGGATTGCCTAAATAATTCCGACTTCCTAACGCCAAATAATCCACAATCCAATATTCAGAAATACCCAAGCGTTGATACTCATCCAACTTGTCAATATAGTCATCTTCCCAATTTGTTGATACCACCTCTACCGCTAACTGAAGAGGTTCACGTAAAGCCGAATACGCCGCAAGATTTGAGTCCCAAATTGTTCGATCTACTACACTTACATCAGGATGACGACCTTGTTCTTTCCCCTCTTGGGTTCGCGTACTAACTATAATTCTACCCGATACCCTATAGTTCAGCTTCAAACGTTTAACTTCATCCTTGAACGAATCTGAAATGAACTCTGCTATATTGTCATGCTGTCTAGTAGCTAATATCCGCACTATCTCTCCATCTACAAGTTCATAGCAACCTTCTTGATCAGGGCATTGCTCAATAAATTCATCAAACGTG
>DNGI01000507.1:10223-10419 GCA_003486645.1 Cyanobacteria bacterium UBA11370 | reverse complement strand
GCTCAATAAATTCATCAAACGTGAGTTTTTGCTTGAGTTGAGTTGGAATCATAATCAGCCCTCATCGACTACTAGAAATTATTGCAGATTTTCACTCTAGTACAGTACTAAATCCAGCGCACCAGATTTTAAAGGAGATTTCTCTAATCAACAACGTCCTGACGCACTAAAGATTGGGAGCATCCCGTTTTTGCCA
>DNGI01000507.1:0-9887 GCA_003486645.1 Cyanobacteria bacterium UBA11370 | reverse complement strand
CTGTAGGCAATTTGCAACTTTGGGATGCACCCCTAAAGATTTGGTTAGGTTTGTGAGAAAACCCAATCAACAATAGCATCCTAAACAGATTACTATTTAACTTGCATAGTTGGGACAGGCAAGATACCCATCCCACACCCCACACCCCTATTTTTTCATTCTTCTCAAGGATTTAGTAATTTTTTTCCACTTCTCCTTCTCCGCTAAGGATGCCTTTTGATCCTGTTTCCGTACCAAATAATTGAGTTCTTTCTGCAATTTTTGATAACTCACAAAACGTTGCTTATCTAGACTTCCATTCTCAAGTGCTTGTTGTACGGCACACCCTGGTTCATGCTCATGGTGACAATCTTGAAACCGACATTGCATCGCTAACGTTTTGATATCCGAAAATGTCTCATCCAAACTGTCATCACCTGCCCAAATTTGGATTTCCCGCATTCCCGGAGTATCAATTAAAACCCCTCCTGAAGGGAGTAGAATTAATTCTCGATGAGTTGTCGTATGTCGCCCTCGATCATCCCCTTTTCTCACCTCCTGAACTGCTTGTACAGCCTTACCGATTAATTGATTAGTAAGGGTAGACTTCCCAACTCCAGAAGACCCTAACAAGGCAACAGTATGTCCAGGTTTGAGGTAAGGAAATAAAGCCTCAATGCCTTGATTATTGATCGCACTCAAAACAATAATCGGTACACCAAACGCAATGCCTTCAACCTCATTTTGCCGTTCTTCTACATCCTCGCACAAGTCGGCTTTGTTCAAAACAATAACCGGATTTGCGCCACTTTCCCAAACTAAAATCAGATAGCGTTCAATGCGTCGGAGATTAAAATCGTTATCCAATCCGCAAATTAAAAACACCGTATCAACATTAGTGGCAATAATTTGCTCTTCTGTTTTACTCCCTACCGTTTTGCGGGAAAACTTACTTTTCCTGGGTAAAATTGCTTGAATTGTGGCTTTCTTTTCCCCCTTTCTGACACTAATTACAACCCAATCTCCTACCGCCGGAAAATCCTGTCGTCCAGTGGCTTGGTATCGCAATTTTCCGGTAACATCTGCCGATAATTCGCCTTGTTCAGTGTAGAGAATGTAGGTGTTTTTATGCTCAAGCGCAACTCGACCAACGGTATAGCTTTCTTGCCATTGGTTCCCCAGGCTGTTAGCAAAAAATTGGCTCCAGCCTAATACTTGTAAATTCATTTTTTTCCTCAATGTGTGTTGCTGATTTCAAGCAAGCAGCACAGAGGAATTTTGTTTGAGTATCTTCTTCAAAGAATGACTTCTGCAATCTTGCACTCGTTGCAATAACCGCCAAGGGTTAAAACCACTGGCTAATAGCTCAAGTCCATTTTTAATGGACTGAAACCCTTACCAAGAGTCAATTTAAACTGAGTTGATCTATCAGCAACAGAATGTATTCTCTGGCAGATTTTCTCAGTGATTAACAATGATGCAAGAGATCAGATTCAACAAAAAAACTCTGTGACTGCCTACAGTTGCGTCTTAGCGGTCATAACAATCTCAATCGCTACAATCTCAGACATAATTATCCTTTTCAGGTCTGTCAGTAACTTTACTACAACCATATTACACTATTTGAGTTTTGGATTTCTGTAAAGTTATTCAACATTTGCTTGTGAGGATCGAAGCAAATCTGTAGCATTAGTTACAGAAAATAATTTGATAAGTCTGTTCGTTCGGGCATAGGTCGCAAAATAGGAGAGCTACAGAAGAGCGATCGCTCCCTGGTTGAAGCTTACGCCTGAGCAGTTGTAGCTTAAGGACATCAGCCTCATGAAACTTGATTCTCGCAAACCAGACGTTGGCGTATCCCTGCATCCCTATTACCCGAATGCGATCGCCACCCCTAAGTTAGAGGAACAAACTGGGACTTGGGTACAACTTCACGAACGCCCCACCCCTTATAGTTATGACGAAGCCCTGCTATTGTGTCAGCATTCTGACACCGAATGGGTGGTTTGGATTCCTGATTATGGTGAAATGGTGTTGCATCAGAACCAGTTCTGCTAGACTCTTGGAGGATAGCGTTCTTGTATATCCCACAATCAAAGCATTTCTTTGTAGGAGGAGAAATGCTCTACTATCCCTCTTTTGTGCTGCTAAGATTCCCCTTGTAGTTCATCAATTTCTAATAAACTAACGACTAACCCAGCGAGGGGAACAGCCAGAAAAATACCCAGCAGTCCTGCGATTCTAGCGCCTACTAACAAGGCAAAGAAAATACCAACCGGATTAACATTAACAGAATTTTGCATAATTCGAGGCGAAATCAAATTATCTTGTATTTGCTGCAATATAATACAAGCTACCAAGACTTTGAAGGCAAGCCAAACATTCTGAAGTAACAAAATTAAAAAAACGATACCAACTCCTAAAGTAGCACCAATTCCAGGAATGACATCCAGAATTCCAGCTATTAATGACAAAATTAATGGGAAAGGAACTTGTAAAATGACAAAAACAATAAAAGTAGAAACGGTGAGAAATAAAACGACGATTAGTTGTCCTTGAAAAAATCCCACAAATTTTGTCTTAACGTTATAGGCAAAACGTTTGCGTAAGTGTTTGGGGACAATCTTAAGGGCAAACTTCCAAAGTCGCGTTCTATGCAGCAACATAAAGAAAGCAATAACAGCAATTAAGATTAAATCGATTAAATTAACCAAGAAAGACGTTAAAGTTGTAAAAATATAACTAAGTCTTGATAAGAAAATATCTCTTATTGGCTCTTGAAGAACATCTAAATTTACTGGAATATTTTGGGTTTGAAGGAATACCTCTAGTTGTTTGGTTACAGGTTCTAAAGAGTTAACAAACTCAATGATTTTATTGATTAATTGTTGTCCTTGGGATAACACGGCTAAACCCACGGTGAAGAACAGACCGCTAATAGTCAGAAAACTCACTACGACAACTACGCCTACAGCAATACTACGGGGTAAAAAACGTTCCAACCATCGGGTAGGATAACTCAACAAAGAAGCTATAACCGCTGCAAAGGTAAAGGTAACTATCACTGTTTCAAAATAAGCTAAAAGCTGTATCAGCGCCCAGCCTGAAGCAAAAAATAGTAAAAAGCGGACTAATAATAAGTTATTCAGGCGCTCCAAAAATCTTGTAGCTGGGGGTTCACGCATTTTATTTTAAGGGAAAAGATGTGCTTGATTTTCGTTGGATTAACTGAGACTATTTCAGCCTTCAACATCAAGATGAACAATCCAAGCTAATACTAAGTTGCTTTCAAAGAGAGTAGATAGAGAGGACAAGGGAGACAAGGAGGACAAGGGAGACAAGGAGGACAAGGGAGAGAAAATACTACGTATGAACGCAACTCGGTATAACCTTTAGGATCTGTGACATACTCCTGCTGAATGGTCTCTACAACAACTGCACTTCAAAAATTATTGTAATCTTCACGGTGGCATGATTCCTCCATCCACAGTGAGATGAATAAGTAACTGGACAAAATTAAACGAACAATACCAGAAACAAGGCAGTTTGTGTAGCGTTCCCCGTAGGAGTAGCAGGAGGATTTAGAGACTTTTTCAGATTTATCTATTTTTACTTTATTTATACCCGCCTACGTAGCTATTTTACGGTAAGCAGCGATAGTGGTTTAGCCAAGAGATTGTTAGCACGTATAAACCCGCGTTTAGTTTAAGTGGAATTGGCGTTTATATAAAACCCTATTTTTATATAAATATCAGATAAACGTTCAGCAATGCTTAAAAATTAATCTATAACGAAGGACTTATTTTTACTTTAAACTCCTGATTTAATCTTGTTATTCGTAACGAAATGTAGCACAATCAAATATTAAGTAAGCGCTTTTGCAACTAAGTTTTTAATCTCTTCTAAAAGAAGACTCAAGAGCAACAAATTCTAGATTGTTGAGCCTACATTCGATTCATACCTTATGAAAGTTTAGGAGTTTTTCCCCATGAAACAGATGATTGATTGGCAAACATCTGTAGCTGTAACAGTTTCAGTTGCGTTTGCTTTAGCAACTTTTCCCGCTGCCTCTACAGCCGCTAGTACAACCATGCTGACGGATATTCTAGGCTCTACTCCAGGACAAACATCATTGCAAAACGAGGCTAACTTTGAACTAGCGCAAGCCTCAGACAACTGTCGCCGGGTTGACACACGTACTACTAATCTCAATGTCCGCTCCAGCCCTGGTGGTCGGATTATTGGCTCATTATCCGACAAAACCCTTGTCAGCATCGAAAATACTGGTAGCAATGGCTGGGTGCCGATTTCATCTCCCCAACAGGGCTACGTGTTTGCAGGCTATCTTACTTTATGTGAAGAGCCAGTACCTCCCTCTGAAACAGCGACATTATTAGATAACTGTCGTCAAGTTGCAGTGACAGGTAGTATTCGTGTCCGGGAAGAAGCCTCAATTAGCAGCCCGATCATTGGCACATTAGCGAATAGACAGCGTGTCACAATTGTGAATCGCGGAGAAAACGGCTGGGTACCGATTTCAGAACCCGTGAGGGGTTATATCTCTGGGGCTGATCTCAAGTATTGTTCTTGATCGGCAAGATTGAGAGGGAGGTTTATCTTCCCTGGGAGAGGGGTTAATAAAACCAGTAACAGTTAATCTTTTGTCTAAACCCCAAATGCTCCTATAGATGATGGAGGAATAAACCACTATGGCACTTTCAAAAAAACTGTTTTCCCTAGTAACAGCTTTAGTTTTTCTAGCACTGACGGCGGCTTGTGAAGGTCCTGAATATGAGGAAGAAGATCGCCTAGGTATAGTTCCAGAAACGGGTCTTTTACAACAATAGAATCTTTGTTCTTTATATCCAACCGGGATCAAGAACAAAGATTTTAACAATCAGTCCTACAAGCAAGAGGAGATGGTGCGAAGATGACCACTAGAAGCGATCGCAATTCCTCAGTGCAGACACCTGACAAGCAGCATGAGGATAACCAGGGCGGAGTACCAAAACCACCGCAGGGATGGAAGCGCTTAAAGTGGTTAGGACCGAGCTTTTTGTGGATGCTGTCTGCGGCTGGTTCTGGGGAGTTGCTCTTTACACCTCGAATCGCTGCCCTCTACGGCTATACCCTCCTCTGGGCACTGCTTGCGGCTGTTATTTTGAAATGGTTTATTAACCGCGAGGTGGGACGCTTCTCAGTCTGCACGGGGGCAACAATACTCGAAGGTTTTAGGCGACTTCCTGGCCCCAATAATTGGGCAATCTGGCTGATTTTAGTGCCCCAGGTCGTTGTGGCGATCGCAACGGTTGCCGGACTCTCCGGTGCTGCTGCCACTGCATTGATTCTGGTGACGGGAGGAACGGTTCAGCTTTGGACGGTGATTATCATCGCTGTGACAGCAGCGATCGTTTTCCTGGGGCAATACAAAACTGTGGAAAAGATTTCTTCCTATGTTGGGATTGCCCGCACGGTTGCCGTAGTTGCTGCTGCTATCTTTGTTTTTCCCAACCTGAAGAACTTGGGAGCAGGGTTATTGCCGCAAATTCCCACCGATGTTCAATATCAGGAAATCTTACCTTGGTTAGGGTTTATGCTGGCAGGGGCAGCAGGGTTGATGTGGTATTCCTACTGGGTGGAAGCGAGAGGGTATGGTGCGGCGGCACTTAAGCAAGAACAACCCCTCGATCTCAATCAAATTAACAGAGAAGAACGCGACCATCTACGCGGTTGGACTACTCTAATGACCCTATCCAATACTTTAGCTGTTGTGGGTGCGCTCTTAGCCGCATTATCGTTCCTGATTCTCGGTGGAGAATTGCTACATCCCCAAGGCTTAGTGCCCAAAGAAAATCAGGTGGCGGAAACGTTGGGTAGTTTGCTTGGCAATCTTTGGGGACCCTTTGGTTTCTGGTTTATGATTGCGATTGTTTTTATTACCTTTTGTAGCACCACGCTGTCAGTTCAAGATGGATTTGGGCGAATGTTTGCCGATGGGACAAATATTCTTTGCCAAGGGTTTGGCGTGCAGAGTCGCTGGACGAACGAAACGTTTTTACGGAAGGCTTACATCGTAGGATTACTTGCTGCTTTACCCATTGGAATTTACCTAATTTTTGGTCAACCCATTGCTTTACTTCAGTTAGCTGGAGGTATTGAAGCCGCTCACATTCCGATTGTTACAGGGCTGACACTTTACCTCAATCATCGAATGCTGCCCAAGGATTTGCAACCGTCAAAATTCACATGGGCAGGCACGGCGATCGCGGGATTGTTTTTCGCCGTATTTGCAATTATCTATCTCTTACAGTTACTGGGGGTTATGGGTTCTGGTGGTTAACGGAATAATTTTTAATTAGAACTCTTAACACAAAAAGATGTCTGAAGTTAACAGCCATTCTTACTTTCTGACTCCCCTATCATCCAATCCCAGCTATCCATTGTTTGTGTTTTTGCCAGGAATGGACGAGACGGGGAAGGAGCTGATGCGTATCCAAACCGCAGGTTTAGAAACGGCTTTTGATGTGCGATGTTTTGTAATTCCACCCGATGATTTGACTGATTGGGATGTCCTGTCATCCCAAGTAGTCGCTTTAACTAAAGCCGAATTAGAAAAGGCACCTCGCTCATCAGTCTACCTATGTGGTGAATCCTTTGGAGGCTGCATTGCTCTTAAGGTTGCACTAAAAACTCCCCAACTGTTTAATCGAATTGTTTTAATCAACCCAGCTTCTTCCTTTCATCGGATACCTTGGCTGGTTTTGGGAGCAATCCTGTTCCTCTGGGTGCCTCAACTGTTTTATAAAATCTTTTCATTCACAGCTTTACCAATTTTAGCTCCTTTAAATCGATTAGAGCCTGCTGCCCGTCAAGCCCTGTTGAAATCCGTCCGAGCCGCACCCAAAAAAACGGCGAATCAGCGTCTATCTCTGATGAGAGAGTTTGATATTGACCAAACGCAACTCCATCAACTTACTCAACCCGTCTTGCTAATTGCAAGTTCAGCCGATCGACTTTTGCCTTCTGTTGCAGAGGCAAAGCGCCTAGCAAGAATTCTACCCAATGCTCAAGTCGTCACTCTACCGCATAGCGGTCATGCTTGCCTGGTGGAAGTAGATATAAAGCTTTTACAAATTCTGCAAACCCACGAACGAGAACTGATGAGCAATGCCAAAGCAAAAGGAGGTTTATTATGACCAAAGCAACGAAACCAGTCTCTAACCGCATTGCCCTAGTCTTCGACTTCGACGATACTCTCGTACCCGACACATTCGATAACTTAGTCGAAAGCTGTGGCTTTGATTACAAAGTATTTCGCAAAGAACGAGTTCAGCCATTAATCGATAACGGCTGGGAGCCGATTCTGGCTCGATTTTATAGCCTTATTGAGGAATCAAAACAACGCGATCAGGGTAAAATTACCAAAGATTACCTAACCAAATTTGGTAAAGAGTTAGCACCTTTTGATGGCGTGACTGAAATGTTTGCTCGCTTACGCCAAAGTGCTAAAACAATTGTCCCAGATATCGAGGTCGAATTTTATCTGATTACCTGCGGCATGGTAGAAATCGCTCGCCATACCTGCATTGCCCCTGAATTTACAGCCATGTGGGGGTGCGAATTTCACTACAACCAAGAGGGTGAAATTGAGTTCTTGAAACAACTGATTAGCCATACTGAGAAGACACGCTATCTCTTCCAAATTGCTAAGGGTATCAATAATCCCAATCAAGACGGACAGATGTTTGTGTATCGGGATGTCCCCCCGGAAGAACTGCACGTTCCCCTCACGCAGGTTATTTACGTCGGGGATGGAGCCTCGGATATCCCTTGCTTTTCTCTAATGAATGAAGAGAACGGGGTGGCAATTGGTGTTTATAAAGGCAGTAATGTTCAAGATTGGAACCGCGAGGTTGAATTAAGTACCAGCCAGCGCGTGGCTAATCTAGCTGAGGCTGATTATAGAGAAGATTCTGAGCTGATGCGATCGCTAACTCTAGCTGTCGAGAGTATGTGCAAACAAATCGCTCTCTCGCAATTGAGTGTTGGCGAATAAAAGTCCTACTTTAGCGCCTAAATAAATTAGGCAATCTTATGTTCCCTGTTCCCTATTCCCTCTCATCAATAGATTTAACTTTAAATGCACCCCTCACCACTATTGCTTACGCCAGCAACCATTAAATCTCATTTTTTAATAATGGGTAATTACATCCAACTACCAATTACCAAATTTAACCCATGAAAAATCTCTGGTACAAAGACGCAATTATCTACTCCCTAGATGTGGAGACTTTTATGGATGCCAACAGTGATGGTATAGGTGACTTTATCGGACTCACCAAACGCCTAAACCACCTGGCTGGGTTGGGAGTTACCTGCCTGTGGCTATTGCCCTTCTACCCTTCCCCAAACCGAGATAACGGCTACGACGTAATGGACTATTACAACGTTGATCCGCGTTTAGGAACGCTGGGAGACTTTGTAGAGTTCATGCATCAGGCTAGCGATCGCGGTATTCGTGTCATCGTTGATCTGGTGGTAAATCACACCTCAAATCAGCATCCCTGGTTCCAGTCCGCCCGTTCCGACAAAAACTCTAAGTATCGCCACTACTATGTATGGACAGATCATCCCCCCCAAGACGCTAAAGACAAAGTAGCTTTTCCCGGCGTACAGGAGAGTATCTGGGAGTATGACGAACAAGCTGGCGCGTACTATCTGCACCGATTCTATAAGGAACAGCCAGACTTAAATACTGCCAATCCAGAGGTACGTGAGGAGATTCGCAAGATTATGGGCTTCTGGCTGGAACTTGGAGTATCCGGGTTTCGCATCGACGCTGCCCCATACCTCATTGAACCCCTTGGTATTGAGGACGCGAAGCTTGAGGAACTCCATAATCTTCTGTCAGAGATGCGCGAGTTTGTTTCGGAACGACATGGCGAAGGCGTATTGCTAGCAGAAGCAAATGTCCCGCAGGAGAAAATCCCCCTCTACTTCGGAGATGGGGACAGGATGCAAATGCTATTTAACTTTTTGTTGAACCAGGATGTGTTCCTTGCACTTGCCAGGGAGCAGGCAGCCCCGATTATTGAGGGATTGAAAACATTACCGAATATCCCACCTACAGGACAGTGGGTGAACTTTCTGCGCCACCACGACGAACTCACCCTGGATCAGCTCACCAAGGAGGAACAGAAAGAGATTTTTGCTGCTTTTGCACCCGATGAGACTATGCAAATTTACGGGCATGGCATCCGCCGTCGTTTGCCACCGATGTTAGGAGGAGAGCGCCGTCACTTAGAGCTAGCGTATAGTTTACTATTTAGCTTGCCGGGTACACCCCTACTGCGCTATGGCGATGAGATTGGTATGGGCGACGATCTGTCTCTTGAAGATCGCACTAGCGTTCGCACGCCTATGCAATGGTCAAACACTCAGAATGGAGGCTTCTCCACAGCACCTCAAGAGGCGCTGACATTACCAGTAATTTCCGCAGGAGAGTACGGCTATCAGCAAGTCAATGCCATTACCCAGCAGCGCGATTCTAACTCACTACTTAACTGGATCGAACGGGTAATTCGGATACGCCAGCAATGCCCGGAATTAGGTCGGGGAGAGTGCGGCATCCTGGAAACCGATGAGCCAAGTGTATTTGCTCACTGTTGCGAGTGGGAAGGTAACACTGTAGTTGCCGTGCATAATCTGGCCAAGCAACCTTGTACCGTCACTCTTAAATCGCAGGAATTCAATCCTAAGCACCTAATTGAGATCTTTAGAGACCAGCAGTACGAGCCGCTTGATGGGAACTCCCTTACTATTCCATTGGGGGCATACGGGTATCGCTGGTTCCGAGCTGACAGTTTGGTTTAGCCAGCTCAACATCTTTAGGACTTACGCAACTGGCA
>DNGI01000311.1:34080-34431 GCA_003486645.1 Cyanobacteria bacterium UBA11370 | reverse complement strand
GTGACACTTGCGTAAGTCCTGTTTGTGAATAAATTTTACGAAAACTGGCGTTCTGTGTAAAACAGAGGACTTAATCCTGAGTAATAAGTAGCATCAGAACTATAGATTTTACAGATTGCCGATCATCCCTGTTCAGTAATCATTGGTCAGTACTATAGCCAGTCTATTTGATTCGTGAACAAGGAGAGATAAGGGAGATAAGGGAGATAAGGGAGACAAGGGAGACAAGGGAGACAAGGGAGACAAGGGAGACAAGGGAGATAAGGGAGACAAGGGAGATAAGGGAGATAAGGGGGAGGTGTTTTACAAATCATTCAGACTGGCTATAAACAAACAACTAACAACCAACAA
>DNGI01000311.1:33242-33826 GCA_003486645.1 Cyanobacteria bacterium UBA11370 | reverse complement strand
CAACTAACAACCAACAACCAACAACCAACAACCAACAACCAACAACTAACAACTAACAACGGACAACAGATGAAAAATCAAATATTGATCATTACTTTCATCTCCATTGCCGTTGGTATCATCGGCGGCATCTTAATTGTCTTATTGGTACAACTCTGGCGGCGACGGATGGTAGTCGATAGTCTCGTGAGTCCAAATAATCTGGTTGGTCTTTTCGGCACTGTTGAAGTCCCTTTTGATTCCACAAGTAAGGGCAAGGTACGGGTTGAGGTAAAAGGGTCTGTGGTAGATTTTACGGCTTTTACAGATGAAGCTAGAGTATTTGCTAAAGGGGATAGGATATTTGTCGTGGCAATGAAGGGAAATAAGGTTTGGGTCATATCTGAAAATTCAGTAACCAAGTAGTTGGTCAAAAATAAAGTTAAGTGAGGAGGGAACAGGGAACAGGGAATAGCAATTATTCACTATTAACGTAAGTTGCTAGTTATAAACCGACGAGGTATGTCTAAGCTGTCACGCATTTAAATTGGGTATCAGTAGCGACCAAGATGGTCGCACTACAAGGATTCTGTAATTATTGACAA
>DNGI01000311.1:27339-33119 GCA_003486645.1 Cyanobacteria bacterium UBA11370 | reverse complement strand
TTTAAATTGGGTATCAGTAGCGACCAAGATGGTCGCACTACAAGGATTCTGTAATTATTGACAATCAGGTTTAAATGACGAACAGCTCAATTGTTTATTGTTCATTCCAATTAGCCATTAGCCATTAGCCATTAGCCATTAACCATTAGCCATGAACTTATGAAAACTCCAAACAAATTTGTATCTTTCTTTGAGCAAGATGTAGCTGTAGTTAAAATAGCTCAAGTTGAACCAAACCGACCTGTTAATACAGAACGAGAACCCCTAGAAGGACTACTATTGACCAGTTTACCGATCGCTCTATCGGTATTTGGTGTAATCCTGATTGTTTGGTTTCTCAAATCCTTTTTGTGTATCTGTAAACCGAACGAAGTGGTCATCCTATCTGGTCGCAAATGGCGCACTCAGGATGGGCAAGAAGTGGGCTATCGGGTGATATCTGGAGGACGGGCAATTCGCATTCCCATTATTGAAACAGTGAAGCGTATGGATGTAACCACAATGCCTGTGCCTGTGGAAGTTCGTAACGCTTATGCTAAGGGGGGAACACCGCTGAATATTCAGGCGATCGCTAATGTGAAAATCTCTAGTGATCCGACCGTGGTTGGTAATGCAATTGAACGCTTTTTGGATTGCGATCGCTCGGAATTAGTCCGGGTCGCCCAGGAAACTCTAGAAGGCAACTTGCGTGGCGTTGTTGCTACCTTAACCCCTGAACAAGTGAATGAAGATCGTCTTAAGTTTGCTGAACGCATTGCCTCCGATATTAGTCGGGATTTGATGAAGTTGGGTCTACAAATTGATACCCTAAAAATTCAGAGTGTTTCTGATGATGTAGATTACCTCAAATCCCTCGGTCGTAAACAAATTGCTGTGGTACTCAGAGACGCGGAAATTGCTGAGTCTGATACTATTGGTGAAGCTGAACGAATCGAAGCTGAATGCGAACAACAAGCTGAAGTTGCTAAAACTCAAGACCGGATCGCTATTCTGGAACAAGAAAACGCCCTGCGTAAAATTAAAGCGAAACTTGAACAACAAGCGCGTTCTGAAGAAGAAATTACTGTCGCTACAGCGAATGAAAAACGAGCTAAATTTGAGCAAAAATTGCAAGCCGTGCGATCAGAATTGGAACGTCTGCGCTTAGAAGCGGAGGAAGTGTTACCCGCAGAAGCCAAACGGCAAGCACAAGAGTTACGCGCTAGAGGTCAAGCCGCTGTATTTGTAGAGAATGCAAAAGCTGCGGCGATCGTTAATGATCTGCTTTCTCAGGTATGGCAACAAACGGGTACAGATGCTTCGGAAGTGTTCTTAATTCAGCAGATTGAAACGATTCTTAAGCAAGCTGTGCAAGTTCCTGGACGACTGCATCTTAAAGAGGTGAATGTTGTTGATAACGGGGATGGCAAGTCTTTAGCAAGTTTAATAAAAGTCTATCCCGAAATCATTTGCCAGTTCCTTGAAAGTGTTAATCAAACTCTCGGTATTGATGTCGTTGGTACTCTCAATCGCTCTCAAAATAATACAGGAGAAAACTAATGTTGGAAATTATTGCTTTACTAGTGGGTATTTTTTGTTTGGGTACAGGAGCTGGGGTGTTTGTGATTCGTAATTTATATCACATTTGTCAGCCCAGTGAGGTACTAATCTTTGCCGGGAGCAAACATCAAATTCCTGGAGGGCGAGAGGTGGGCTACCGTTTGGTTAAGGGTGGGAGCAGTATTCAACTGCCATTGTTAGAGCGTACCTTCCGGATGAATCTCACTAACATGATTATCGATTTAAAAGTAGCGGGGGCTTACTCGAAAGGTGGAATTCCGCTGACGGTAGAGGGAGTAGCCAATATCAAAATTGCTGGCGAAGAACCGACGATTCACAATGCGATTGAGCGTTTGCTGGGAAAAAGTCGTAAGGAAATTGAACGGTTAGCGAAGGAAACATTAGAAGGAAATTTGCGGGGTGTTTTAGCGAGTTTGACACCCGAACAAGCTAACGAAGATCAGATTGCTTTTGCTAGAAGTTTACTGGATGAAGCGGAAGATGATTTGGAAAAGTTGGGGTTAGTTCTGGATAGTTTGCAAATTCAAAATATCTCCGATAAAGTTCATTACTTAGATTCAATTGGACGCAAACAACAGGCAGAATTGTTACGAGATGCGCGGATTGCTGAAGCTAAAACTAGGGCAGAATCGGCGATTCGTGCCTCAGAAAATGAGCGCTTGACAGCGTTGAGACGGATTGAGCGGGATTTGGAGATTGCCAAAGCTGAGGCGGAACGACGAGTCAGAGATGCGCTGACTAAACGCACGGCGATGGTAGCAGAAGCGGAAGCGTCAGTTGGAGCGGAAATTGCTAGGGTACAAGCTGAGGTGGCGGTGCAAACTGAGCGAATTAAGAAGGTAGAAAACCAACTCCAGGCGGATGTGGTGGCACCCGCAGAATCGGAGTGCAAAAAAGCGATCGCTAAAGCTAGAGGAGATGCGGCTCGAATTGTGGAAGATGGCAAATCACAAGCGGAAGGTACACTGCGTTTGGCTCAATCTTGGCAAGCGGCTGGTGCTTCAGCTAGAGAAATTTTCTTGTTCCAAAAGCTGGAATTACTGTTAAAAATGATGGCATCTAGTGTACCTGACGTTGAGGTGCAAAATGTGACTGTGATTGATGGGAAAGATGGCAGTACTGTGCCTAAGATGGCTTCGTTTGTAGAACAGTTGCGTCAGACAATGGGAGTAGATGTTGCTGATTTGATGAATAATTTAGCGAGGGGTAAATCATCTCCAATTGCAGCTTCTGGTCAACATCAACCTAAAATTATCAAGTCTCAGCAGTAGCGAATTTTTTATTAGACTTGTCCGAAAATTAACCTCAAACCCCTGTGGTTCCTCTTCTCGCTAAACCAAATTAAAGAATAGTCAAATACGTTTCCGTTGGACTAATCGGTAATAATTTTAACGTTTGATTTCTCAAATCTAGTTCAATTCCCAACGCTTCCAGGGGGATAACACCTAACAAAGGATCACTTCCTCCTGGCAGTTCTAAACACTCAAATGTTCCTTCTCGTCCACACAGAGAGATTTTGGCATCTTGGAAGATTCTGGCTTTGCCAATTCCCGTAGCTGTGGCAACATCTACTTCTTTCAGGAGTTTTAATCCTAACTGATTAATTACATTTTTCGGTAGACACAAAGTTGTTGCTCCTGTATCGACCAAGACGTTAGTTAAGGTAATAGATCGCACTCGTTCAACAGGAATCAAACCATCTTCAGCATTGGCTTGATCAATACGATTGGTGATCGTTAGGGGAGTTGTAACTTTTCCCATTGAGTTATTAGTAGTTGGTTGCATAATTATAATTTAAGTTTCCATTTTCCCACTGCCAAGCTATCTCTTCCCAGTGAATACCATAGCCTCCACCGCATACTTCCCATTTTTCCCGTTGTTCAGAGTTCTTGGCGATCGCTCTTCAGTCATATTATGCGATTGCTCCCGTTACAAAAAATAAAACTGGATTTTGTATTATCCGTTGCCAGTGAATTTTTTACGGAAGCTAAAGGCGACAAGACTGGTTAGCAAGAGTCCGCTGACTAGACTCGGTTCAGGGACTTTTGCCGCTTCGTCGTCAACAAACACTTCAATCACTCCAAATAAGGGTTCGGGGTTGGGGAAGAGAGTCGCATGATTTGTGACTAGGAGCGATCGCGTTTTATCATTAAAAGCAATATTAGCTGGATTTGCCCAGATTAAGGGTTGATTTGGGTTATTGGGATCAATCGCAGGGCCAGAGTAACGCGCACTTTCGGTTCCATCAGGTTGTAATACGGAAATTTGATTAGAACCTGCCAGCGCTACGTATAGTTTACCCGATTCACCAAAGGCGATACCATCGGGTGCTAATCCAGGACTGTACTGATGAAATAGTGTCAGGTTGTCACCAGTAGGCTGATCTAATAGTGGCAGTTTGTAGATCGATCCTTGACCAAAGGAGTCCAAGGTGAGGGCAAAATAAAGTTCGTTGGTTTTGGCATCAATTCCTATGCCATTGACACCAAAATCAATGTCAAGTAGAGGGTTTTGAAACCAAATTTGGGGTTGACCACCGCCAGGAGGAATGCGCCAGATTGTTGCCTGAAATGAATCAGAAAGGTAGGCGTAGCCATTGTTGTCGAAACGGATATCATTGGGTAAAGGTGGGCGATCAATTGCTGTGGGTGAACAGGGCGTACCCGCAGGAACGGAGGAACAGGTTGGCAAGTCGGGAAGGGCAGCCGCGTAGACTTCTTGCATACCCAATTGATTAACATTAAAACGGATAATTCCCTGTTGAGTGTCAACGGCGTAAAGAATGTCTTTTTCGTTGAAGGTACAGCCTGCTAAAGCATGGGGTTGAGCCAAATTTTGATTTTGAATTGGGTATTGTTGGACGAGAGTTCCGCTTAAGCTATAAGCCAGGACTGAGGATTGTTGGAAATTACCAAATGTAGCAGGTCCACAAACATAAACTCGATCACCACTAACAGCAATCCCTTCAGGAAAACCGGGAGGTGTGGGAATTTTGGTAAAGACTGTTGAGTCTCCCAGTGTAGCGGCTTCTGATTTTAAGGATATGCCACACAAGATAGCTGTGGTGATGATAGCGGCTGAGGGAATGAGAGTGTATAGAGGTTTCATAGTTAGAAATAGCTATTGAATTAAGTGAATGTTGCTTGGTATTTTAGCACTGATTTTGATGTGAACTAGGCGAATATGAAAAGGCGATCGCTTAGTTTTTTGTTAGTCAAATAATCTACTAATACTAAGGTTTTTTTCTCACGAGTGAATCATTAAAAAGTAACGAATTGGGCGAATTCTGTTTCACTTTTTCAGCCGTTACCGAATCACCGCTCTCATTAATACGATTTTTGAGTTTATCAGGACATTCTTTGCGAATTTCGGCTAAGGTTTCATACCACCTCGTTCGATTAATAAATGTTGCACCATCCGGACTCCAAGCTGCCTCAAATACCATACCCGTGTTGGTAGCTTGCTTTTGAATACCCAGCACATCATAGATATTGATCGGAGTTCCCTCTCTAGTGTGACTTTTGCCGTTACCGCAGTAATCAGCGCGTGTCATCCGCGTACAAGCTTGGTGATAATCTCGAAGTGATATTCCGTTGATAGTTTTCCACGGTTTGTAACCGAAACGAACACACTTAGCGAGAACTCCACTCGTACAGCCAAAGGTGATAATATCGCTGGATTCTATATGCGCTCCTGTTTTATCCCAGGAACCTGTTAAGGGAATGGCTTTGGCGATATTTTCGGCATCAGGAGTACACAAATTTTTCCATTTGGAATCCGTTGAATCTAGATAAAATACGGTGTAAAGATAGGTTTCTTTTTCTGCGTCTTTTGGGTCTAGTTCAACATCTTTAATTTCAAAGTTTAGCTTTCTACCCTGTTCGTCAACGGCGTTAAACTGTGCGCCTTTTAAATCTTTGCCTTTAAGTGTTTTAGTCTTTTGTTCAGTAGAATTATTGGAGGAAGTGGGGTTAGATGGAGAATTGTTAGTTGATTTTTCTGCCAATGTTCCACAAGCTACCAACATTAGTGTGGAGAGGAGGAAAAGATTGTAGATAAATCTTATTTTCATCTTTTTAATTCAGTGTTGATGCTTTTGATCTCTTGCATCATGCTCAACAAGCGCCAGAGAATTTATTCTCTGTTTCATAGATAAAATTCACTCCATTGGACTAAAATTCTTAGGACTTACGAAACTAGCACATGGAGTAGGGTGCGTC
>DNGI01000311.1:16285-27141 GCA_003486645.1 Cyanobacteria bacterium UBA11370 | reverse complement strand
GCACATGGAGTAGGGTGCGTCAGACGAGGAAACCCTGATTATTTCGATCTATATGTTGGTCTGACGCACCCTACTAGTTGATTTAACTGTGACACTCTATGGTAGTCCTGTTAAGCACAACTTGTTACAAGCGCTGTTTTCGACGAGAAATTCCCATACAGACACCTAACCCTAGTAATCCTAGTATTGCAGTTGGTTCGGGAACAGGGACTACACTAATTTCATAGGTAATGTCCTGTTGAAAATCGAAAGCAGAGATTCCTCCTCCAAAATTTATTGTATGTTTGCCCACAGATAAAGGCTCAACCATTAGCCAGTAGCCATCTGATACCACAATAGAAGAAGTTCCTGCTGGCTCACCAAAAAAGTTGTTTTCTGGCAGTGTCGCATTAAATGGGGTAGGGGTTTCTCGATGTTGAAACAATTCATCTGTAGAGAGGGCTACACCATCAAGGTTGAAAAATAGAGAATCTGTAAGATCGATAGCTGGTGTAATCCAGTTGGCGAGTTCCTCTACTGTAAGGGGGGGATTTACCAGAAAGTTATTAGCCCATCTACCGATTAAGGGGAAAAAAAGCAATTGATTTTCGTTTATTGTAATTTTTCGTGTGACTGGTTCTGTGAAATCTGAACCCACTAAGAAAAATACAGAACCTGATTGATTAATGTTTGCTTTCTCCCCTGTATTATCCTGAAATGGGCTATCAACCGTAGGAATAGCATAAATGTATTTATTCCATTCTGCTGACCATTCGGCTAATGTTTTGCCGTCATAAATAGAACCGGGGGCAAGAACTCCGGCTTGGGCGGGAAGTAAATTAACGGTTAATGCTAATGCTGGTACAACACTGAGAAGGGTATTGCGGATTGATTTCATTGGAGTACAGTTGTAGGGTTTGAATCGGTATATTTTTGGTTAAAAGTTCAAGGAGCTGTCAAGTCAAAGTCCTGTGATAGTGGTGATGTCGGCACCGTTGTTGATCTTGAGCGAAAACAGGCTGACACCTTGCACAACGCCAATCCGTTCGTCTGCAAGCATCGGATTAGGATCATCGACGAAGATTCCTACGCCAGAAATGCCATTGCCAAGGTTTACACTCTTCAATAAATAGTCCACGCTTCCTTTGAGCTGGATAGTATCCGTGCCTGGGCTAAAGTCGGTAATCAAGGCGTAGCCGTTCTGAGGTGGGAGGGGAAGAGTGCGATCATCGTAGTAAATATTGGTGGTATCCCCAAGGATAAATTTATCAATCCCACTACCCCCAGTCAGAGTATCAATCTCGCCTCGACCGGGATTAGACGTAGAGGGATTAACTCCAACCAGAAAGTCATTCCCACTACCCCCAAGCAGTTTGTCGTTGCCAGTGCCACCCAATAAGGTGTCATTGCCATCACCACCAGATAGGTCGTCGTTACCTCCATCACCAAATAGGCTGTCATCGTCAAAGCCGCCAGATAGGTCGTCGTTACCTCCACCACCAAATAGGCTGTCATTACCGTTGTCACCCAATAGGTCGTCGTTACCTCCATCACCAAATAAGTTGTCATTGCCACTCCCCCCATCTAGGAGATCGTTGCCAGTGCCACCTTGTAGGGTGTCGTTGCCAATCCCCCCATCTAGGAGATCGTTGCCAGTGCCACCTTGTAGGGTGTCGTTGCCAGACTCGCCAAATAGTTCGTCATCGTTAGCTCCGCCATTAAGTGTGTCATTACCAGAGCCACCCTGGAGATCGTCGTTGCCAGAGCCGCCAAATAGTCTGTCTTTACCCCCGCCACCAATGAGTCCATCATTACCATCACCCCCAAACAACTGGTCATTGCCTGCATCGCCCTCTAGCTGGTCGTTGCCTGCTCCACCATCTAGGTAGTCATTTCCGTCAAAACCATAGATTTGGTCAGCTTCAATAGTTCCAATTAGCTTTGGCTTGTCGATACCGTTGTCGTTGAAGTCGGTTCCTAGGATAAGTGCCATTTCAGTTACTCCTTGTTTTGAGAGACTTAATGCAAGGGTCTGTTGCAAGCGCAACTCGCTGCTTGCTAGGTGTCATTGATCAACTTGACTTCTGACTTCAATTCAGAGTCATATGGGACATCTCATCTCTAAAAACACATCAAAACAGACACATGACCGAGATCAAGACTGAGAATGTACTGACTTATGACCGACTTTCAAGTACAAACGCCAAGATCCCCGACTTCTTAAAGAAGTCGGGGATCTAAACAGCGGAGGGCAAAAGACGATGATCTTAAAAAAAGCGATCGCGCAACCATTAGATAGCTGAGGGTTCAACCGTAGATATCGAAGATTCGCCTCGTAGTTTTTTACGGCGCTGATTTTTGGGGATACCTCCTGCCATGCCATATTCCACACTGCTTTTTCCATAGCAGGTAGCAACACCTAACAGCATATGTTCTGCCATATCGCCTAACTCCCTTTCGGTTTCCAACATTTCACGATAGAGTTTATCTATGTTGGAAAGGGCGCTATTATAGGCATTCTCACGGGTTTGCATTGTTTCAATGAGTGTCGAGAAAGCAGGTAAAGTCAGTCCATTGCCAAGATCTAAATTGGAACTAATCGAATACAAGCTAGCTGCCCGACGGACTGCTTTTTCTAAGGTTTGAGAGGTGCGTTTTCTGCGTACCATGATGATCCATCCGTAATTCTGTAGGGTTAACAATTCGAGCTATTTCACATTCTTGTTGACGTGAAATGGCTTTACTTTTTCCACCATAAAGATTGTTAAAGGTAATCAGCCTGAGTAAATATAAGGAACTCTAAAATAATTTTTCCCGACTGCAATAGTCATCGTAAATGCGTGAATTACTGAAATGAGAAAGCAATTTACTGTTTTGCTTACTGAAATTGCTAAAATGAATGCGTGAATTACTGAAATGAGAAAGCAATTTACCTTTTTGCTTACTGAAATTGCTAAAATGAATGCGTGAATTACTGAAATCAGAAGGCAAACGGGTATCAAGAGAAAGCAATTTGCCTTTTTGTTTATTCAATTCATTGAAAAGACTCTTAAACAGGAAACCAGGATAAGAACAGTAGGGGGCACATCGATATACACCCTCACGCTCATGTGGCGTTTGTGCGTAAGTCCTGAAATCTTGAAGATTATCCTTCCAAATTTCTACAAAGTAGACAATAGCCTTTAATATCAATCTTAAATGTGTTAGAATAAATCAAAATATGCTCTTACAATGCCAATGCCTGCTAAGGATATTTATCATAATGTTGTTAGATTTGCATTGGTCAAAGATGGCTGGGAAATTTTAACGGAAGATTATACTCTGGAGTATGGAGGTGATCGCTTATACGTGGATATCGCAGCAGAAAAATCGATAGCGGCACAAAAGCAGGATCGAAAGATTCTCGTAGAAGTTAAAAGTTTCTTAGGCAGATCGTTTATACATGACTTAGAGCAAGCTGTGGGTCAGTATATCGTTTATCGAGATATTTTGATAGAGACAAAATTGGATTTTAAACTATATTTAGCGATTACAAAAGGAACCTATAACAGTTACTTTAAACGCCAGTTAGCTCAAATGCTGATCAAGCGTAATCAAGTTAATTTGTTGATCGTTGATTCAGAAAGTGAGGTCATTGAGCAATGGATAGATTAAAGCGCTATCGAGAAATCGTTCAGGAAATTTTAATGGATTATCATCAGATTAATCAAAAATCTGGTTCCACCACTGAAAGTGCTTTGTGCTTTGATGAAGTTCGAGATCAGTACCTTTTGCTATTGATGGGTTGGCAGAAGGATGAGCGGATTAAGAGTGTCATGATCCATATCCGTTTGCAGAATAATAAGATTTGGATTGAGGATGATTGGACAGAGGATGGAGTCGCAACAGATTTATTACAGAAGGGGATTACACGAGAGGAGATTGTTTTAGCGTTCCATCCACCCCAAGTTAGACAATATACTGAGTTTGCGTTAGCGTAGCTTACCGAAGGTATCGCTTGAGATGAAATTTTCCATTGACATCGATTGTAAATTTAAGTTGTGGAGCTAAATGTGAATCACTTACTTTACTCAGACTGGGAAGGCGATCCACCAAGAATTTTATCAATCAGCCACCCAATGCCAGGGACTCCATATATGCCGTTAACTGGCGGTGGTACAACAAAGATACCTTTAGAGCGCTTTCTAAAGGATATTGAGCGGGATTTAAAGAGTCAAATCGGTGATTATTACGCTTATGTCTGGGGGCATTACGAGTCAGATGATGAAGCGGATATTTATGTGTTGCAAACATGGCAGGTGTGTCCACCAAACGATGGAACTTACGAAGCTGTTATTATTCTCTACTATGCGGCGTTGAATCCATATCTGACTATCAAAAAATATTTTGGTGAAGATTCAGCCCAAGAGTATCTAAATAGAAATGCCGCTATTACTGCAATAGTAGACGCTTTAGCATGATTTAACTGACTTTGTTCTACCTTTAGACACCAAACTCTGTATATTGTCGTACATGAGGTGCATGATAGGCTAGCACAATATCTTGTTTTGGTACTCCCTTTGCGACTAACCAATCCGCAATTGCATCTTCAGTTCCATCATGTTGCACCCAAATTTTTCCATCTATAATATCGATATGCAGCACGCAGCCATAGATTCGAGTGCTGCTGTCTTTCCAACCTAAATGTACGAGTTGATAGTGATCTTGCTCGCGATCAAAAATTGTTTGACTTTTCACCGGATCGCCTGGAGAACGTAACTTGGCTCTTTCTGATAGGGATTCCTGAATTAGTTGACGATACCAACTTAACTTATCCATTGAGCCACCTCCTGCTTTTCTGTGTCATACACTAATAAGGGAATTTGGTTTCGATGAATTACCGTTTGAATGAAGGTATATTTGAAAAACCGCTTGTAAATATCTAAAGGAACTGCCAAGTACAATAACCGCTCTGCATCCTCTTCCTCCAGAGCAATTCGATAGTTAATAAATTGTCCAATTGCAGTATGAAACTCAGAAATAGTTGAAGCTCCCAAGAACGTCTTAATTTCAACCGCAATTTTCTCGCCATCTCTCGTCGCTGCAATTAACCGCTCTGCACCTAAATCGATATAGAAATCCACAAATCCTAAATCGATATGATAGGGATCGTGCGTAATTTGCCACCCTTCTTTTTCAAGGGCAGTCTTCACAATCTCATGAAATACATCTTTTGCAGGCATTGCAGACAATTCACACTTAGAGCGGTATTCGTTTAGTTTATTCCTTAGTCCATTTCCTCTAATACAGGTTATATCCGAACTTCATGCGCGAATAACTGTCACAGTTCGCCCCATAGGAGTAGTCTGAATTTCCGTATTGAGTCGCTCTTCTAATTCCGCTGCATTCTCCCGGCGATCAAAGATTACTAACCAACCCTCATCTTGTCCCAATCGCGCCAAATACCCATCTAACTGTTCCAATCCTTTAGTCAAAGGATCGGCTTTTTTCGTTCGCCAAACCTTCAATTCAATTCCCAATGTCACCTGACCATAACGCAAACACAAATCCATTCTATCCCGTCCAATCGCATATTCCCGCTCCAACGTTCCCCCACCATTAATTACCCGATGGAGAAACGCCATTAAGACTAAATGCGGGGCAATTTCGGGATAAGAAGCACTTTTGAGTAAGGGTTCGCCATGTTGTAACCAGAAATCCAGAAAGGCTTTCAGTAGTGCATCTGGGATTAATTCTCCGCGATCGTTCAACCAACTCGGTGCAATTTGCGGCAATGAAGCCATGGGCGTTACCGTTAGCACGCGGGGCAAAACTTCACGATAAATAGGGTTAGCAATAGTCAGCCCGCCCTGAGTATCCATCTTGCACAAACCCAGATCGATTAAAAACTGAATATCATCATTGGGTACATTTCCGAGTTCCAACCCAGCTAAAATGGGTTCAATAATGGCTTTAACTCGATTTTCTCTAAGTCGTTCGGCTAAACTATCTAAGTGGGTATCCTGACGTTGAATTAATATTTCTTTAGCTTCTAAAATATGTTCAGTTGTAATAGCTATCGATTCATCAGTCACTAATTCTTCAACGATTTCCTTAGCTAGGGCATTCACTAACCAAGGTTGTCCTTGAGTGAGTTCAAAGGCTAACGCTGTGGCTTCGGGTGTAAAGATTTGTCCGGTATCTTGGGTATGTTGCCCGTAGAGTTCTGCCACTTCTTCGGCATTAAAATCTCTGAGAGTAATTGAGCGAACTTTAATATTAAAGGGACTAGAAGTATTCAGCCTGTCGCTTCCACCCGCAGTTACTTTATAATCCCGCACATCGCGCAAACCAATTAAACCAACTGATTGAGGAAACGCTTTCGGACGAGAGGGATAACCATTGCGTAACTGACGCAAAACTGACAGCAACATTTCATTTTGCAGCGAATCAATTTCATCGATGAAGATGGCTAAAGGGCGAGGGGATGTTTGTGCCCATTGCCGCAATGTTTCTTCAATTCTTTGTCCGACTTCCATCTCTTGCTTGGCGGGTGGTTGGAGTTCCGGTGGCAGATAGACTCGCGCCGCACTTCGCCAAGAACTTAAGATTGCGGCTTCGGCAGCAGCAATATCTTGACTGAAGGGTGCGCCGACTTCCACTGATAGCATCACGGCTGTATATTTTCCGCTCTCCGTCAGTTGTTTGGCTAAAGCTAACATGGCGGTAGTTTTACCAATTTGTCGCGGTGCGTGGATGACGAAATAGTTGCGTTGAGCAATTAATCGTTCCAAGCTGGGTAAGCGCACTGTTGGGGGCAGCGTATAATGAATGTCTTCCTGGCACGGACCTGCGGTATTAAACCAACGCGGCATAATTAAACTGGGGCTAATGGGGTTGCTCTCAGTTTACTGTGCTGTTGTCGAAATGGTGTTCTGTGGGGATGAGTTGAAACGTTTCTGCGATGCTTGGGAGACAGCAAGAAACGGGTGGCGTTGAACCTCTGCTATCGATAAGGAGAAAAAGAACGTTCTACATTTAAACGGAAACTTGGTATAATTTATAGCTAGAATTCCCATAGCTTTCAATAAATAAGCTATGTCTAGATCGCTCAAAGTTCGTAGTGAGTGCATTAAGCCAGCTAAATTAGCCCTTCAACGCAATAGTTTTCGCAGTCAAAGAGCATTTGCTGAAGAGTTAGGGTTTGCTTTATCTACCGTAAGCAGATTCCTTACGGGGAAAACGGTTGATTATGCAACCTTTGTAGAAATTTGTAGTAAATTGGGGTTGGATTGGCAAGCGATCGCACACTTTGATGATCTGATTTCATCCCAGTCTGTAGATCCAAAATCTTCTCTAGTATTTACCAATAAACACCAAGATTGGGGAGATGCACCAGACTCTAATATCTTTTTTGGTCGTCGTGATGAACTAACTACATTACAACAATGGATTATTCAAGATAATTGCCGTTTGGTATTACTGTTGGGGATGGGTGGAATTGGCAAAACGACGTTAACTGCCAAGCTTGCCCAACGTTTACAATTAGAATTTCAATTTATTATTTGGCGAAGTCTGAGCAATGCTCCTCCTGTAGAAGAACTATTAGCAGAACTCATTCAATTTCTGTCTAATCAACAAGAACTTACGTTGTCCCCTTACTTCCACAGCCGTGTACGAAAATTAATCAATTACTTACGATCCTCGCGCTGTTTGTTGATTTTAGATAATGCTGAATCAATATTACAAGCAGGAGAGCGGACAGGTTCCTATCGAGAAGGATATCAGGACTATGGTCAACTCTTTAAATGTATTGGGGGAACACAGCACAATAGCTGTTTGATCGTTACTAGTCGAGAAAAACCCCAAGGCATAGCTGAATTAGACGGTGAAACTCTACCTGTTCGCTGTTTACAGTTGAAGGGTTTATCTCAAGCCGAAGGGCGAGAAATTTTCTCAGCTAAGGGAACGTTTACTGGGTCAGAGAATGAGTGGAATTCGGTAATTTCACGCTATGTAGGGAATCCTTTAGCGTTAAAGATGGTGGCTTCGGGTGTTAGAGATTATTTTGATAGCAATCTTTCTAACTTTCTAGAATTTTTAAAGAAAGGTACATTTATTTTTGATGATATTCGTGATTTGTTAGAGCGACAGTTTCAGCGCTTGAGTCAATTAGAACAAGACATTATGTACTGGTTAGCAATTAATCATGAGCCAGTGTCATTCGAGGAATTACAAGAGGATTTTGCTTACCCTATATCATCTCATGAACTCTTAAACGGAATTACCTCATTGCAACGTCGGTCATTGATTGAAAAAACGGGCGATCGCTTGACTCAACAACCTGTAGTCATGGAGTACATGATTACTCAACTCATCGAACAGATTTGTGAAGAAATTCAAGGCATTAAGATCAAAAGCCCTAACCAATCTGCTAACCTTCAACTGTTTAGAAGTCACGCTCTAATTAAAGCTCAAGCCAAAGATTATGTTAGAGAAACTCAAATTCGCCTTATTCTTCAACCCTTACTTGATAAATTAATCGCCAGTCTTGGTAACTCTAAAACTATTGAAATTTACCTCACTCAAATTCTCGATCTGCTGCGCGGAAAGTGTCCACAACAGACAGGATATGTCGGTGGAAATATTATCAATTTGCTGCAACAATTACAGGTAGACTTAAGTGGTTATGACTTTTCCCATCTAACAGTTTGGCAAGCTTACCTCCAGGGGATAAACTTGCATAATGTTAATTTCACCAATTCTGATCTGCGACAATCGGTTTTTTCTGTCATATTGGGTAATGTTTCGTCACTAGCACTAACACCAGATGGCAAATGTTTAGCAACGGCTGATCTCAATGGAAATATTCACCTGTGGCAAGTGAGACAGGGTAAACAACTTTTAACCTTTCAGGGACACACCAATTGGGTAACGTCAGTTAGTTTCAGTCCAGATGGTCAAACTCTAGTGAGTGGTAGTTATGACAAAACGGTCAAGCTTTGGGATGTTCGTACTGGCATCTGTCTAAGAACTTTCACTGGACATACTATGGGGGTCTACTCAGTCGCATTCAGTCCAGATAGTCAAACAATAGTAAGCGGTAGTAGCGATCGCACCGTCAAGTTTTGGCAAATCTTTAACGGTAAGTGCATTAAAACATTAACTGGACATACGAGTGAAATTTATTCAGTCGCCTTTAGTGCTGATGGTCAAACTGTAGCTAGCGGTAGTGCTGACAACACGATCAAGCTTTGGGATATCTGCAAGGGTAAGTGCTTGAAGACGTTGTATGGACATACGAATTCGGTTTATTCCATTGCTTTCAGTCCGAATGGTCAAACTCTTGTTAGTGGCAGTGCTGACCACACTGTTAGACTTTGGGATATCTGTGATGGTCAGTGCGTTAAAATTTGCATGGGACATAGCAATAGAGTCGCATCAGTCGCCTTCAGTCGGGATGGTAAAACCCTATTAAGCGGTAGTACTGACAAAACGGTAAAGTTGTGGGATGTTAGCACGGGTAGCTGTGTAAGAACATTCATCGGACATAGCGATCGCGTAGAGTCCGTTACTTTCAATCAAGATGGTCAAATAGCTGTGAGTGGTAGTTTTGACCTAACAATTCGGTTTTGGGATTGTCAAACAGGCAAATGTTTCAAAACTTGCACCGGATATAGCAATGGTGTAGCGGGAGTGCCTTTCAGTCCCTGTGGTAAGATCCTGGCTAGTGGCAATTTTGCCCATACAGTGAGACTGTGGGATGTTAATACTAGCCGTTGTCGAACCTTTAGGGGACATACTAAATCAGTCTGTGCTGTCGCATTTAGTCCCGATGGTAAAACAATTGTTAGTGGGAGTGGTGACAAAACCCTGAAGTTATGGGATGTTACTACGGGCAAGTGTATTAAAACATTCACTGGACATACGGATTGGGTACTTACAGTTGCTTTTAGTCCAGATAACCAAACTTTAGCGAGTAGCGGTTTTGACCATATTATTAGGTTTTGGGATTATCAAACAGGTCATTGTTTCCGAACTTGTACCGAACATACCAATTCGATATTTTTACTCACGTTTAGTCCCTGTGGTAAAACCCTGGCGAGTAGTAGTTTTGACGGTTCGGTAAAACTCTGGGATGTCAGTACTGGTAGGTGCTTAAGAACGTTCACTGGACATACAAATGAAGTCTGTTCGGTTAGCTTTAGTCCAGACGGTCAAATCCTAGCTAGTGCTAGTGCGGATCAAACGGTAAAGTTGTGGGATGTCCATACTGGGAACTGCATCAAAACATTAATTGGACATAGCAGTTGGGTATGGTCAGTTGCCTTTAGCCCAGACGGAAAAACCTTGGTGAGTAGTAGTTATGATCAAACGGTGAAGTTGTGGGATGTTAGCAGTGGAAAATGTATCAGAACTCTCACCGGACATACCCGTGAAATCTACTCAGTCAGTTTTAGTCCAGATGGTCAAACGGTGGCAAGTGGTAGTGCTGACCAAACCGTGAGGTTGTGGGATGCTAAAACGGGTGAGTGCCTAAAAATACTGAAAGCACCTGGACTTTATGAAGGGATGAATATTAGTGGAGTGACAGGTTTAACTGAAGCACAGAAAGACACACTCAAAGCGCTGGGTGCGATAGAAAATCGGATATCAGCCGAATGTGGACTACAAATGTCAAGGTCAATGTCTTAAATTAGTATAGTAAGTCTTTATTCGGCGGTCTAAGTTTATTTTTTATTTTAGGACTTACTCAAATCTTGAACCAGTTGCAAGAATCCGCCAGTGGTTAAAACCACTGTCTCATAGCTTAAGTCAGTTAAAACTGAGATCTTGCACCAGTCGCAACAAGTCGAAAAACCTAACCCCCCAGCCCCCTTCCCTACAAGGGAAGGGGG
>DNGI01000311.1:0-16000 GCA_003486645.1 Cyanobacteria bacterium UBA11370 | reverse complement strand
TGGGTTATTGAGAATGGTGCAAGATCTGAGTTAAAACTGACTGGCATTATAATTTCAGTCCATTTTAATAGACTTGAGCTATTAGCCATAGAATTAATTCTACGGCTGGTTTGGCAGCTTACTGACAAGGGTGCAAGTTAATCGATATGCCTTTACTGATGGTGGTTCAACAACAATGCAAGCATAAGTCTTGTATTTGTGCGATCGCATGATTCCTTACCAAGGAAATAGCTTTCGAGCTTTTTGTCCCGACTCCCGCACACTATCAACAATTTGCTCATTTTTTTGGTTTTGGCTGCCTTTGATGTCTTTTACTTTCAAGTCGTGATTAGCAACTGTTTCACCGACAATAAAGGCTTTTTGAGCTTCTTTCGGTAGAGTGTGACGCTGATGTCTTGTCCCCCCAGTTGCTGTGTATAGTTCCTTAGTTCCCATATCAAACAATTCTTCAGATATAGCTTCAGTAGATTGAGCATATACGTCTTGAGTTCCACCTTTTTCCTTGATAGTTTTTTGCAAATCTTTATAGATACTTGCACCATCAACTCGTTGATGACGTACTAGATTCGATGAGCCTCCAAAGATGTCGAGTTGTACATTCTCCTGTTCTTCCTTGTTGCTTCCCAACCACTTCAAGAAACTGTTTGGCATACTCTATATCTTCCTTATCTGCACTGTTAAAAATATCCTCTAGCCCACGAATGATGAATTCCATAGCTCCTGGAATAGCGAGAAATTGTTCTATTATTTCATATCTAATTTTATAATTCCACTGGTTAGGACTAAAATTAAATACATAACAGATAGCTGTATGCCCACTAATATCTGAATCCCAGTTAAGTTTGGCAAAGAATACAGCATAGGCTTTTTCCCAAGTGGATCTGCGGCGTAAGTCTCCATAAGTCCGTACCTCTGGCTTAAAGTTTTCTGGCTGAACAATTGCCCCATTAAACTTACATACGCACTTCCACAACTCATACACTTGTTGTTTCAGTTCATTCAGTTGCATGATGTGACTTCTTTAGTGTTAGAATTGAGATAATCTACTTTTAATTATTTATTCTAGTTACTTTTATAAACCTTCAAGAAACTGTTTGGCATACTCTATATCTTCCTTATTTCCACTGTTAAAAATTTCCCATAATGCCTGAATGACAGACTCTTTAGCTTCTGGAATAGCCAGATATTGTTCGATCATTTCATGCCTGATTCTATACTGCCAGTGTTCAGGTGAAAAGTTAAACGCATAACAAATTGCTGTATGCTCAGTAATGCCTGCATCCCAGTTGTTTTTGGCATAAAATACAGCATAAGCTTTTTCCCAAGTTGCTCGACGGCGTAAGTCGCCATAAGTCCGTACCTCTGGCTTGAAGTTTTCTGGCTGAATAATTGCTTTTTTATATTTACTCAAACATTCCCATAACTCATAGACTTCTTCTTTGAGTTCCTTGAGTCGCATCGTATAACTCCTTGGGTAAGCTAATTGACATTGTTTAAACGAATCAGCAGGTTAGGAGCAATTGCTAGGGGGAAGTTTTTGGGTGCGATCGCATCATTCCTTACCCTAAAAAAATATTTTGGTGATGAGTCAGCCGCAGACTATCTAAATAGGAATTTGCCTATTACTGCACTCCTTGAAGTAACAGCAAACTAAAATTGATTTATGCCAGCTAAAGATTTATTTCACAATTAAGCAGTAACGTAAGTTGCTACTTATTACCAGTACTAGGTTTCATATCACTCATCTTCAGGTGGTACAAAACTACATATAGATTCAGGTTTGACAGGGCAAGTTTGATCGGTGAGGGTTTGATTGTTACCTAGGTAGAGGGAAGTCAGGTTGGTTAGGAAAGATAAGGGTTTGATGTCAGCTATTTGATTGGAGTCGAGGTTGAGGTAAAACAGGTTAGTCAGGGATGACAAAATTTTGATGTCGGTTATTTGATTGTTACCGAGGGAGAGGGAATTCAGTTCGCTTAACGAAGATAAGGGTTTGATATCAGCTATTTGATTAAATTCGAGGTAGAGGGAAGTCAGGTTGGTCAGAGACGACAAAGGTTTAATGTTGGCTATTTGATTGTAGCCGAGGAAAAGTAGACCTAGGTTAGTTAGAGATGACAAAGGTCTAATATCGGTTATTTGATTGGAGTCGAGGTTGAGGAAAGTTAGGTTGGTCAGGGATGACAAAGGTTTGATGTCGGCTATTTGATTGTACATGAGGTCGAGGTCAGTCAGATTGGTCAGGGATGACAAAGGTTTGATGTCGGCTATTTGATTGATACCGAGGGAGAGCAAAGTCAGGTTGGTCAGGGATGACAAGGGTTTGATGTCGGCTATTTGATTGTTACTGAGGTTAAGTATGATCAGGTTGGTTAGGGATGACAAGGGTTTGATGTCGGTTATTTGATTGTCATGGAGGTAAAGGTGAGTCAGGTTGGTCAGGGATGACAAGGGTTTGATGTTGGCTATTTGATTTGATTCGAGGTTGAGGTAAGTGCGAGTTGAAAGAATCTTGTCAGCCTGATGACACTCTTGAGTTTCAGCCTCTCGCAACAGAACATCAATAGTGTGTTGTATCTCCCCACTCTCTTTAGCTTTATTCAAACACCAATCAGTAAAGGTTCTAGGAGTAGTAGCCTCCTTCGAGGGGACAGCCTGAGTAGGAAAAGATGAAACCCACAGAAAAAAGGCTAGAGTACCAAGAGGTTGAACACCTAGTAGTGTAATAGCCGGGTTTTTGCTTCGTTGAGGATGCTTTTCAACTTTCATATACTCAAACTTGAACCACTTGCAACAACCTGCCAGTGGTTAAAACCACTGTCTTATAGCGAAAGTCGTCTAAAGACGACTGGAGAGGAATTTTAGTCCATTTTAATGGACTTGGTGCTATGAGACAGTATCATAATTTCCCTGGCGGGTTATGAGGCAAGCTTGAGCAATGATTTAACTACATCTTGCAGCCTGCCAATTACAAAAGATTTATCTAAATAGGACAACAAAGCACCAGCTTTAGGCCCACGTTCCTTGCCCAAAAAGGATAAATAAATAGCAGGAAACGCACTAGCAGGTGGAATTGTCAACTCTTTGGCTGTAGAAAAGATGATCGTTTGTAATGCCTCTCCTTCCCAATCTGTAGACTGTTCTAAATTCTCTATTAATTTAGTCAAGTAAGTCACTTGTTCTTGAGTTAAATTCTGTGCCTGTTCGGGAATAGTATCGAAATAAAGCACTAACTTTTCTTCTGGATCAGCATAGTCTTCTAGCCATTTTTTGCCAGCGGCTATTCTTTGGTTGATAATTTCCCAATCAAAGTCTGTTAAAGGCTTTTCGCAGCGCTTGGCGACTTCTGCCTGGATATCAATATGGGGAATTTGCAGCAGTGAAATTAGTGTGCTGAAGTCAAAGGGTTGGTAAGTTTTAATCTCCTCATTAAGTTGGGCATAAAATAACGGCATGAATTCTTTAGTTAACTCTGACTGTTCAGAATTATCCTCAATCTGAGCTTTATAATTTTCAATCAAGGTATCGTAGTCCCGAAATAGCCGAGTAATGGTTTCGTAATTAGGAGCAAAATTAATCACACTTTTCGGCTGAGTTCGCAACATCAAAAAGCGCAGTAATTCAGGCGGAAGTAATTCTGAAATTTCCTTTGCACTTGAACCCACACCCTTAGAAGAACTCATCTTCGTTCCATTGACTAAAATAAATTCATAAGGAGAATGAAATGGAGCTTTCTTTTGTAAAACTTTACGGCAAATGGCATTAGCAACATCTCTCGAACCCCCTTTCTGAGAGTGATCCTTACCCGCCATTTCAATCGTTACACCTAACAAATCCCACTTAGCCACCCACTCAACTTTCCAGGGGAGTTTGCCATTGCCATCAAAGGGAGAAATCCAACCCGAATGTCCACACCCTGCTACCCAATTCGTTGCATCAGGCTTGCAGGTATAAAAAACTTCTGACCCATTATAATCGGTTACAAGCGTTGTAGCAATTTTGCCACACTTCTCACAAATGATTTGAAAAGGATACCAATTATCGGGGCGATCGGCTTTGCTTACTTCTTTATACGCCTCTCTAACCAGGTGAGCATTTTTGAGAAAGATATCAATATATTGGTTAAGTTTGCCAGAGCGATATAAATCTCGTAAATAGTAAAGTTCTGGCTTCACTCCCAAGTATTCAAAAACATTTAAAAATTCCCCCATGAAATATTTAGCGTAATCAGTGGCGGTGTTTTCTGGAGAAGGAACATTACACAAGGGAAAACCTAAATAGGGCGAAAACTTTTCTTTTTCTAGATACTTCGGAACGGTATCGAGTGCATCATAGTCGTCTACACCAAACAAAAACTTGACGGGCTTGCCTGCACGTTTCAAGGCACGGTAAATTACATCATGGATAACGACACCCCGCAACGATCCGACATGGACTCTACCGGACGGAGTTTTTGAATCATTAACGATTTGATCGCCTTGTACACCTGTAGCAAGTTTGTCAGCCCAGAACATATGTAAATTTGTGTTTCATCAGTTTCATCAATAGTTTTCTAGTATAGCTTGAGTGTGTGGTTCTCATCCCATTTGGGATTTGAAATTTAGGATTTGGGATATAAAATCAAAAATAGTATTAGCAACCAACAACCAACAACCAACAACCAACAACCAATTCCTAAAATCGACGACCCAGTAATCGCTGCTTAACACTTTCAGCAATTTTTTGACCCAGATATTCAGGAATTAAATTCTCGTTGGGGCCAAGGAGGTACAAAATTAGACGGGTGCGTCCACGCCATACGAGTAAATTCGCATTAACCACAAGTAAGTCTTCTTGCCAAATGGCGTACATCACCTTGTAAAATAACCCTGGTTGGTTGTCTGCCTCAATTAATAGAGCTGGGAGATGAAACACCGGATCGACGTAGAATTCAGTTTCAACCTGCTCTAAGCCAGCATCGAGATTAAATTCCACCGCTAGCATCTCTTCGACTTCAAAACGCCCTGCTAAAGCCTCTCGAATGGCACGGCAAACATTCTCGGCGGTTTTGCTGGTTAGGGTTTTGCTACCACGAGAAACCACCAGTTTGATAAAAACGAGCATGGGTGGGTTAATTTGACCGTAAAGGCTGAGACTGTGGATTGTTAGTCCATAAGCCGCCAAAACGCCGAAAATGTCACTCAGAAGAAACGATTGGTTGCGGTAGGCGAAATGTAAAGCACTTTTAGACCCTTCCGGTTTAATCTCAACCACAGCACGCTTGCTTTTGTAAAGCCGATAAGCGAGCCTGAGATTTTGGAGTTGGATCTCACTACTAACAAACTGCTCATAAAACTCAGGAAACGCCCGGTTGAAGCGCTTCAAGAGTTCTAGTGTTGATGATTTCAAGCCCGCAGCCATAAGTAGGGGGTAGGAGGCGATCGCGTTTGTCAAAGCTTTCTAGAATACAACAGCAAGATCAACTTCAACGAGAGAACCTACTGTATCGGGTTAATTCCTCACAAATTCAGCTCAATAGCCTCAGTCTAGCTAAAGAACCTCGTTTCTGAGTCTTCGCTGACTGCTGGGATGGGTCAATAGGGTGGCACGGTTGTGTTATCATCAATTTCACGGAGTTTTGGCTAGATTTGATGCGATAAATTTATCGCCAAATCCTAAGTTTATGCCACTTGTGGGCGGCATGGATGAATCTAGTATGTATTAATCATGCAAGAGAACTGCCTGCCTGACCAGAACAAGGATGAGGGATGAAAAAAGCATTTGGTGCAAGCCCGCCGAATTTAGGCGTGGGATTCATCCTTATATCCAAGATCTGTTCTAATTTCAAGCCCCACGTATTCCTAGATGGGGGTATTGAGCCTTCATCCTTCCTCGTGAGAGAGGTTTTAGGGGCAGTCTTGGCTATAGCTCTGGAGTTTAGGATACACTTAATCGTGTTAAGTCGGGTTTCAATCAAGCAGAAAGTCCGATCTACTAACGAAAGGGAAGTCTGTTTGTTGTTGTGACTCCAAGTTATCAAAATGCCACAGCCACACCTGCATGGGTTTTTGGAAAAGCTTTTTTGGCAGTCCTGATACTGCCTCGACACGGACGCAGTTTGAAGGGGATATTGTTCAAGGGATGAACGATGCCTCGTCGGAGATGTTTCGCGATCGCGCTGACGTGAATACCCGTATCCTGTTTAGCACAGAACGGGACATTGACCTTTATGAACTCGAAGAACTGTGTGATGCGGTAGGTTGGTCGCGCCGTCCGATGCGTAAAGTTAGGAAAGCCCTTCAACACAGCTTCTTGGTGGCATCCGTGTGGCAGGTACGAGGGAATAGCAGGCGGCTGATTGGATTTGCCCGTGCTACGTCTGATCATGCCTTTAATGCCACAATTTGGGATGTAGTGGTTCATCCAGAGTTCCAAGGAAAGGGGCTGGGTAAAGGGCTGATGAAGTACATGATCAAGAAACTTCGTAGCGAGGATATCAGTAACATTACCTTGTTTGCTGACCCCCATGTGGTGAAATTTTATCAGCGAATGGGATTTATGGCTGATCCAGAGGGCATCAAAGGGATGTTTTGGTATCCTGACTAGTTTGCGTGTTTTAAGACCAGGTATGCCAAAAGTCAGTTATACTAGCAAGGTAGACACCGGGATGTAGCGCAGCTTGGTAGCGCGCTTGCTTTGGGAGCAAGATGCCGCAGGTTCAAATCCTGTCATCCCGATTCAAAAATTACCAGTTGGGGAGTGAGGAGTGCTTGAAGTGCCCTCATTCCAATTCAACCTACCCAGAAGTCGCGTTTCTTAAAGAAACCTGACTTCTCAATCCCTGCAAGTTTTAAATTTAATTGTGCCGATCCGCTTATATTCTCTAATGTAAGAACTGAATAAGCCTAATGCACGAAACTCATATCAAAAAATATTTTGTAAGCAAATATACCAATTTACAAATTTAAGGGTGTAATCCTGGATTGGAAACAAGGAATAATTAAACAAATCTGTCTGAAGCGAATACCCCTATATGAGAATTGCGCCGCCGGAATTTCCACTGAAATTACATCAAGAGATGAGGAATGGTTATTGCAGACATAACTCTTCCCAATTAAATTCCGAAATCGCTAATTTACAGTAAATTTACTCCGCTCAAACGCCGCTTTGTACAGTTCTAATTTTCCTTGGTAACACCGTCCATGCCAAAGTTTGAACACGCTGATTAACCGAGTACAAATTATCGCCATTCAGGTTGTGTCTTCAAACTTTGACTCCTAGGAGAGTCCAAATGCTTAAAGAATTAGGATCATTTCGCGGGAGATACCGCATCTTACACCTCACTTGGTTTGCTTTCTTTCTAACGTTTGTCTGTTGGTTTAATTTTGCTCCCTTTGCGACCACAATTCAAAAAGATCTCAATTTAACACCCGATCAAATTAAAACTCTAGCGATTTGTAACCTAGCGCTAACCATTCCAGCCCGAATCATTATTGGTATGCTTCTGGATCGGTTTGGACCAAGAGTTACCTTCTCAAGCATATTAATATTTGCGATAGTCCCCTGTTTTGCTACAGCCCTATCTCAGGACTTTAATCACTTAGTATTGAGTCGTTTGTTGATGGGAATTGTCGGGGCTGGGTTTGTGGTTGGCATCCGGATGGTGTCAGAATGGTTCCCTCCGAAAGAGATAGGAATTGCCGAAGGAATTTATGGTGGCTGGGGCAATTTTGGTGCGTTTGCAGCCGAGTTTAGTTTACCTATGCTGGGTGTTGCTACGGCGTTTCTGGCAGGTGGTGCAAATAATTGGCGTTTAGCGATCGCCCTCAGTGGTTTGATTGCGGCTAGCTATGGTTTTATTTACTTCCGTAGCGTTCAAGATACACCACCGGGTCAACTTTATCGCCGTCCCAAACGTAGTGGTGGGATGGAAGTGACTAGCGCTAAAAGCTTTTTTGCAATGCTAGTCATGAATTTTGGATTAATATTTGCCTTGGGTTTATTAGCATGGCGGTTAGCCCAACCAAAGCTTCATTTCCTAACCAATACTCAAATGATTGTGATTTGGGGATTGTTAGCGGGTTTGTATGTCTTCCAATCCTATAAAGCTTGGCAAGTAAACCGGGAAGTTGTGAGTGGAACGAAAACTTATTCTCCGGCTGAACGGTATCAGTTCCGTCAAGTTGCGCTGTTAGAATTTTGCTATGTTGTTACCTTTGGTTCAGAGTTAGCGGCTGTCTCAATGTTACCTGCGTTTTTTGAGCATACCTTCTCTTTAAATCACGTAACAGCCGGGATGATTGCCGCAAGTTATCCCTTTTTCAACTTAGTGTCTCGTCCCAGTGGGGGTTTAATTTCTGATAAATTTGGGTCTCGTAAGTGGACGATGACTATTATTGCTTTTGGAGTGGGGATTGGGTATCTGCTAGCATACGGGATTAACCAAAGCTGGCCTATCCCATTAGCGATCGCTGTTACTATGTTTTCAGCTTACTTTGCTCAAGCGGGTTGTGGTGCAACATACGGAATTGTGCCACTAATCAAAAAAGAAATTACTGGACAAATTTCTGGTAATGTGGGAGCTTACGGAAACTTTGGAGGCGTGATTTTCCTCACCGTTTTCAGCTTAACTGATGCCAAAATTTTATTTTCTACCATGGGAATTACTGCTCTAATTTGTTCTAGCCTTTGTGCCTTTTTCCTAAAAGAACCAAAAGGTTCCTTTGCTAGCCATTATCATGAGACAGATGAATCAGAACAATCAGAAATGCCTTTTCCAACCGTACCCGTTTTAGTAGAAGACCAAGACTGAATTATTGGGGATAAATGGGGAAATTTGGATGGATAAAGGTTTTAAAGTTTGAGTTAAAGAATGTTCTTAAGTGAAAATTCACTACTCAACACTCATAACGTTCCCAACTCCCCATTCCCAACTCCCCCTTTCCGATTTACACCTATAACAAAAATGGTGCAATTACTATGACTGACTCAACTAAAACACTTTGCCCTTATTGTGGTGTTGGCTGTGGATTAGAAGTATCACCTCCGGCTAAAGCAGGTAAAGCAACGAATAGAGATAGTCAAGGAAATCCGATTTGGCAGGTGAGAGGCGATCGCAATCATCCTTCTAGTCAGGGTATGGTTTGTGTTAAAGGTGCAACCATTAGTGAATCTCTGGATAAAAATCGTCTCAAGCATCCAATGATGCGAGATTCGCTTGATGAACCCTTCCGCCAAGTGAGTTGGGATGAAGCCTTAGATCGAATTGTAAACCGCATTCAAACCGTTCGATTTACCCAAGGACCAGAAGCCATTTGTATGTATGGTTCAGGTCAGTTTCAAACAGAAGATTATTATACAGCCCAGAAATTAATGAAAGGGTGTTTAGGCACAAATAATTTTGATGCCAACTCCCGCCTTTGTATGTCCTCTGCTGTCGCAGGTTATATTCAAAGTTTTGGTTCCGATGGTCCTCCCTGTTGTTATGATGATTTAGAATTAACCGACTGTGCTTTTTTAATTGGTACAAATACAGCCGAATGCCATCCCATTATTTATAATCGCCTGCGGAAATACCACAAGAAAAACCGCCACGTCAAAATGATTGTGGTTGATCCGCGATGCACTTCTACGGCTGAAGATGCGGATTTGCATTTGGCAATTAAACCAGGTACAGATATTGACTTACTCAATGGAATTGCTCATTTATTGATGCGTTGGGGTAAGATTAATCACCTATTTATTGAAGATTGTACGCGAGATTTTCCCCTTTACGCTGAAGTTATTCGTCATTACCCACCGGAATTAGTTGCTCGGAAATGCGGTATTCGTCTTGATGATTTGGAAAAAGCTGCTCGTTATTGGGCAGAATCCCAGCGAGTTTTATCATTATGGTCAATGGGGGTAAATCAATCCTCAGAAGGAACCGCAAAAGTCCGTACAATTATTAACCTACATCTGATGACTGGGAATATTGGTAAACCGGGTGCAGGCCCATTTTCCCTAACAGGACAACCCAATGCGATGGGGGGACGAGAAGCAGGAGGACTCGCCCATATTTTACCAGGGTATAGATTAGTAAAGAATCCCCAACATCGCGCCGAAATAGAGGAATTTTGGGGACTAAAACCGGGACAAATTTCACCCAATCCGGGTCTTAATGCCTGGGATATGATCACAGGTTTAGAGCGAGGAGAGGTGGGAGTTTTGTGGATTGCGGCGACGAATCCAGCCGTTAGTATGCCCGACTTAGAACGCACGAAAGCGGCTTTGAAAATGTCTCCATTTACCGTTTATCAAGATGCTTATTATCCTACCGAAACGGCGGCTTATGCTCATGTGATACTCCCGGCGGCTCAGTGGAGTGAAAAAACGGGTACAATGACAAATTCTGAGCGAGTTGTCACGCTATGTCCTAGTTTCCGTTATCGACCAGGGGAAGCCAAAGCAGATTGGGAAATCTTTGCAGAAGTTGGTCGTCGTTTAGGGTTTAAAAAAGAATTTGACTTTGCAGATTCCGCCGCCGTTCATGCTGAATTTGTCCAGATTACTCGTGGACGAGTTTGTGATATGACCGGGATTAATTACGATCGCTTACAACAAGAAGGCCCCATTCAATGGCCATGTCCGGAAGTGGGGAATGGGGAGTGGGGAGTGGGGAGTGGGGAAGAGGAGAATATAGAAACTCCAAATCCTAATCCAAAATCTGAAATTCAAAATTCAAAATCCAAACGGCTTTATACAAATTGGCGATTCCCAACACCGGATGGACGCGCTAGATTTGGGGCGTATCATTCACGAGGATTAGCAGAACCCCCTGATCCGGATTATCCATTGGTTTTGACAACGGGGCGACTTTATGGACATTGGCATACCCAAACCCGCACCGGACATATCCCTAAAATTCAACAAATGCACCCCCAACCTTTTATTGAAATTCATCCTCGTGATGCTCAAAAATTGGGAATTGAAGAGGGGAATATGGTGGAGGTGCGATCGCGTCGTGGCTGTAGTCGCTTCCCCGCTAAAGTTACAAAAGCTATTAGTCCAGGTACGGTTTTTGTGCCGATGCACTGGGGCGCATTGTGGGCAGATAATGCGGAAGCAAATACTCTAACTCATCCAGAATCTTGTCCTGCTTCCCAGCAACCGGAATTAAAAGCGTGTGCGGTTCAGTTGAGTTTGGTGACGGAGAAATCTAAAATTTGTGAGGTTCAATCTGAGTCTACACCAGTTAGTATATTTTAATGAATTATTAAAATATCCAAGCTGATCAATTCCTCAGTAAGAGAAAGTTTCTGCATCTAACTGATACAGGAACCGAAATTCAGCCATTTATTATGTTGTCAATTCGTTTAGAACAGCCAGAAGATGTAGGATTAATTTACGAACTGAACAAATTAGCTTTCGGTCAAGTTAATGAAGCCGAGTTAGTTGATGCGTTAAGAGAGATAGGAGCGTTAAGTTATTCGTTGGTAGCGTTTGACAACAGCGAAATTGTTGGTCATCTTGCTCTCAGTCCAGTAACTATCCATCACGATCAGAACGTCGTCGAAGCTATTGGTCTTGGCCCTATGGCAGTAAAACCAACCTATCAGAGAAAAGGGATAGGAACTCAGCTATTCAACTACTGGCTCAATAACTTTGATACTGAACAATACGGTATTGTGGTTGTATTAGGGCATCCAGAATACTATCCCAAGCTGGGTTTTGTTCAAGCGGATCGTTATGGTATTAAATGGGAAATAAACGTACCACCAGAAGCTTTTATGGTGCGGGAGTTGCGAGCAGGTGCTTTGAATGCCATCAAAGGGATTGTTAAATATCATCCAAAATTTAATCAGCTATAGAGTCACAAATCTTATATCATATTGGGTTAAATACTTATTCTGCCTTGAGCTTTGGAGGCGGAACAGCTTCGTTCACTCCTGCCCATATCTTCAATTTCTTCAATCAAATTTTCCTAGTCTATATTGGCATAATCCCTACCTCGCAATTTTGCTACAGTAGTTTCTATCCATTGTAAGTAGTCTGTATCGTATAGAGTTTGGTAATTAATCTTGAGATTTGAATTCAAAAAAGGTCACTCATAGTTGAGATATAGAAACCACTACTCTTTCAGGATAACTTCGCCGAGCGATATTATTTTTTATGGCAACCAACTAATTAGGTATCCCTCAACCAAGGAAAATCTATGGGCATTACAGGCGATCATTACGTTGGAACTTATGAAGGTCATAGAATTGAGTTGATCCGCAACAACTGGAACAAAACCCTTAAACTCCTTATTGATGGACAAGAAGTTGCTTCTGAGTCAGTCATTTTACCCCATAATATTGGGTTGACTGCCACCCTGTTACATGATGGAACTCCACATACCGTTATCGCCAAGTCCGTTGTTAAGTTTCCCTTTACGAAGGATACAATCGAGATAGATGGACAACTTATCCCGCTAACCAAGAGAAGGTAGAAAGATCGTATTTATATTGCTGATTTACACCACTGATGTCTTACTCTTTAGAGATGGTCTGAATTATTAAATTATGAACCTAATACAAAAGTTTATTACATCAATTTTACCTGCTTCGTGGGCGCAATCAATGGAAGCAGATTCGCGTCAATGGTTTATGAAATGTCTGAAATGTGATTTTGAAGAGTCATATTGGGATTTAGGTGGAATTCGCTGGAAGGCAGTGGGCAATTCAAGAAATTTGAGGAAATGCCCGAACTGCGGAAAAAGGTCTTGGCATCTGACTTACAAAAAAGAGAAGGAAAACCAATGAAGCTTAACGTAACCATTAGGCTTTATCGGAAATTGTTTTATGGATATATTCAACATGATTAAACTCAACTAAGTTGCAACAGCTTAGTCAAAGCAATTCTCTACGAGACAGCAAAGCCGAACGTGCCATGATGTGTAGAACACGTATCACCCTTACAGAATTGGAGTTCTTTTGCTAAAAAGTATATAGCCCTCGTCCTGGAGTTTTCCCAATGACCGACCCTGCATCATTGACTGCTAGTGTGATTGCTACTCTTGCCTTCCAAAAGTTTATCGAGTCTGGTGCGGGTGAGCTAGGCAAGAAATATACGATGGAGGCGATCGCCAAGATGGAAAGCCTCCTCAAGCGCATCTGGACAAAGTTGCGGGGCAAGCCTCGTATCGAGGAGGTCAAAACATCGATTGAGAAAACTCACAAAATCATGCCGGAACAGATTAACCAGATCGCTGCCTATTTGCAGGTAGCAATGGATGATGATCCCCAATTTGCCGATGAAATTCGGTTGATGGCGCAGCAAATTAATGCCGGAAAGCTGCAAGATAACAGCAACATGGTGCAAAATGTGACTGGCGACAACAATATGAATGTCCAGGCAAAAGCAGAACAAGGGGGAAAGCAGTGGATTGCTGAAAAGCAGTACTTTGGTGCCTCTGAGTCAGATTAGGGTTCCAGATTGAGTGCATCATAGCCTCAATTTAAAAGTTTGAAGATTACCTGTTGATTTTGCGCCTGTCCCTCGTTAGCTGACCAGAAATTGCTTTTATGGATATTCACGCCCAGGCATCTCACGGCGGAAAACAATACATCGCCAAGGAACAGCACTTCCATAACTATCCCCCAACTCCCGATGCAATTGTTGGGGTGCCGCAAAACTTACCCTACACTGGTGTAACCCAGTTTGTTGGGCGCGATGCTGACCTGGAACGGTTGCATGATCGGATGCAGCGAGGAACGACGGTAGCAGTTTCGGCGGTTTCCGGCATGGGTGGAATTGGCAAGACGGAACTGGCGTTGCAGTACGCCTACAAGCACTTGCAGGCTAATACCTATCCCGGCGGTCTGTGCTGGATTAATGTCAGGTCGCAAGATGTGGGCTTGGGCTTGTTGGAGTTTGCCCGCACCCAGTTGGGGCTACCAGAACCACCCGATATCCTAGAAACTTTGCTGGAGAAGGTACAGTGGGTGTGCCGCCGTTGGCAGGGGGAACCGATTCTGGTGGTGCTGGATGATGTCACGGATTACGAGGCGGTGGAACCCTATTTGAATCTGCTAGATCCCCGTTTTCGGGTGTTGATGACCACCCGGCTGAAGTTGTTAACCTCGGTTCAGCGGCTAGAGTTGGAGGTGTTGACAGAGGCGGCTTCCCTGGAACTGTTGCGGGTATTGGTGGATGACCCCCACCGGATTGATGGTCAATTAGCCGATGCTCAACGGTTGTGTAAGTGGTTGGGCTATTTGCCCTTGGGATTGGAACTGGTGGGGCGCTACCTGGCTCGGAGGGAGGACTTAAGCTTGGTGGAAATGTTAGAGCGGTTGGAAGCAAAAAAGTTGGCAGCCCAGGCGTTGGTGCAGGCGAAGCAGATGACGGCTCAACTGGGCGTAGCAGCGGCTTTCCAGTTAACTTGGGATGATGAGCAATTTCCCGATGAAGCAAAGATGCTCTGCGGGTTATTGAGTGTGTTTGCTCTAGCGCCCATTCCCTGGAATTTGGTGAGAAAATGTCTGCCAGATTGGGACAAGGAGGACTTAGAGGATTGCCGGGTTGATCACCTATCGGGGCGCAGTTTATTATCCAGAGTTGGCAAAGAACTATTTCAACTGCATCAACTGCTGCGGGAGTTCTTTACTACCAAGCGAGAGCAGATGATAGGGGCAGATGAAATGAAAAAATCCTTTTGCCAGGTCATGGTGACAGAGGCAGGAACTATCCCTCAAGTCACGCCTACTCTAGATCAGATTCAGCAGGTGACTCCTGTTATTCCGCATTTGGCTGAAGCAGCAACCAATCTGACTACCTGGCTTACAGATACTGATCTGGTTATGCCCTTCCTTGGAATTGCCCGATTCTATCAAGCGCAAGGAGCATATACTCAATCACTGCCGTGGTTGCAGCAAGGCTACGTTGTGGCAGAAGCACGTTTGGGAAACAATCACCCTGATGTCGCCACCACTCTCAATGATCTGGCACACCTCCACTATATGCAAGGTCGTTATAGCGAGGCAGAACCTCTGCATAAGCGAGCACTCTCTATTGGTGAGCAGCAGTTGGGTAAAGAGCATCCTAATGTTGCGACTAGCCTCAACAATTTGGCACTCCTATACCAAGCTCAAGGTCGTTACGCTGAGGCAGAACCTCTCTGTCAGCGATCGCTGGCAATTGGGGAACAGCAATTGGGCAAAGACCATCCCTATGTCGCCCGAAGTCTCAATACTCTGGCAAACCTATACGTTTCCCAAGGTCGCTACGCTGAGGCAGAACCGCTCTTGCAGCGATCGCTCCTTATTCGTGAGCAACAGTTGGGTAAAGACCATCCCGATGTTGCCACCATCCTCAATAATCTGGCAGGACTCTACGAAATTCAAGAACGCTACGCTGAGGCAGAACCGCTCTTGCAGCGAGCACTGGTAATTGGGGAACAGCATTTAGGCAATGATCATCCCCTTGTTGCTACATGTCTCCAAAATCTTGCAAAAATTTATCGAGAGCAAAGAAAAGGGATGGCAAACCCTTTCCTAGAACCAGAAAACTACAGCAGTGAGGCAGAACCACTTTACCAACGAGCACTGGCAATCTTAGAGCAGAAGTTGGGTGATGATCATCCTAATATCGCCCCCATCTTAAACAATCTGGCAGATCTTTACCTAGCGCAAAGACGTTACAGCGAGGCAGAACTGCTCCACCAACGAGTACTGGTAATCTTAGAGCAAAAGTTGGGTAGTGATCATCCTGATTTCGCTCTAGCCCTTAACAATCTGGCAGGGCTTTACCAAGAACAAGGGCGATATAGAGAGGCAGAGACACTGTATGAGCAATCTTGGTCAATTTTTACAAATGTACTAGGTGAAGATCACCCTCTCACTCAAATCTCCTGGAACAATTTGTGGCTGCTGGTGCAACAAGCAGTTAAGGCAGGTCGAGTGGAGGAGTTGTCTGATCATCCCCATATCGCTACTCACCTCATTAATCTGGCAGAGGCTTACCGACAAAGAGGATACTATAGTTATTCCAAATAAGAGTG
>DNGI01000273.1 GCA_003486645.1 Cyanobacteria bacterium UBA11370 | reverse complement strand
ACTCTTATTTGGAATAACTATATGATTCGGATTTGGTATAATATGATGTCCGGCAAATTACCCATAATAAAAAGTCTCCCTCTCTCCCTCTCTCCCTCTCTCCCTCTCAATCTTTTTTAGGGTTATTCAACCGGACATGATATTACTTCATAGAAGGTAATTTACTGTGAGTAATCGGTACTTTAGCAACAGGTGCATCTTCAAGTAAGCAATAAGGGCGACTGTAACTTAAAGGTGATTCTAACGAATGTTCAATTAAAAACTTGGGATTGCTCATGACTTGTTCCGTTGCACCATCATAGACAACCTGACCCTGACTTAAAATAACTGTGCGATCGCATAACTCCAGTGCTAAATCTAAATCATGGGTGGCAATGAGTTGAGTCAGTTGTAAGCTTTGTAATAATTCAATTAACTGACGACGAGATCGGGGATCTAATTGTGCTGAGGGTTCATCGAATACTAATATTTGGGGTTGCATAGCCAGAACACCTGCGATCGCAATTCGTTTTTTTTCTCCTCCGGATAAATTCTCAGGATTCCGTTGTCCATAGTTTTCTAAATCCATATCAACCGCGTTCATTGCACTAGTCACTCGTTCTACAAGTTCCTGATCGCGCAATCCTAAATTCATGGGTCCAAAGGCTACATCCTCCCAAACTGTAGGCATGAATAACTGATTATCTGGATTTTGAAATACCAGTCCGACAAAATTACGAATCGCTTGTAAGTTCTGGGATGTTATCGGCCATTCTCCTATTATTACCTGTCCTTGCTGAGGCATTAAAATTCCATTGAGATGTAATTGTAATGTCGATTTTCCTGAACCATTCGCGCCAATTAATGCGACTCGTTCATTCGCTTTAATAGATAGATTAACGTCCCTCAACGCTTGTGTACCATCGGGATAGGTGTAACTAAGGTTTTCAATGAATATTGGATTATGGTGCATTCGGATTTTGGATTTTAGATTTTGGATTGCGCTACGCGCCGCTGCGCTAATGGATTTTGGCGATTAAATCTTAAGGTTTAAGTTGCCTTTTTAATCCTAGAATAAATAAACAGCCTGCCCCAATAGCGCCACAAGTAAGGTGACAGTTAAAGCCACAACATCACGCCATCCTCCAGAAGGAACTTTTTCAATCGGTGGTACTCCTTGATAACCCCGTGCTAGCATTGCCTGATGAATCCGTTCTCCTCGTTCATAGGTGCGAATAAATAAAGAACCAATCATGTTACCAATCACTAGGCGTTGCCAGCGGTTGCTACTCATTAAATTGCGAGATATTGCTGCCCGTTGCATCGCGTTAAACTCACCAATTAGCACATTGATATAGCGATACATAGATGCCAGAATAGCAACGAGTAAGGGTGGGATTCGTAAGCCAATTAAGGCATTTAATAAGGCTGGGATTGAAGTCGTTATAGTGAGTATATTTAACAGGAATAAAGAAAGCAATGCTTTAATCGTTACACTTCCTAAAATGGTTAAGCCTACCGTTGTAATTTTCAGTACTCCCCAAGACCAAACCACTTTTCCCCCTTCTCGAAATAATGTTCCTAACAGAACAACACTAATAAAACTAAACTCAACAGCAATTCGCTTTAACAGTACTTTCAATGTGACTCGACTGAGTAAAATAACAGCGAAAACACCTAACCCGTAAATTGCCCACGTCCACCAACGTCCGTTAGGGGTTAGTGCAATAGCAAATACACTAAGTAAGGTACATAAAACGCGGATACGAGGTGTTAAGGTGTGCCAAGAAGTCGCTTGTTGACTATCAACATCAAGATGAAATGTGCCAATGTGGAATAGCATTAATTAAAAGTCCTGAACTCATACCCAAGTTGAAAGCGCGGGAACGGGAAGAGGTTAAATACTTTTTAAGACGTTTACCCGTTTTCATTGAATAAAAATAAGACGTTTATTAGGATTCATCATGAGAGTTAGTAGAGGTTGAATTAGAGTTACGAACTGCTAGTTTACCAATTCCCCAAGCTAAACCAAATGTGGCTAAGGTTCCTACCAAACCTGCTAAAGGAGTGGCGACAGTTTCTGGTACGCCTCTGAGGGCATATTCATTAAAAACATTATAAAAGGGCAGTTTTTGGGCAGGTGCGTTTTCAGCCGCTTTTTCATCGAAGTTTAGATCTTGCGAAACACGATCTAAACCGTCTGGATCTGAACTGGCGAAGGGAGAGAGGAAAATTGCAATTAGCAGGGCAATTCCTAAACCAGTAATCAGGAAAATTCGGTTACGTTCGTGAGAATGGTTGCTTGTCATTGGTTGTTGGTTGTTAGTTGTTAGTTGTTAGTTGTTAGTTGTTGGTTGTTAGTTGTTGTTAAAAAGGACGAGATGATGATCGCACAGTTTTGCGGGGTGGATCGTAGAATAAATCGGGACGCGATCGCCAAACAAAACTAACGGCTACTACTGTAATTAAAGCTTCACCAATACCGATGAGGACGTGCCAAAATGCCATTGCTGATATCGCAACTGTGAATGGCACGGTGTTGGATAAAGCGAGTTGAACTGCGGTTAAAATAGAGGCAACAAACACACTCATCCAAGCCGCAATTGTTGTCCCAATTAACATTCCTCTCCAACTATTCCGACCTAAAACTAACCGAATTATTTTGTAAAGATAGTAACCCCAAAATGTACCTACTAACCCCATATTTGTGATATTTGCTCCTAATACTGTCAAACCCCCATCTTGAAATAGGACAGATTGGACAATAAAAACAGCAACCATGACCAATGATCCTGCCCATGGCCCTAGTAAAACTCCGGCTAATGTCCCCCCTAACAAGTGTCCGGATGTGCCCCCTGGAATGGGAAAATTAATCATTTGGGCGGCAAAAATAAAGGCAGCACAAACCCCCATTAAAGGGACTGCACGTTCCTGGTAATCGGCTTGAACTCGATTAAGGGCAAGGGCAATTAAACCGATAGCTAGTGCCCAAGTTACCAAACTAACGGGTAGGTTTAAAAAGCCATCGGGAATGTGCAATGCTAGGTGCGGCTGGATGAGCGATCGCAACCCACTAAAGGAAGAATTATTGGGAAAAACGATAGTTACCATCATAAATAATGTTCTGTACAGCCACCCATTAGCAAGTTTAACCCTCTAATAAAACCTGTCTTTCCTAAAAAATGCAATCCTCTAGGGGGGCATATTGATTAGTTGTTGGTTGTTGGTTGTTGGTTGTTGGTTGTTGGTTATTAGTAGTTGGTTTTCTTCCCCACTCCCCACTCCCTCTAGTCGTTTGTTAACAATTGATAATTAATAAATCGGAATGATAAGTAAGTTAACGCGGCTTTAAAGATAAGAATTAGGGAATGAAGATAGATAGAATTAAATTAGGTTTCAGGCTGTTGTGGAGGAATTATGCTACTGACTCAACGTCGTGCCGACCGAGTTGTATTGCACAATATTAGTTGGCAACAATTTGAAGAAATATTAGCTAATTTAGGCGAAAGTCGTGGCGCTAGAGTTGCTTATGATGATGGAACGTTAGAAATTATGACTCCTTTACCCGAACACGAATATTATAAAGAAGCCCTTGGCATTTGCATTCAAGATATCGCTGAAGTTTTAGATCGAGACTATGAAAGTTTAGGTTCAACAACTTGGAGACGGGAAATTAAGAAGGCTGGGGTAGAACCCGATAATTGTTTTTATTTCCAAAATGAACCAAGGATTCGGGGTCAATTAGACTATGACTTAAATCAAGATCCGCCTCCAGATTTAGTATTAGAAATTGATTTGACGAGTAAGTCTCTTAATCGATTTGCAATTTATGCTCGTTTAGGCGTACCCGAAATTTGGTGTTATGATTCTGGGGAATTAAAGATTTATCAGTTACAGAATGAGAATTATATCGAAGTAGAAACAAGCTTGGTATTTCCTACTCTTCCGGTTCAAGAACTTCCGGCGTTGATTGAGCAATACCGCCCTCAAGGGAGACGGGCAATTCGTCAAGCGGTGAGAAATTGGGCGAGGAAAAAGGGATGAGGGTTGTGGGGTGTGGGGGTATGCAAAAATAAAATGCACAGGCAGCTTAGTATTATTCTGTATTCTTTCTTAACATAGTAACCTTTATTTAGGATTCCTTACTTAGTTTCAGAGAGTTTTCTTACGTAAAGGTCAAAAAATAGGAACTCTAGGGTAAAATTCAGCGCATCTAATCAGGAATTAAGCTCATGACATCTACCCCGTGGCGCTTGAGTGGGCTATCTATCATTATTTCCCTCTCTCAAGCTAGTCTTTGTACAATCGCTGTACTAATTCTAGGTTCTCCAACCGTTGCTGAACCTATCACCCGCGCTAATGATGGCACTGGCACAATTATTGACCAACGGGGGAACCGTTTTAATATCAACGGAGGAACTCTATCTGGAAATGGAGAGAATCTCTTTCATAGTTTCGAGAAATTTGGACTCTCGAAAAACCAAATCGCTAACTTTATGTCTAATCCCCAAGTTCAAAATATATTGGGGCGTGTCGTTGGCGGTGAGGCTTCGATTATTAATGGTTTAATTCAGGTAACGGGTGGAAATTCTAATTTATATTTAATGAATCCGGCGGGGATTGTATTTGGTGCTAATGCTAGTTTAAATGTCCCGGCTGATTTTATGGCAACGACTGCTAATGCTATTGGGTTTGATAATAATCGGTGGTTTAATGCGTTTGGGAGTAATGATTATTTGCAATTAGTGGGGAATCCTAATCAGTTTGCGTTTGATTGGGCGCAGTCGGGCAGTATTGATAATCAAGGGAATTTAATTGTAGCTCAGGGTCACTCTTTAACCTTACTGGGGGGGAGTGTCACGAATCAGGGACAACTCACTGCACCGGGGGGGACTATTATTGTTACGGCTGTAGAGGGGGAAAATTTAGTCCGGGTGAGTCAACCGGGACATTTATTGAGTGTGGAATTTGTCCCACCCCAAGATAATGAGGGACGAATTATCCCAGTTCAGCCTTTGGATTTAGCCGTTTTGTTAACTGGGAATGGGGGACAAGTCAACAATCAGGGGCACGTTTCTGTTGATAGTCCTGATGCCGGAGAGGTTCAGATGGCGGGGACTATGGTGTATAACCAGGGACAAATTACGGCTGATGGGGAGAATGGGGGTCGTATCCAGATTGAGACGAAGAATTTGTTGGATAGTGGTCGTCTCAGTGCCAATGGCAGGAATGGTCAGGGTGGGGAAATTGAGATTGATTATACAGGTAGGCTGATTCAAACCGCCAGTGCCATAACCTCGGCGACAGGAACTCAGCAGGGGGGAGAGATTGGGTTTTATGGAGGAAAAGATACCGGATTAACAACCTCTGGTCGCTTGGATGTAACCGGAGAACTAGGTGGTTCCGTGCATTTGTTGGGTCAAGATGTGCGATTATTAGCTGCCGATGTGGATGCAAGTGGCAATCGTAATGGTGGAGAGATTTTCGTTGGGGGTGACTTTCAGGGGAACCCTCTTACTCTTGGGCAAAGGGAGATGAGCAATGCCCAAAATACGCTGATTAATCATGCCACGATTCTCAGGGCAAATGCCGTAACCCAGGGAAATGGAGGTCAAGTCATTGTTTGGTCAGACCAACTTACTCAATTTGCGGGTACGATTCAGGCGCGAGGAGGTGCAGTTCGAGGTGATGGCGGGTTTGTAGAAGTATCAGGGAAAGAAACGCTGGCAATGGCAGGTGTGGTGGATGCGGGGGCGGTGAATGGGGCAGCAGGGACGCTGTTACTCGACCCAAAGAATATCATCATTGATGATAGTCAAGAGGAATTACCTCAGTTTGACCTCATTGACCCCAATGAAGGGGGTGGCACGGGGTTTGGGCAGCATATTGTACCGTTGAGTACCGGGAATGTGGTGGTGACTAAACCGGAAGATAACTTTGCCGCAGATAATGCCGGGGCAGTTTATCTGTATAACGGTGAGACGGGGGCGCTGATTAGCACATTGACGGGTTCTCAAGTTGATGACTCAGTAGGTAATGAGGGTGTAGTCGCGCTGACCAACGGCAATTATATGGTGAACAGTCCCAATTGGGACAACGCGGGGGTATCTGACGCTGGGGCAGTAACTTGGGGTCATGGCAGCACAGGTATTACTGGGGTAGTGACACGTAACAATAGTTTGGTTGGGACTCAAGCGAATGACCAAGTGGGCAGTCAGGGTGTAGTGGCACTGACCAATGGGAATTACGTGGTCAGCAGTCCCAATTGGGACAACGGCGCGGTATCTAATGCTGGGGCGGCGACTTGGGGTAATGGCACGACGGGTATCACTGGGGCAGTGACATCAAACAATAGTTTAGTTGGAACTCACACTAATGACGCAGTAGGCAATGGGGGTGCAGTTGCGCTAACCAACGGCAATTACGTGGTTATCAGTCCCGAATGGAACAATGTGGCGGTATTTCCGGGCGTTTTAAACGGGGCAGTAACTTGGGGCAATGGCAGCACAGGTATTACTGGGGCAGTGACATCCAGCAATAGTTTGGTTGGGAACTTTGGTAACAGAGTGGGCAGTGGGGGTGTAGTCACGCTGACCAATGGCAATTACGTGGTTAGTAGCCCCATGTGGGCGAGGAATGCTGGAGCAGTGACTTGGGGCAATGGTATCACAGGTATCACTGGGTTGGTGACAGATAGTAATAGTTTGGTTGGAACAGGAGTTATTGACTCAGTGGGTAGTGGGGGGGTAGCAGCGCTGACCAACGGCAATTACGTAGTTATCAGCCCTTCATGGGTCAATGGGGGAGTACCATTGGCTGGGGCAGTGACTTGGGGCAATGGCAGCACGGGTATCACGGGAACAGTAACACAAAGCAATAGTTTGGTCGGCACTCAAAGAGGTGACCAAGTGGGTAGTGGGGGCGTAGTCGCGCTGACTAATGGCAATTACGTGGCTAGCAGTCCCGACTGGAACAATGGGGGAATATCTCGTGTTGGGGCAGTGACTTGGGGCGATGGCAGCATAGGTATCACTGGACTGGTGACATCCAGTAATAGTCTGGTCGGGACTCAATCCTTAGATGAAGTAGGCAATGGTGGCGTAGTCGCGCTGACCAATGGGAATTACGTGGTTAGTAGCCCTGAGTGGGACAACGGGGGAGCATTCCATTTAGGGGCAGTAACCTGGGGCAATGGCACCACAGGTATCACTGGGGGTGTGACACAAGGCAATAGTCTGGTTGGGACTCAAATAGGTGACGAATTGGGCAGTGGGGGTGTAGTTGCGCTGACCAACGGCAATTACGTGGTTAGCAGTCCCGACTGGCACAAAGGGGCGATATCCCGTTTTGGGGCGGTGACTTGGGGCGATGGCACCACAGGTATCACTGGAACGGTGACACAGGATAATAGTTTGGTCGGAACTCAATCTCGGCATCAAGTAGGGAGTGGTGGCGTAATCGCGCTGACTAATGGCAATTATGTGGTGAGTAGTCCCGACTGGGACAACGAGGGGGTATCTGATGCCGGGGCAGTCACTTGGGGGGATGGCACGACAGGGAAAGCAATTGATGGCAGTCATACTATCACTCCTCAGAATAGCCTTATCGGTCGCACAGCTAACGCCAATTTACATGAAGTGATTGAAGACCCCGTTAATGGCATAGTTTTGGTCAGCTTTTTAGGAGAAGGCAGTGGTAGGGTAACAGTTGTGCCTAGTGATCCGACTTTGGTCAACTCTAACCAGTTTCAGTTTAACAATGAACCCGGTAGTACTGTGACGCTTACTCCCAGCCGATTACAGCTAACCCTGAGTGCTGGTACAGATGTGGTGCTACAAGCGAATAATGATATTACAGTTAACAGTTCGATTTTCAGCAGCAACCCCAGTGGTAATGGCGGTGGACTCACCTTTCAGGCGGGACGGAGTATTTTTGTTAATGCTGATGTTACGACTAATAACGGGAATTTAACCCTGATTGCCAATGAAACCATAGCCAATGGTGTACTAGATGCTTTCCGGGACTCTGGGAAAGCGGAGATTGTCATCGCCTCCGGAGTTACCCTCAATACGGGTACAGGGAATGCTACCCTCCTCTTGGATCGAGGAACAGGTTTAACGAACAACGCCAGTGGTGATATTACAGTAGGGGGAAATTTGATTGGGGGAGATATTCGTGTGGAAAATAGCGGTGTTAGTGGGGGCGGAATTATTGTAAAGGACTCCATTATTGCTAGCGGTACAGTGAATCTGCTCAGTAGAGGTAACATCACCACGAGTAATATTACTACCAATGGCGGTCAAATTTTCCTCAGTGCTAACGATAATATTACAACTAATACGCTCAATTCTTCTGCAACAAATTCTGGCGGTACTATTACTCTTAAAAGTACAACGGGCAGAATTAACACGGGTAATCTGAACACTCAAGGTGGTATGAATGGTGGGGATATCCGAGTTGAAGCGAGTACCGAAATTACTACCGGACAAATCAATACTAGTGGTCGTATTGGTGATGGTGGGAATGTTATCCTCGACCCAACTGGCGATATTCAAGTCACCTCAATTAACGCTCAAGGTGGCGATAGTGGCACAGGTGGTAATGTTGATATTACCGCAGGTCAATTTTTCCGAGCCACAGGAACATTTAGCGATCAACATGGTGTAGAAGCCAGTATCTCTACAGTAGGTGGAAACGGTGGCGGCGATATTATTATTCGACATGGTGGGAATGGCGTAACTCCCTTTGAAGTTGGTAATGTTACCACGAATGGTACAGCCGGAGCAATTACAACTGGGAATTCTAGCATTACTCCTAATAAATCTTTTCCTTTCACTCACAGGGAGGGAACTATTCAGATTATTAGTGTTGATGCACCCATCAATCTACCTGAACCACCAGAAACTCCAAATGAAGAATCTCCCATCGATCCATCTGAACCACAGCTCAATCCAGTTGATATCAGTAAGCCTCAAGCAGAACCTCTCGCTCCTTCAGTTTCCAGAGAACTAGCTCCCCTGGTTATTGGCTTATTAGAAAAACTAGAGTTAGAAGAACTAGAAAAAAAATTCACAACTCCTTTTGAAAACTATTTCGGCATCAGAGATACTGAAATCACCACCCTGGCACAAGCTCAAGCTACCCTACACAAAATCGAACAAGCCACAGGGATTAAACCCGCCCTAATCTATGCTGTTTTTGTACCAACTACTCTTTCTTCGTGACTATCTAACTCCCAGTAAGCAACTCTATCAATGGTTAATTGCTCCACTAGAAAAAGACTTAAAAGCTCAACAAATTAACAATCTTGCTTTTGTCATGGATGCAGGTTTACGCTCCCTTCCCATGGCAGCCTTACATGATGGAAATAGCTATATTGTAGAACGCTATAGTATTGGTTTAATGCCCAGTTTATCTCTCACGGATACTCGCTACGTTGATGTGAGAAACCTGCAAGTTTTAGCCATGGGAGCCTCTCAATTTACTGACCAAAATCCTTTACCTGCTGTTCCTGTAGAATTATCAACTATTGTGGGTCAGATCTGGCAAGGGAAATCCTTTCTCAACGAAACTTTTACCCTAGATAATCTTAAAGCCGCTCGTGCTTCTCAACCCTTTGGTATTTTACATTTAGCCACCCACGGAGAATTTAAACCCGGTAAACCGAGTGATTCTTATATCCAATTTGAGGATACAAAACTGCAACTCGATCAATTACGAGAGTTAGGATTAAATAATCCACCTGTAGAATTATTAGTTTTAAGTGCTTGTCGTTCGGCGTTAGGTGATGAAGAAGCAGAATTAGGATTTACAGGATTAGCAGTACAAGCAGGAGTAAAATCAGCGCTAGGAAGTCTCTGGTACGTTAGTGATGAAGGGACTCTAGGACTAATGACTCAGTTTTACCAACACTTAAAAGAAGCACCCATAAAAGCTGAAGCCTTACGACAAGCTCAATTAGCCTTAATTCGTGGTGAAGTACAACTGCAAAATGGGCAACTTATCACTCGTAATAGTAGTATCCCATTACCCCCAGAGTCAGCACAGCAGGGAAATAAAATTTTGACTCATCCTTACTATTGGAGTGCGTTTACGTTGGTGGGTAATCCCTGGTAAGTTCGTCTTTAACGTCTCTTTAACCTTATCCCCTACTACCCAAAGAGTTGATTTTTTTTAAGAAATCTGGACACAGGAAAAATACCTGTCAAACTGATAGTATCTCTACCCGTTGTAGGAGATGTAAGCCGTGGACTATGAAATTCGCTATAAACCCGCCTTTGCCGCAATTTTTATCACCCTCAATCCTGGTGAGAGTATTACGGCTGAAGCGGGTGCGATGACGAGTATGAATGGCAGACTCACCCTGAAAACTGAATTTTCCGGTGGTTTCTTTCCTGCCTTACTCAAAAAGTTTTTTGGTGGGGAATCCTTATTTGTTAATACGTTTAGTAATCAAACCCAACACCCTTTAAATTTAGTCCTCACCCAATCAACCATTGGTGACATTGCTTGTGTTGATTTAAGAGGACGTACTCTCTGTTTTCAACCCGGTGCTTATATTTGTCATACTCGCGGTGTTAAACTCGGTGTTCAGTGGGCAGGTGTGAAAAGTTGGTTTTCTGGAGAAGGACTTTTTAAACTCCAAGTTAGCGGTAATGGTAAAGTTTTCTTTGGGGCTTATGGTGGCATTATTCAAAAACGCATCCAAGGGGAATTTATTGTTGATACGGGTCATTTAGTTGCTTATGAACCGGGAATTAAAATGAATATTGGGCTAGCAGGTGGCTTAGTCGGTTCTGTTACGTCCGGAGAAGGATTTATTAATCGATTAACAGGTACGGGAGAAATTTATCTTCAGTCTCGCAGTATTGATGGTTTAGTCAATTATTTACGTCCGAAATTACGTTAGTTGCTGGTTGTTGGTTGTTGGTTGTTGGTTGTCTGTTGTTATATCAATTTGGTTTAAAAATGACACACTTGGTTAAAGCTAATAGATTGCAAGGCTTATGCCATTTGTTCCAAACTTAAATCCAATTGGCATTAGTTACCCGTTGTAAAAAAAAAGTAACAAACAACCCATAACAAACAACAAACGACAAATAACCAACAACAAACAACCAACAACAAAATCAGGAGAAATACATGAATATAGAACTTTTACATCAACCCGATAGTGCGATCGCGCGTGTCATTCTCAATGCTGGGGAAGAATTAGTTGCTCAAGCGGGTTCTATGGTGGCAATGAGTGGTTCTATTAATGCCAGTACTACCTTGCGCCAAGGGAAAGGCGGCGGGATTTTAGGTGGATTGAAACGCTTAGTTGCAGGTGAATCTCTATTTTTAAGTGTTTTTCGTTCTCCGATTGCAGGAGGAGAAATATTTCTCGCACCTAAGTTTATGGGTGATATTTTACTCTATCAAATGAAGGGTCAAGAGTTAGTCGTTCAAGCCACATCCTATCTGGCTAGCGCATCTGATGTTGATATTGATTTAGGATTTCAAGGCTTAAAATCAGTTTTTTCTGGGGAATCAATTTTTTGGTTAACGGCTAGCGGTTCTGGGTCTTTATTATTAAACTCATTTGGCGCAATTTATGAAGTGCCCGTCAAGGGTGAATATATTGTTGATACGGGTCATATTGTTGCCTTTGAAAAGAGTCTAACGTTCGAGATTACTAAAGCAGGTTCTAGCTGGATTGGCGCATTTCTAGGAGGAGAAGGACTCGTTTGCCGATTTAAAGGACAAGGTAAAATCTATTGCCAAACTCACAATCCCGGTGCTTTTGGTTATCAAGTCGGTTCAAAACTTCCCCCACTAAAGAACCGATTAATA
>DNGI01000261.1:7486-13933 GCA_003486645.1 Cyanobacteria bacterium UBA11370 | reverse complement strand
AATGACTAATGACTAATAACCAAAATCAACAAGAATGTAGGCGAGTTAGCAATAGCACAATTTCATCAATAGCTTGACGGAGAGTGGGAACAGACTCGTTAGATTGATTGACTATAATACTAAACACTACAGGTTGATAATTAGGAACATCCAGATAGCCAGAAAGGGATGATGCGCCTGTCATTGTACCCGTTTTCGCTTGTACAATACCCTCAGCAGATGTATTTTGAAAGCGATTTTTTAGAGTTCCACTAACACCAGCAACGGGTAAAGATGTTCTGTAAGTCGTAGCAACGGGTGTTTTTGCGATCGCTTGAAGGGTTTGGACTAGTGCTGTTGGACTGACTAAATTGCGGCGAGATAACCCAGAACCATCCGCTTGGACGTAACTTTTAGGGTCAACTCCTAATTTTGTTAATATTGCTTTGACCTGTTGAAGTCCCGCCTCTGCTGTTGATTTGTCAGGGATAGGTTCGTTGACTCCTAGTGTACGTAATAATGCCTCTGCATAAATATTATTACTTTGCTGATTAATTTCTGCTACTAAGCTACCAAGGCTGGGAGAGTCTATTGCTGCTAATTCTAGTTCATTATTAGTATTGGAATTTGAACTGACAGATGTCTGAATTACAGTAATCCCCGTAGAATTGAGAATAGTCCGAAAATGTTGTAAAAAATAATCGGCTGGATCGAAAATTGCTACAGCGATTTGCATCGGTTCAGCATTAACTCCCATCTGTCCCCGAATTTGCAATATCGGCTTTCCCAAGATACCAAAAACGTCTACAGAACTTGAAGATACAGCCTCAGCGGTAATAGTATTATTATCTAGTTGCCACTGAGTCGCGGCAATTGGATCAGCCCAGGTTATTTTTAGGGGTTGTCCTAATGTTTGAGGCGATAGAGTTAGTGATGCTGCATTTTGATTGAGAATTAAACTATTTATAGGTGCGCCGTAGTAGGCAACAATATCTTCCCATTCCCAGGTTGGATTAATAGTTGGTTCGCTAAAATAACCATCTTCTACAATCAATTGGTCAACCTGACGAATTCCTCGACGTTTAAGTTGTTGTGCCAAATCTTCGAGTTGATTATTAGTTAAACTCGGATCACCTCGTCCTACAAGCCGCAAAGTCGTTGAATCAGTATTAATGCCATACACTGAAGTCCGAATCCGAAATTCACCACCAAGCTGGTATAGTGCAGCAGCAGTAGTTAACAGTTTAACATTTGAGGCTGGGATAAAGTAATGTTGGGCATCGTGGCTATAAAGAGTTGTTCCAGAGGACAAGGTTTGGATTAATATACCCCAACGAGAATAGCGAAATTCGGGACGATTGATGACTGTTTCAATCGCTCCTTTTAGGTTAGCCTGACAAAGCTTATTTGATCTGTTTCGGGTGTCTTCAACGGGTGTCGGTGTAGTAATTTCCTGGGCGACTGCCTTTTTTCCAATTGCTAGCTGCACTTGTACCAATAACAGTAGCAAACTGACGGATTTACCGAGTCTGAAGATGGGGAGTAGGGAAGGTGAATTTTGAAGCTTTGGTTGGGAGTTGTTGCTCATGATTTTTTGGCTGAGTTAGTGATGGAGTAGGTTTGGTTTTGTTTAACTTTGGATAGTATATAACGTAAGTTGCTAGTTATAAATTAAGGGATAGCTAATTGCTCATTGCTAATTGTTCATTGCTAATTGCTAATTGTTCATTGCTCATTGCTCATTGCTCAAAAGCATGTCTTCGATTAACGATTAGGAATTATAAATTATGGATTAGCTACCCTGATAAGGTAACTAGCAACTTGGGTTTCATACTGCTTTTGTACTGCTTTTGTACAGAAGTCGCTGATTTAAGCTGCTAGCCTCTCACAACTCAAAATAGCATTAGTATAGCAATTGGCACTAACTGATGTTCAAAAAAGCTCTATCTTTTAACAGAATCTTACGTTGTCATAATTTGGTAATATTCGTATTAAGGAGGTAGTTATCGAGCAACACAAAGGGAGCTGCGAACTCAAGATAAAAAAATTAATATATGGTAAAATATCTTATTAAGTACCAGCGTTCTAATATTTGGACTTCGGAACTGCTGGAGTTGATTCGGGGTGCTTCAGGTGGTTTCCTATTCGGTATTCCCCTCCTCTATACAATGGAGGTTTGGTGGATTGGTTCCTATATTGAACCCCCCTTACTTCTAAGTATTCTGGCAGTTACTTATGTTGTAGTATTGCTGCTGAATCGTAGTGATGGCTTTCGGAAAAATAAGCAGGGTGGAATGCTTGATGCGGCAATCGAAAGTGTAGAAGCCCTAGGAATTGGAATTGTTTGTGCTACGTTTACTTTAATTTTATTGCGTAGGATTACTGGGGAAACTCCTTTAGATGAAGCTCTAGGCAAGGTGATTTTCGAGAGTGTACCCTTTTCTTTGGGTGTAGCACTAACGCGATCGCTTTTAAGTGGGGAATCAGCGACATCTGACCAAAATGAGAACCCTAAAACTCAACAAAATACTCATACAAGGAAAGATAAAATTAGTTTTAAAGATACCTTAGCTGATATTAGCGCCACTTTAATTGGGGCAATGATTGTTGCTTTTAATATTGCACCTACGGATGAAATTCCTATGCTGGCTGCGGCAACTTCACCCCCTTGGTTAATTGCCATTATTATTGCCTCTTTGATTATTTCCTATGGCATTGTTTTTGTTGCTGGCTTTACGAATCAACAAAAGCGTCACGCCCAACAAGGACTCTTCCAAACACCTGAAGGTGAAACAATCTTCTCATACCTAATATCTCTTCTAGCGGCTGCGTTGATGTTGTGGTTTTTTCACCGATTAAGCTTTAGTGATCCGTGGTTTTTGTGGTTACGCTATACTCTTCTATTAGCGCTGCCTGCCACAATTGGTGGTGCGGCTGGACGGTTAGCAATATGAATAAAGAATCTCTCAATAAATCTCAATCCTCCAGTCGTTCGCCTGCGGAATGGGTGAGTTTTAGTATTGCTTCATTGATTTTGGCAATACTGTTTGGATTAGTAGCTTACAGGTGGTTCAATGGAGATGATACCCCACCTATTTTATCCGTAACTATTGACCCAAACGTTCGTCAAGTGAATGGGCAGTTTTATGTACCATTTACTATTACTAATAAGGGAGGCAGAACGGCTGAATCAATTCAGGTGATTGCTGAATTAACTGATGGAGATTTAAAGGAATCAGGCGAACAGCAAGTCGATTTTTTGTCAGGTAGTGAAGTGCAAGAAGGAGCATTTGTTTTTAGCCATCATCCCAAGGAGGGCAAACTTATTGTCAGGGTGGCTAGCTACAAATTACCTTAACTGTTCCATCAACTATTCCATCAAAACGGGTGCATCCCAAATTTGCACGCAATACTTTTAAGAAAGGACAAGGGAGACAAGGAAGACAAGGGGGATAGTACTGACAAGAAAAATATATTTGCTTGCAATGGGATGCTCCCCATCAAAACTACCCCGATCAAGTATCTCACTGCCAGAATGCCCACAAAAGTGGCAACAGATTTTGTAGCCAATGTAGCGAATGGTTGCTCGATTTTTCCCAAACCCTGCCTTGTGTAGATCACTCACCCGTTACAACTCATCCGTTACATCCGTTATCCCATCCGTTGCCACTCCGCTGAAAGATTTTTTTACATTAACTTGAGATTTAGCCACACAGCCCCTAGCTACAGATTATGATCGTGCAGAGGCCTTTGCTCCACTCTAGCTGGTATGGATTCTGGCTCCTAGTTCCAGCAATTCTTAGCAGTACAGCAGTATTATGCTTTAAGGTACGATATTGAGATAGATCACAAGGCTGCCAGCAAATCAGCTAAAGAAAAACTAAACTATATTTTTTACATCGGGTGAGTTGCCATATGTCTGATGAAGAGTTCCGGTTGGAAGTTCAAGACTTGATCCAACGCTTTATGGGGACAGAAACCAAGGACTTATTTGAACTGTCCAAAATTGCAGGTTTAAACACGGCTGAAGATTTTGCTGGTGCTGACTTGAGCGGTGTTAATTTGAGTGGTGCTAACCTGAGTACTATTAATTTGAAGGGAACTAACCTGTTTGGTGCTAATCTTAAAGGCGCTAACCTGTTTGGTGCAAATTTGAGTGGGGCAAACCTATTCAGTAGTAACCTCAACGATGCTAACCTTAGTGATGCTAACCTCAGTGAGGCTAACCTGAGTGGTGCTAATCTTAGCCGTGCCCTATTGAGTCAGGCAAATTTGAATAAAGCTTTATTGAGTGGTGCGAATCTCACGAATGCCATCCTCAGCAATGCCATGCTCAGTAATGCGATTTTGAGCAATGCTATCCTGAGTGAAGCCAACCTGTTCGGTGCAACAATGGACGAGGCGAACCTGTTCGGTGCTATTCTGAGTCGTGCTATTCTCAGCTATGCCCAACTCAGCAAAAGCAACCTGAGTTATACAAATATCGCTTATGCCCATGCCAATTACGCTAATTTCAGCAACGCTAACTTAAAATATGCTCAACTCAGTAGTGCTAACTTGAGTGAGGCAAACCTGAATGGTGCATTGCTAGAAAAGGCTCGATTCGGAGATAATGCAGGAATTTCTGAAGAGGTAAAACTGGATTTAAAGCAGCGAGGAGCAATCTTACAAGATGTCATGGGTGATAGCTCAATGATTCTAACCCATCGCTAAGTCAATTAGGAACACTGAACCCTAAAATTGAAGAAATTAATTACAATTTTAACCCCAAGACTTGAGTATAAGCTCCCCTAGCTTGAGTAACACCGATCGCTCGATCAGAAGATTCAATCATTGGTCGCCGTAAACTAACTACAATAAATTGTGCAAGTTTAGCCTGTTGTTTGATCATTCTAGCGAGTTGCTCTACACATAATGACCTAATCTCATCAACCGCAGGCTGCCGTCAGAATTCAAAATTCAGGGGGCATCCGAACTAATAGCGGAACTTGTGGCAAGTAGTGTCTCAGCCCTAGGCTAGAATTGAATGAGTCATTCTATATCGCCCAATGACTCACTCTCTTAAGCAACTCCACTCCCAAATTGAGGCTATGCCCAGCGATTGGGTTAAGGCGATTGTGCTTTCATGGCTGAGTAATTCCAATGGCAATCTCAGCGACTTTGAACGCCTGATCGCAGAAACTGCGGATTTTTCAGGGGACTATCAGTGGGGAAAGATTGACACAGAATACCAGTTTCAACCCCTCAGTGAATCACAAATGATTACTGAGAGTCTTACTGCCTTACAAGATTACCAAACGAACAAGATGGGTATTCCCCATGAACAAGTTAAACAATGGGCAGATAGTTTAGGCAGCGATCGTGAATTGCCATGCCCAGAGTAGTTTGGACACGCCCTGCCCTAGCGGCACTTGATAGGCATCGCCAATTCCTCGCTGAAATTGATCCTAATCTTGCTGTTAGAGCAATTCAAAAGATTGTAGAGATGGGAGAAAGCTTACAGACATACCCGCAAAGGGGTGCGATCATTGAACAAGCTAATGGTTTGCGTAAACTTATTGTGACCTTTGGCAAAGTTGGTTTTGTCCTGCACTACGCTATCTTGAATGATGAAGTAGTAATCTTGCAAGTTTATCACGGACGACAACAACGTCCCACTTAAATCGCCTTTTGTAAACGCCAAGATCCCCGACTTCTTCAAGAAGTCGGGGATCTGAACTGTTGGTCAATATTGCTATGCGAGTTTGGGGGATCGAGTAAGTTCCATTATCAAACGCCTTCTATCTACTAACTACAATTTCAATCCTAATACTTGAGTATAAGCTCCCCTAGCTTGAGTAACACCGATCGCTCGATCAGAAGATTCAATCATTGGACGGCGCAAACTTACGACAATAAATTGGGCAAGTTTAGCTTGTTGTTTAATCATTTTAGCGAGTCGCTCGACATTTGCTCCATCCAGGAACATATCGACTTCATCAAAGGCGTAAAATGGCGAAGGGCGATAGCGTTGTAGGGCAAAAATGAAGCTGAGGGCGGTGAGAGATTTTTCACCCCCTGACATGGATGCTAATCGTTGTACGGGTTTGCCTTTGGGGTGTGCGACGAGGTTTAATCCGCCGTTGAACGGATCGTCTGGATCGTCGAGTTGCAAATAGCCATCGCCCTCAGAGAGTTCGGCAAAAATGGTTTGGAAGTTTTCATTAATCGCGTCAAAGGCTTCTTTAAACGCACGAAATCTTAGGGTAGTGAAGTTTTCTATTCGTACTAAAAGTTCGGTACGTTCGGCTTCTAGCGTTGCTAGTTTTTCTGATAATTCTTGTAGGCGAGTTTGGGTGCGATTGTATTCTTCTAAGGCTAGCATATTGACGGGTTCCATTGCTTGAAGGCGTTTTTGGGCGCTGCGGATTTGGTTTTGCAGTTGTTCTAATTGGGCGGCGTAGGTGGCAACGGATTGGGTAACGGATG
>DNGI01000261.1:1964-7246 GCA_003486645.1 Cyanobacteria bacterium UBA11370 | reverse complement strand
CAACGGATTGGGTAACGGATGTAACGGATGGGTTGTCTGTTTGTTGTTGGGTTTGGTGGTTTTGTTTTTGTTGGTTTTCTAGTTCAGATGGGATGTTTTGTGTGTCTACGTTTTCACTATTTTCTACTGCCCACTCCCTACTCTCCATATCGGGTAATTCGGTTTGTTGTAGTTCTAGTTGGGTTTGTAGGGTTGTGAGTTCTTCGCGTCTGGTTAATTGGGTTTCTTGGAGTTTTTCGAGTTGCCAGGAGAGTTGTTGGTGTTGGAGGTGTTGGTTGCGGAGTTGGGTTTCGGTGCGATCGCGTTTCTGTTTGACTTCTCCTAATCTTTGTTCTAATTCGGTTAGTTTGGCTTGGGTTTGAGTAATTTGTTTTGTGACTATTGATAGCTGGGTTTCGCTTCTGGTTTGTCGTTCTGATAAAGAGTTTTGTTCGCTTTGATGTTCGGCTATTCGTTGGTAGGCTTCAGTAATTTTTTCAGAGAGGCGATGGTTTTGATTATCTAGCTCTTGTAGTTGTTTTTCTGCGTCTCGAAAGGCTTTTTCGCATTCAGTTAATTGTTCTTCTCTGGTTTTGATAATACGCTGGATATCTTGCCATTCGCTGGGTGTTTGTGATTGTTCCAGTTGAGTAAGTTGTTGTCGTAAGTTTTGGAGTTGGGCTTCTTGTGTGGGTAATTCATGATTTAATTGTTGCAGGCGTTCAGCGGCGGTGGTGAGTTCTTGGGTATTTTTAGAAAGGAGCGATCGCACTTGTTCCTGTTGAGTGGTTAGAGTCTGAATTTCTTTGTGTAACTGCTCCAAACGTAATTGAGTTTCGGACTGTTTTGCTTTGGCTTGAGCGAGAGTTTGTCCTAAATGTTTAGCGGCTGAGGTATCCTGTTCTATGGATTCTCGACAGCGTTCTAAAATTTGCTCAATTTCTTGAAGTCGCTGTCTTAATCCGATTATTTCTGCGGATTCGCTAGTATCACTCGTACCAAAATGTAACCCCGAATTTGGGTTTGTGCTTCCTCCTGTCATTGCACCACTACTTTCTAGAATTTCTCCGGCTAACGTTACCATCCGGCATTGTCCGATATAGGGACGCGCTTGATCCAGGGTGGTAAAAACCAGGGTATTTCCTAGTACGTAAGCAAAAATAATTCTGTATTTTTGTTCACATTCAATTAAATTAACCGCATAGTCAATAAACCCTGGAACAGAACGCCAGCCGAGGTTTTCAGAAAATCGGGGTGGCTGAATTTTGTTGAGAGGGAGGAAGGTTGCACGTCCCGCCCGTTTCTGTTTAAGTAGATCGATGAGGGCAGCGGCAATCCCGTCATCTTCCACGACTAAATTACCCAAACGCCCCCCCGCAGCGGTTTCTAGGGCAAGTTGGTAGCGAGGATCAACGTAACCGAGTTGGGCGACTAACCCACAAACGCCGGGGATATTGGCGTGGAGGATAACTTTGGTGGCGTAAGTGCCTTGGGCTTCTTGCTGGGCTTGGGTTTGGGCTTCTAGTTTATCGAGTTGGCGTTGTTTGTCTCGTTGTTCGGTGAGGAGGCGAGTTTGGGTTTGGTGTTGGATTTGCAGTTCTTGTTCAATGGCGGCGAGGGATTGGGTGAGGGCGGGGATGTGTTGGGCGGATGTGGTAAGTTGAGTGGTTAAATCGGTTGCTTGAGCTTGTTTGGTGGTTAGTTCTGGGGCTAAGTTTTGTAAGAGTTGGGTTTGTTCGTCGATTTGACGGCTGAGTTGGTGGTGACGTTCTTGCAGTTGGGCTTGTTCGGTGCGTTTGGGGTTAAGGGTTTGGAGAAGGGTTTCGATTTGGCGGGTGAGGGCGGTTTGTTGCTGTACCCAGGTTTCGGAGGCGGAAGCGATCGCATTGGCTTGTTCTCGGCTTTCGTTGAGTGCGATTTGTGCTGCATCTCGTTCGGCGCGTAAAGACGTTTCATGAAACGTCTCTACATGATGTTTTTGTTCGGTTAGATGTTGTAATGTTTGTTCGTATTGTTGAATTTCTTCGTTGGTTTTTTGCAGTTGATGTTCGGTTTCGTGGAGTCGGTTGGTTAATTCTTGTTGGCGAGTTTGTAATTGACGGCGTTCGGCTTCTTGAGTCGCTAAGGTTGAGGCGACGGCGACTTGTTCTTCTTCTCCTAATGCTTTTACACGGGTATTGAGGGTGTCGAGTTCTTTGGTTGTTTGGTTAATTTGACTGTCTAGAGTTTTGAGTTGGGAGGTGAGTTGAATTTCTTCTTGATTACCTGCTTCAATTTGGGCATTGAGTTGAGCAATTTGGTGTTGGAGTAAGCGCCATTTGAGGACAGTTTCCAACTGTTGTTTTTCTTGCAGTTCAGCGCGAAGTTTTTGATATTTTTCGGCTTTAATTCGATCCGCAGCGAGGCGATCGCATTGGGCGATGAGTTCTTTTTCAATAATTCTGCAACGTTCTTCTCGTTCCTTGACTTCATTCAGGGTTTCTTTGGTTTGGGTAATTTTGCGATCGAATGCAGCGACTCCCGCTAATTCATCAATAATTTCTCGCCGTTCCCGCGAGTTCATACTAATAATGCGAGTCACATCCCCTTGCAAGACGACGTTGTAACCTTCGGGATAAATTCGCAGGCGGTTGAGTTGTTCGTGCAATTCAGTTAAAGTGCAGGATTCGCCGTTAATGTAGTAATTCGAGGTGTAAGTATCTTGTTTGGTCACTCGTAACCGTCGAGTCACACTCCATTCGTTAGTTGTTAGTTGTTGGTTGTTAGTTGTTGGTTGTTGGTTTTCTTTCTCATTTGCTTCGTCTGTTTCCAAACCCTCCTGATTGTCTGATGAAAGGATATCTGAGGCATCCGATAAATCAAAGGTGACAGTGACGCTAGCTTCAACAGTACCGCGACGTTCTTTAGTGTTGTTAACGAGATCGGGGAGGCGTTCCGCCCGCATTCCTTTGGAACTGGCAAGACCGAGGCAAAATAGTAAAGCGTCGAGGATATTCGATTTACCTGATCCATTTGGCCCAGAAACCACGGTAAATCCTGGCAGCAAGGGAACTGGGGTTGTGCCGCCGAAGGATTTGAAGTTAGTGAGTTCCACGCGCTTGATATGCACCATAGGCGCTGGGTGTTAGGCAGGGGTACAGGTGTTCGTAGTTTATTTTCAAGGGTAACAGTTCTCCACAGGTTAGTATGGGGCTGATCGGTAACTTTGGAGAAATTGGTACTACTAAAACTATAAATAGTACTATATTGAGCCAAGGAAGATGATTGAGTTCAAGGAAGGCAACCTGCTAGAAGAAAATACCGAAGCCCTAGTTAACACCGTAAACTGCGTCGGAGTCATGGGTAAGGGTATTGCCTTGCAATTCAAGCAAGCCTTCCCGGAAAACTTCCACCAATACGAAAAAGCCTGTCGTGCTGATGAAGTGCAGCCAGGGCGTATGTTTACAGTGGCTACAGGAAATCTTTTTCACCCTAGGTATATCATTAACTTCCCCACCAAGCGCCATTGGAGAGGCAAGTCAAAAATCGAAGATATTAAAAGCGGACTCAAGGCTCTAGTTGCTGAAGTGCGGCAGTTAGGTATTAGTTCTATTGCCATCCCACCTCTAGGATGCGGGAATGGTGGCTTAGATTGGGCAAAGATCAAACCCCTGATTGAATCAGCTTTTGCTGAACTGCCAGATGTGCAAGTAGTTATTTTCGAGCCATCAGGCGCACCAGTAGCGGCAAAAATGCCTGTTGCAACCAAAATGCCTAACATGACTCGCGCCCGTGCCTTATTCATTCACTTGCTGGAACTTTACGGCATTCCTGGCTATGAGTTGACTAAGCTAGAAATTCAGAAACTTGCCTATTTTCTGCAAGAAGTTGGGGAGCCTTTGAAGCTAACTTTTGTAAAACATAAATATGGTCCCTACGCTAATAACCTCAACCATGTTTTGAAACATATTGAAGGGCATTACATTCGCGGTTATGGTGATGGGACTAGCAAAGCCGAAAGCGCAGAAATTTATGTATTACCAGAAGGAAGTAAAGCTGCCCTTGCCTTTTTAGAAACAGCACCAGAAGCCCAAAAGCGTTTAGAGCGAGTTAGTAAGCTTATATTTGGCTTTGAAACGCCTTACGGGATGGAACTGCTGGCAACTGTTCACTGGGTTGCCCAAGAAAATCCAGAAGCGGCTAAGAATGCTGAGATTGCGATCGCCCTTGTACATGAGTGGAGCGATCGTAAACGCCAACTCTTCAAGCCTGAACATATCCGCAAAGCTTGGCAGCGCCTAAAAGAGCAAGGCTGGTTAGTTCCAAGTGAAGTGCTATAAAAGTTAGTTCCCATTCCACCGGAACAATTATCAGATCCCTAACTTCTTGAAGAAGTCGGGGATCTTGGCGTTTATAACCTGAGATTTGGCTGAATCAAGCCTGAGTTTAGTCTTAAACTTTAGTCGATCAATTTTAATCTAAAAATCCTAGTTATTTAAATAATTCTTGGGATTTGCTAGGCATTTATTCAGCGAAATCTAATAAATAAGCTTGATTGTATTACTATCGACAACCAACTAACCGCCAAAAACTGCGGTTTCTGCTTTCAGGAGATTGAGCAATGAATAATGTAGTGTTTGGTACAGTATCAGCTTTTGTATTAGCTAGTTCTTTAATTCCTGGCGTTGTTCCTAGCGCACAGGCTCAAATGCGTTTCAACTTTAGTGCCCCTTTTATTGCCGATTCCGGTATTGTTAATGCGAGTGGTGATACCCATTTTATTACAGTGGCAGTAACCGGATATCCTTTAGAAGAGTTAATTGTTACCTTACCGAACGATATGCGGACTCTAGAAGGAGCGATGGTAACTAATCAAAAAGGTCAAGAAGTCTCTGCGAATGTAGCAATCAGTTCCGGTAGTTTAGCGATTAGTTTTGCTCAACCCGTAGCACCTGATGATTATTTAACAGTCAGACTAATGGGTGTCAAGATGGAGCCAGCAGGAGGAACGGCACTTTATCGAATTTCGGCTATTAAAAAGGGATTAATTGGACAAATTCCCATTGGTACAGCAATGGTTCAACTGATGATGCAATAAAAACGAGTTAATCTGTAGATTCTTACCACATCTAAGTTGCTTCATATCGATTAATTGTTGAGTCAAGTGACTCAAGTAAATCAGCCCCGCACAAAAAAATGTGACGGGGATTATTTTGTCTGTATCTCAGATCGGGCATCATTCTTAATTAGCCTTTAATTACACGTTAGACTTACTGCAAATTCTACTTACTTTCCGACAACACCCCATCCGCTACATCCGTTAC
>DNGI01000261.1:0-1688 GCA_003486645.1 Cyanobacteria bacterium UBA11370 | reverse complement strand
CGTTACCCAATCCGCTGCCAAAAAATGGTAAACAGGACAATCAGTGCGATCGCGCCTCCCCATAGATATTAAGTGTGAGAAGTGACACTCTCAATTTGTCGAACAGCGGTAAGGGCGGAGTAGCTAACACCCGCCGTTCCTTCACCGGGATGAGTGGAGTCTCCCACTAGCCACAGGTGCTGAATGGGAGTGCGTGTGGCAAAACCAAAGGGACCAAATGTAGGTATTCGTTGACCGATACCCCCTACAATACCTCGATCGCGTCCAGTATAGTAAGCAAAGGTACGGGGAGTAGCGACTTCTTGGTGAATGATGGTTTCGGGTTTTAAGTAAAAGTAGTGATTGAGGCGAGCGATCGCTTTTTCGGTGTACTGTTGTTTCAAGGTATCGTAATTTTCTTTTGATCCTTCCCACCATTGCTGAGTATCGGTAAAAGACGAGGCAATAATTGTGGCTTTACCCTCTGGGGCGCGTCCATCTCCGGGTTTACTAACGGATACAAACAAAGAGTTATTTTCTCCAATTGGCCCATTGTAATTATAGAGAAATTGGAGATGGGGAGGACAATCTGGAGGAATGGCACTTTGGTCAACACCCAGATAGATTACAAAAGCACCTGATGGTGGGGGTAATTGATCTATTCTACGTTTGTACAGGTGTAGAGATGTTCTATGAAACGTTTCTATATTATGAGTATTTCCTAATAATTTCACTAAGTTTTGGACGGTGACGTTGGCAATAATTTCATCGGCGGGTTCTGTCCAAACTTCGTTGGTTTTTTGATTTCTAATCGTTACATGGGTTGCTTTATTACCCGAAATTTTGATATGTTCGACGGTGTGACGCATGAGTAGTTTACCACCGTATTTTTCTAGAGCTTCCACTAAGCGATCGCTCAGTACCTGCATACTCCCCTGAAGATGAAATAAGCCTTGGGGTTCTTGGGAAACTCCTAATGCGGTTGCGGCGTAAAGCAGTGCGGTTTCATTGGCGTTAACCTGAGAATAAAGCTTAAGCTGTAAATCCAAAAAGGTTCTCAAACGCTGATTTTTATAAAGTCCATACAGCCGCAAAGCATCCCCTACCGTCATGAACGTAAAGGGTAATGTAATTAAAGTATCGGCACGTACTGCGGAGGTTAATTGCCATAAGTCCCAGAGGTTACGGGGGGGTAATACGGGATCGCGGGATTGAAAGTTCCAGCTTGCTTGGAACAATGTTGTCATCAATTGCCAAAAAGGTTCGCTACCGGGAAATTGCCGTTGTCGTTCCGCTTGCCATTGTTCCGGATCGCGCCAAACATTAATCGGTTCGGTTTCATCGGGGAGAAATACCGCACAAGCTGGATCGCAGGGGGTAGCTGGGGGTAAATCAATCTCTAGTTCCTCAAAAATTCGTTGGTGAATCCCACCGGGTTCTAAACCTGCGACTTGAGTTGCGCCGACATCAAAGGTAAATCCCCGCCGCTTGAAGGTGGAAGCACATCCTCCTGGCACAACGGCTTGGTCTAATACTAAAACGTTATAACCCCGACGTGCGAGTAAGGCTCCGGCGGTTAAACCCCCAATTCCTGCACCGATAACCACAACTCGACGGGTTTTGCTGTTGTCAGTATGAGTGCTGGGCATAAATCTTATTATTTACATTTCTTAATATTAATCATCATAATCGAATTTTGGGTGTGGGGG
>DNGI01000480.1:2854-7740 GCA_003486645.1 Cyanobacteria bacterium UBA11370 | reverse complement strand
TACGTATGAATGCAACTTGGTATCAGTTTTTACTCTCCCACAGGCATAAAAAACTCTTCACCAAAGCTTCATCAATCAAGGGATCTTTCTTATTTGTTCCTTTACCTAACTCACCGTTTTCCTGCGTATGGTTATAAATAGAGACTCAGAGAAGAGAACTCAACCACGAGGCGATTATTTCCTAAATAAGACGTATGAGCGAGACTAACAACCCCACCAATCCCCTCTCCCCTGCAAGCATCAATCCTCAGCCTCTCACTACCACCACGATTCATCAACTATTTAATAACCGCCTCGATTTACTACAACCTGTACGTCACTGGCTAGATACCCTAGAAATTGATAATGCGCCACTAGCCAGGTTTCTCTCCAAAGCGATTCCGTCTCAATGTCCCTTTGAACGCGATATTAAACTTTTCGGTCGCCGAGTAGCTCACATTCCACCTCTTTGTAAGCTTAATCCCCTCTACGATCAATTAGTCGGATTGCGTTTCCGCGCACTTTGTTATCTGGTTGATTGCTGTGGTGAGGATATCCAATCTTATGCGTAAATCTTAGGGCTATCCTCACTAGCATTCAAACAGGAAACTCTCTCCCCCTCTCCCCCTCTCATAACCAACTAAATTAAATCTTTAACCGTAAAATAGACCTGTGCTTGAAAATCGATTGTCAAACACAGGTCTAATCGTTCTAGGCAAGAGTCAGCATCCAAGAACCCAAAGAACCGGAATCACCAGCGGAACAATCATTCACAATAATCTGCCAAGTGCCAACCGAGGACAAGCCATTAAATACTGAGAAGGGTTGGATCGCGGCATACTCGCCACTGGGGATCACATCATTGTCTGCCGCTGCGGAATCGAAGTTACCACTAAAAGCATCGTTAAAGCTATAGTCGCCGTTGAGGTCGCTGCTGTAGCCACTCGCCGAGAATTGAGGTTGTCCTGGTCGCCGGAATAAATCAACGACAGTACCTGTTTCTACATGGCGCAAGCGCACGATAATGTCTCCAACCCAAGTATGTTGTAGGTCTTTAAGCGCAACAGTAACGTTACTAATCTTGAAGCTTTCCGTAACGATAATTTCGTCCTGAAAACTACCCGTTCCATCAGGGATATTACCGCCGCGACCTACTAAAACAGGAGTGATACCTTTAGTGCTGGTGGGAATTTGAACATCGAGAGTAGCGGTTGATGCTTGGTTCATGAGTTTAGACATAATCGTGATTGCTCCGAAAAACTAAAGGTTGACAAGGGTAAGGCGCAAGGCAATTGCGAAATCAGTTCTTAGCAAGATTAGCGTTTTTTTCATGTTAATAGATGCAGCCCTGATTTTTTTTGAATTTCGCAATCATACAATAATCTCCACTTAGATTAATAATGACATTGCTTTTGCTTATGTATGTACGACTTGAGGGAATCTTTACTAAAAAAACATCGCTAGATGCAGTCTTTAACTGAGGATTTAATCAGCTAAAAGCCTATCTAGGTAATGCTTTGAACTCAAATAGCCTAGAGGAAGCTTGATGCTATTGATGTGAAATTTATGTAAATCTGCCGCAAAGATAACTTAGAGTAATCTTTCACGAAACTCTAAAAACCGTCTTCAAAATGACTGCTATTCCCCAATAATCTCTTTTGAGAGACTAGTAAACAACGCAGTAATCAATGACCAACAATCAATTTCTTAACTACGGTTGTGAGTCATGTTAAGTTTAAACCTTTGTCTGGTAAATTTCATGTTTTTTTTAGTAAAGATTTGTTACTTGATGGCACCAAAAGTTTGTGTTTTATAGATTGGCGTTTCGCCAAATTGTCTGCGATATTTTTATCGAAACTGAATAGTTCCAACCCTTTAGTTTCAGAGGTTGGATCATGACTCTACATTCTTCCCCAACCAAGTCTTAATTTAAGAATGGGTTGGGAATTGAAAATCAATTCAGGCTGGACTCTTCCTAGGGTTTATTTCCCAAAACATAGAACTTATAAGGGTTTTTTCAGAGCGATCGCTCCAACTGTCCAAGTGTTGTCAGGAGGAATTTAGGTTGAAGCCAGAGGACTAAATCCCCTTGGCAAGCGCAATTCAGCAGAAAAACGCTCCTGCTTTCTCTCCCAAAGTATTAATCTTGGTAGGAAACCTTTGCCGATCACACTAGAGGTTAGCCCTTTTAGTGTTGAGCTTTTGTATCCCCCCAATTTGTCATACCAGCGTATAACGCGTATTACATTATGAGAATGATATGGCAATTAGCTAACATGAGCAACCACCTATTGTGATTAATTTCCGCTTTTTTTGTAAAGATTTATTAACATAACCGGAGGTTTGACACTCCCCTGGCTCAAAGCGCAGGGGATTCTAAGCGGATGTGCCGCGACGGGTTAAAACCGCATCGCGGAACTTTTTCTTCTTAGCTGACCAAAGAAAAATTCTTTGGGGTGCTGTCAATGACACCCTACCAACTCCACTTAGATTTAATCCAAGCATCGTCGCTACTTTCCTCAATATATTTGATGCACCATTGCAATCCGCGTTGATGTACCAGTTGAGGGCACTTCTATACAAACCGCGTTTAACTCGCTTACCTGACGGCTTCCAGCTTTCGGGTTTCTCACCGTATTTGGGCAGATAATCGCCATCAATAAACGAGGATTTTGAAGTATAGCTCTCCTCGGTTTCTACGAATCGAATTCCGTACTGTTGACACAGTTGAGATATTCTCTCTTTGAGCCGAGCTGTTGGTACTTGTACCCATTTCTGATTATTTTTAGAACCCATGTTGGCTTGTTGTTTTTGTCCTTGATTCCAGCCAAAAACGACAGTTCCAATATTGTTCTCAAGACAGCGGTTAATCACCCGTCTCGCTGCTTTATTAACAGCATCCCGCATCTGACGATTTCTTTTCTCCGTGAGATGCGCTAATTTTTTAGACCAAAATCCTTGAGGCTTCCCCTCTTTAATTTGGGAGACTTTTTTGTTGTACCAGCGATTCAATGATTTAACGTGTTTCCCATCAATGATGAAGCTGGTTCCCACCGTAGAAACACAAGTCAACCAATTGTCCATGCCAGGGTCAACTCCCAAGGCATTGTTAGATTTGAGGGTTGTCTCTACGGGACTCAGTTTGTAGACAAACTCAGCGTAGAAGCACTGATTCCTGGGAAGTATCCGCAACTCTCGGATAGTTTTAAAATCCAAGTTGCTGGGTAATTCTATTGTGAATGAATCAATGTTCCACCAAGTCTTAACCTTATTTCCCAAAGGAATTCGGATATTGCCATCTATCAGCTTTAGGGCTTGTTTGGGATAGCTGACAACACTTAATCCACCCTTACGGTACTTAGGAGGTTTTGGCTTTTGAAGTAACTTACCCTGTTGAAACAATTTGTTTAGCGCCTTAAAAGACTTAAACGACTCAAACACACTATGACAGGTTTGTTGAGCCGCTTGAGAATACATAGCTTGGAAATGTTTGTTGCTTTTTATTTCTTCGTCTAACTCGGCCTTAGTGACATAGCGATTCACCTTAAAATAGATTTGTCGTGCATAATAGACAGCGCCGTTGAACACTTTGTTTGATTCGCTACAAATGTACTCAATAATGGCTTGAGTATCTTTATCTGTGTGAATCAATACTTGTTGACAACCAAACACTAAAATTACCTCAAGAGTTGTTAGTTATTGTATCATCTCTTCTTGTGGATAGGCGGGATAAATCCCGCACGGGTTTTCATCCCCCGCTTAAAAGACGGGGGCTTTCAACCCCGTCTCTTGTAAGCTATCGGACATTAATAAAATGGTTCTGGGTAAAGGATTAAGCTGCCTTGGCTTTTCCAAGAAGGCATCACACCAATCCTTGACAGGGAAAAGAAGCCCTGACACTTGGCTGAGATACTTTTATTTCAGCTAATGTACCGAGTTCCGTAAAAATTAGCAATAAATCTTAATAAACTTGGCGGCGTTGCCTACCCTATCCCGACAAGACAAGGCAAGCAGCGCCGCTGACTCTAACTTCTGTTATCTGCTTATTCGGCTGTCGCCAGTTCCGTACTGCCAACCGTGCGCCGACGTGTCAGGGTATTAAAGAGCATCACGCCAATTGCTTTAATCAAATTACCTTCTAATTCCTGGAACATCTTCATGTTCATGCCAAAGGCAGCATTGGCTTCATCCACAATCCGACTCGCTGTCGCTTCATCCACAGGAAGTTCGTTTAAGGCTTGGCGGTAGTCTCCCTTGAACGCTTTCTCATCAGGAATATCCTTGAATTCATAAAAAGCCGTTCCCTGTCCATCAGACAAATTCATTGCCCGTTGAGCAATCTTTTTGAGAATCTGTCCACCCGATAAGTCGCCCAAGTAACGGGTATAGGATTGAGCAACCAAAAGTTCAGGTTCTGAAGCAGACACCTCACGAATCCGCTGCACGTAGCCTTGAGCGGCTGCTGAAGGAGACACTTCCTCACGCCAGTTAGAACCATAGTAGTAGTATAGATCCTGCTCTAGGCTCTTTTTCCGATTTAGCTCTGGGAAGTAAAGTTTTGAGAGGACTGGGTGCTGACGATGGCGTTCCATCTCTTCTTCGATCGCCACATAGACGAAGTACAGATTAGCAACCAGTTTACGGTAAGAGTTTTTCTCAACGACTCCTTTCAAAAAACATTTGACAAACCCAACATTTTCTGCCATCGTGTGAGCTTTTTTCGTGCCCTCACGTAATTGGGTAGCTAAATTATGACTCATCCTAAATTTCCTATCCCTAGAGTTGACGACTTGTGTATTTTTGCTTACAAAAACGCGAAAAAACGTCCCAACTGCTTAGAGTAAACTGATTTGATGAGACGTGCTGTTAAGAATTTTTAAGAAATTTTTGGTTGTTGGTTGTTGGTT
>DNGI01000480.1:0-2568 GCA_003486645.1 Cyanobacteria bacterium UBA11370 | reverse complement strand
TGGTTGTTGGTTGTTGGTTGTCTGTGATCGCTTCTCATGGATTAGAAACAAATCCGCAATCTGTTATAACAAATAACAAACAACAAATAACAAACAACCCTAATCCTGTAAGATAGTTTTAGATACAATACGAGTCTTCTTGCGATCAGCCTCCGAGAGGTCTTCCCCAGATTGTAAGCGAGTAGCACTGGTTTGTAGGACAGTTGCGGCGCTGCGATCGCCCATTTGGAGTGCCGTTTTGGCAGCCGTTTGTAACATAGTAGCTGCACCCGCGCGATCACCTTGTTGTAATTTAGCTTCAGCAATTTGAGTTTGTCGATACTTCGCCAATGCTAAAATTGCCTTCTGTGCCTCAGCATTGGGGGCGGGTTGGTAAGCACTCTGAACATTCACCTCAATCGGGATCAGATCTGAAAGTAGCCCTTCTTCACCTGTACCGGGGCTATCGTAACTTACTTGTACATTAGCGATCGCTTGCCGACCTTCTGATAATTGACCCATATAGAGATTAGCCAGGATTACTCGTTCCGCATCAATCATCAAATCTCCCAACCGTACCATAAAGCGATCGCCCTCTCGTTGCAGAGGCAATTCAATCGTATCAGGAGCGACTTGAGCAACAGGTTTGAGTTCCGCAAACCGTACCTTTGGCATCAAATCAAAAAACAGGTAAGCATTAGTCAATCCTACAGCCTGAACCCGATTAAACAAGCGCCCAAACTCCTGCACCGCTTGATCGGGTTTCTCGATATAACACAGCGTACCCCCTCCAGCATCCGCAATTTGTTCCAAAACATCCTGGTTCCAGTTCGCACCAAACCCCAAAGTATTAAGTGTTATTTTATGTTCAACCGCCAACTCCGCTAATTTCAGACACCGTTGGTTGTCCCCATGTTCATTTTCACCATCGGTTAAGAGAAAAACCTGCGATACTGTATCGTGTTTCCCCTTAACAACTTCTTCAATGCCCAACTTCAGACCTTCATCGATCGCTGTACCCCCATCGGCTGTAAGGTTGTAGATACGCTGAGAGATTCGTTCTAAGTTATCAATTCCTTGATTGGAAACCAGTACCTTCGCGCGATGATCGAAAGCGACTACAGAAATGCGATCGCCTGGACTAAGGCGCTTAATCAACTGTATCGCCGCTTGTTTCACCGTTTCCAGAGGTCGTCCGTGCATCGAACCACTGTGATCCAGAACCAAGCATAAATTTAGCGGAACCGAACGATCTTGAGAACCCGCGATCGCCGAAATTGCCAGAGATAGCTGACGCTGACTGGTTGGTTGATGGGCATCAACATTAGCATCATTCAGAGCAGGGTGCAAACCAACTTTCATCCGATAAGACTCCTGAGCAGGCAAGATGTCATCATAACAACTTCAATGGTTACGCTAGTTTTAGGCAATAACCAGGACTAATATAATTTTTTGAGTGGGTAGCCATTTGAGCAATCAGCCATCAGAACTGATGCTGATCGAGTAAGAACGAATAGTTTATCTTGAAGGCTCGATTTATAACCGTGCTGAGTATAACTACACAATTCCTCAATTAAAACCGGGTAGCTCTAGTCAGGGATAAGAACCCTGAGAAAGAACTACCATAAATCAGCCACTGGCAGGATGAGGTATGAAAACCGCCCCTACTTAGGGAAGATATCAACCTCTTTCATCCCTAATCCCTCATTCCTTATCCCTCATCCAACACGCTACTATGTTTTAAAGATAGCGCCATTATTACAGCCCCACACACCATGAAACTACCCATTCAGGCTGTTCAATCGACCTACTACGGTCGAGCCAACTACCGGACACCCCCTCCTGACTTACCCTCCCTGCTGCTGAATGAGCGGATTATTTATCTGGGTTTGCCCTTAGTGCCAGCCGTCACCGAACTGATTGTGGCTCAATTGCTGTTTTTACAGTATCAAGACCCAGACAAACCAATTAAAATCTACATCAATTCTACAGGCACTTCTCGTTATGATGGCGAACCCGTTGGCTTTGAAACCGAAGCCTTTGCCATCTGTGACACCATGAATTATATCAAGCCGCCCATTCATACGATCTGCATTGGTTCAGCAATGGGTATGGCAGCCATGTTACTCTCAGCCGGAAGCAAAGGATGTCGAGCGAGTTTACCCAATGCTTCAATTGTCTTGCATCAGCCTAAGAGTTATGCCCGTGGTCAAGCAACGGATATCCAAATTCGCGCTCAAGAAGTGCTAGCAAATAAACGAACGATGATTGATATCCTATCTCGCAATACGGGTCAGCCACCGGAAAAGATTTCCAAAGATATGGAACGGATGCTATACATGACTCCCCAGCAGGCGAAAGACTATGGCTTAATTGATCGAGTGCTGGAAACTAACGAACTTCCTACCCCAATACCTGCTTCTGTTGGTTAGTTGTTTGTTTTTTGTCGTTTGTTGTTTGTCGTTTGTTGTTTGTCGTTTGTCGTTTGTTGTTTGTTGTTTGTCGTTTGTCGTTTGTCGTTTGTTATTAGTCATTAGTTCCTATAAAACAACCACCAACCAATAACTAACAACCACCAACTAACAACCA
>DNGI01000473.1 GCA_003486645.1 Cyanobacteria bacterium UBA11370 | reverse complement strand
TGGAAGCTGGTAGGAGAGGGAGGTAAATTGTTTAGTGTTTCTACTATAAAAGATGGAATTATTCTTGGTATTGGTATAGATAACCAGCTTTACCGATCCCAGATGTTATAGGTGCGAGGCAAAAGATGAACAGTTGGCATAATCCGGAATGATAACGCCAACAGTTCATCAACAATCTGTTCAGCCTGTATTTTCGGCAATCCCCGAAACCGAACCTCTTTCCACAGAACATTAACACACTCCAGCAAACAAAATTATGGGATACACAACTGATCCCCTTGATACATCTGAGTGACTAAGACTCGTGCTTCTGAGGTATAAGTTTGGGTGATCGCGTACTGAATCACTACACTAGCATCCACTACATAAATTGCCATTAGCGAACTCGATCCTCTCGCAATAATTCAGTAGTGGTTGGAGATCCAGGAGGTGGTGTCCATCTCAAACAATCCATAGCCGCTAAAACCTCTTCAATAGAGCGCGTATCCCTTGATGAGTGCCACCAGTTGTACAACCTTTCATCCACCACTTGTGTAATCAAGGCTTTGATGTCATCAATCGTCATGTCTACTATTTTTGCAGCCGCCATGCTAGGCTTCTCCGATTAACTATTCTGGCATTGTAGGCGATCGCCTGTTGATTGGGTTGAAGAGTGAGGGAGTGCGATCGCCTTCGCCTCATCTTTGGGAGAAAATAGAGAGGGTGCGATCGCTCCTCTGAAAACCTACAAGCCTTAACCCATGCCAGATATAGGTTCTAGGACTAAAGAGTTGCGATCGCTATTTCATCTATCCTGAGTGTCGCGATCGCATCATCTTTGGGACAAAATAGAGAGGGTGCGATCGCTCTTTCTCAACCCTACAACCCTTAACCCATGCCAGATATAGGTTATACCCATAAAGAAAAGCGATCGCTTCCATCTATGTAACACAATAGAGAGAGTGCGATCGCTCCTTCTCAACCCTACAAGCTATAACTCATGCTAGATATAGGTTCTAGGATTAAAGAGAAGCGATCGCTACCTCTGCAATTCCTCTACTGTCCAATCTGCCAACTCTAAACCTGGCACTTTACCAAAATCCCGTTGATTGCGCGTAACAACTATCCCTTTCACCGAAAGAGCGATCGCTGCAATTTTTAAATCCTGCGTACCAACACGTATCCTTTGACGAACCAATTCTGCATAGCAATCACCAGCGTCTTGGCTAAAATCAAGCAAATTAATCGTGCTGAAAAAATCCCATGTATAGCGTAATTTAGCATAAGCCGATACCAAAGACTCTGCTGAGGTAGCTCTCCGAATTCGATTCAATCGCCCATAAAGTTGCTCTTCAAGGGTAATGATTGTCACCCCAATAGTTTGCGGATCAGTAGCATTAACTCGTTGCATCACCATCGAATGTTCTCTCTGAAAAAGAGACACATGATCCGTATCCAAAATATACCGAATCAATGAATCTCCTCCTCAGCATCAAGTTGACGGTAATAGTCCCCCTGTTCCTGATCAAGCTCCTGTCGATAGGCAGCAATATCTGCTAACACGTCCTCAAAGTCAGGATCATCTTTGAACATTCCCGCAAACTTCATCCAAGGATGTTCCGGTTTCGGCAAATCGATTTCTAACGAAACAATTTCCGTATTTTGCAAGCGTGCTGTTAATAACTTACGCAGTTGCTCCAGTGCTTCTGCCTTAGTAGAACCCCGCGCTTGGCAGTCTTGCCAACCTAACACAGTTGCGCTGACTCCACCTTCTACTTTATTTTCAATCAGCACATCATAACTACGTTTATTTGAGGGATTATTGTAAACCGTTAGAAAATCACTATTCATTGTACTTTTCCACGCTAATTGTATCTATGCTCTTTACCCTAATTGTACCCATGCCCCTACCATCAGCATTAATCGCTATGCTAGGCTTCTCTAATTTCTCCGATTAACTCTTCTGGGATTATAGGTACTCGCCTGTAGATTGGGTTGAAGAGTGAGGGAGTGCGATCGCTGTTTTCCCAATCGTGCGATCGCTCCTTCTCAACCCTACAACCCTTAACCAAAGCTGGATATAGGTTCTAGGATTAAAGAAAAGCGATCGCATTATCTCTAAGAGAGAATAGTGATGTGCGATCGCTCTCTCTTCAACCCTTAACCCATGCCAGATATAGGTTATAGGATTAAAGAGTTGCGATCGCTATAACCTATATTGCATTAGATGTAACTAAGGTAAAACTGCTGTATGAAATAGTTAAACCCTCCCCTGTCTATAATTTAAATTGCACGCAAAAATAGTGAAGTTGTGGGTAAACTGCTCATGAGTTCAATTATTACTACTCCACTGGCTGATTTTTTATCTCAACCTAATATTGAATCTTCTCCAGCATGGGAATTAATTAATGGGTGTGTGCTTCAAAAGCCAAGGCCAACTCTCTTTCACTCACGCTTACAACGCAATCTGGTTAATTATATTAACTGCCATACAGATGACTTTGAAGCAGTCCAAGAGTTACGCTGTGTGGTGCCTCCGTACTCACCAGTGCCTGATATTTCCATTATTGCGATCGCTCGTCTTCCTGATGAGGATGGGCCATTTAATGGCGCACCGGATTGGCTAATTGAAATTCACTCCCCTGACCAAAGTACCTTAGATTTACAGAAAAAGATTTTGCATTGTCTCAGCAACGGCACACAATTAGCCTGGTTAATTGACCCAGCAACTCAACAAGTTTGGGTTTGGCAAGGGGATGATTTACCGATTATATGTTCAGGAGCGGACACTTTGCCAACCTTGGGTAATCTGCCTGAACTTACCGTCAATGCAGTAATGGCAATGACCCGCCGACAGTAATAGTAAGATGCGCGATCGCTTGATCAATGATCGCATCATCTCTAAAACATAATAGTAAGTGATCGCTCCTCCTCAAGCGTACAAGCCTTAACCCATGCCAGATATAGCTTCTAGCAATAAAGTCAAGTGATCGCAAATCTCAGGATAGATAAGGTTACGATAAAAACAGACTCTAAAGAGCTGTAACTATGGCTTTGGTATCCAATCAACCAACAAAAATTATCCGTACAGAACGAGGACTAGTCATCGCCGGAACTCGCATCACCCTATACCAATTCATGGACTATATTCATGGCAGATATGCACGATCACTCATCCGACAGCATTTCCCCCAGATTACCGACGAACAATTTGAGGCAACCATGTCCTACATCGAAGCCAATCGTGCTGAAATCGAAGCCGAATATCAAATGGTTGTGAAAAATGACGAAGAAATTCGGCAATACTGGGAAGAGCAAAATCGTGAATGCTTTGCTCAAATTGCCCAACTACCGCCGCCACCTGGTTTGGAAAAAGCCTGGGCAAAACTTCAAGCTGCGAAAGCTAGACTTGAATCTAAGTTATGAACTTTCTGATTGACCACAATATTAGGGGACAGGCACAGCTTTTATTGAACGTTATTGAAAATCAAGGTTGGCTTGATTTAGTGGCAATTCGCTTTGTCATGTTTGAAGAGATAGCCCTAGAAATTGATAGCAGTGACAGAACCGTTTGGCGATTAGCACAAGCAAATCAGATGATTTTACTAACAGCCAATAGAAGCATGAAAGGCAAGGATTCATTAGAGCAAGTGATGCGGGAAGAAAATACGCCGGATTCTTTGCCTGTGGTTACGATTGGCAACGTGGATCGTGTGAGTGAATATGAATATCGAGAGCGTTGCGTCAATCGACTAGTCGAGATTGCCCTTTATGCTGGGAACTATACGGGGGCAAGACGAATTTTCATACCCTGAAGCTCTAGGGCGATTATCCTACAGAAACACTACGCCGACGTAAGTTGACAGGATTTGACCTTCTCCAATTTCTCCTATTAATTATAAAGCGATCCCTATTTAATTTATCCTGATCAAAGATCGCTTCCATCTCTGAAACACAATAGAAAGAGTGCGATCGCTTTCCCTCAACCCTACAAGCTATCACCCATGCCAGATATAGTTTCTAGGATTAAAGAAAAGCGATCGCTGTTTGATCTATCCTCACAAAGCGATCGCCTTATCTCTACGACAGACTATTGATGTGCGATCGCTCTCGACTCAATAAACAACTACGCCATGCTGGACTGTTCCAATTTCTTCTATGTAAAATCTCTTTACCTTGCCTGTAAATCTATACCCTTAACTGACGAGACAGTTGAGTTTTGAGTTTAAACTCAAAACCCAAAACGTTTAAGACACAACTTGGGGCAAACCCATACTGTAATTCAGGACTCGACTGTCAAGATTGTAGCTAATTTCACCGTTCTGTAAAAGCGATCGCATATAGTGTTCTAGATCAGAACCAATGCGGCGCAGGTTGTATTCAGTTAAGTCTTGTCCAGTGTAAGCTTCTACTAGTTCATCAAACTGATGATAGATCTTTTGCAGAGCGTCTTCATTCCAATTAAATTCATTATCGGGGTCAACATCTAGGGTTAAAACGTTTTGACTTTCCACTAATTCATTATTTTTGACCTCCGCAGTATAAATGCGAATGTGACGGGTTGTACACTTTAGCAGCATGAAATGTCTCCTACTGACTCTGCAACAGTTAAGCCAATTGTAAACCTTTTTGACATCCCCTTCTCCTATCTGTTGAGATGGGTAAGATATGATATCTATTAATTTCTTAGATAGTTCGTTATCTGCATACTAATCTCTTCCCACTCCCCACTCTCCATCAAACTATCAGACGCTTGACTCTTCAAGTTTGCGATCGAGGTGTTTGAGTCCCCATTCGTGCATTGACTCCAGAATCGGTTTCAAACTCTCCCCCAACGGCGTTAGAGAATATTCTACTTTCGGTGGAACTTGCAAGTAAACCTGGCGATAGATAATTCCATCGGACTCCATTTCCCGCAATTGTTGGGTTAGCATCTTTTGGGTAATTCCGTGCAAAGCGCGATGTAACTGTCCAAAACGCTTCACCCCTTCAAACAACTCCCTAAGAATTAAAACCTTCCACCGTCCACCAATCACCTCTAACGTTCGTTCCACGGGACAACTCGCCCTTTCGATATCAACAGCTTTAGCTTCCATAGTATCTTTTTGGGTACTACCTTACTTTAAAGTGCATACTTTCCATAATAACCTTACTTAAGATAAAGTTTAAATATACAAAAAGGAATGCCAATAAACATTCAAAGTTGAAGATTGAACACAAAGTCCCAGGAATATATAGAGGACACAATGAGTACACCCATTATTGCTGATAAAAAGCCCGCTGTTCTTGAACTAGAACCAGGAACTTACTACTGGTGTAGTTGTGGTCAATCTCAAAATCAACCCTTTTGTGATGGTTCTCATCAAGGGACTGAATTTACACCACTAGTGTTTGAACAAACTGAGAAAAAAAGGGTAGCACTCTGCAACTGTAAACATACAGGTAATCCCGTCTATTGTGACGGCGCTCACAGTAAACTTTAATGGGTCATTATTCATGGGTCATTAGTCATTGGTTAGTACCAACGAACAACCAACAACGAACAACCAACAACCAACAACCAAACAATGATTACAATTCGTAAAGCCCAAGAACGAGGACACGCTAATCACGGTTGGCTCGATAGTTATCATACCTTTTCCTTTGCCAACTATTACGATCGCAACCACATGGGATTTCGCGCCCTGCGGGTGATTAATGAAGATCAAGTCAGCCCTGGTGCGGGTTTTGGCACTCACGGACATCGAGATATGGAAATTATCACCTATGTCCTGGAAGGGGCGCTAGAACACAAAGATAGTATCGGAAATGGTTCAATAATTGAACCAGGTGATGTGCAACGAATGAGTGCAGGGACGGGTATTTTTCATAGCGAGTTCAATCACTCCAAAACAGAACCTGTTCACTTATTACAAATTTGGATATTACCTGAAACAACAGGAAATTCACCCAGCTACGAACAGCAGAACTTTGGGTTAGCTAAAACTCCAGGTAAACTACAATTAGTTGCAGCACGAGATGGTAGAGAAGGGGCACTGACTGTTCATCAAGATGTCAATTTGTATGCGGCCGTTCTGGAAGAAGGCGATCGCATTTCTCACGCTTTACAACCCCAACGCCATAGCTGGATACAGGTAGCTCGTGGTTCCATTACACTTAACAGTTTACCTTTATCTCAAGGGGATGGCGCAGCGATTAGTGAGGAAACGAATATCGAAATTTCAGCAACAACCGATGCCGAGTTTCTGCTATTCGATTTGGCATGAGTTAAAGAGGGTGTGGGAGGATCAATCTTCCCCACTCTCCACTTTCCATTCAAGGCAGGTCTACCCTATTTCTTGATAGGATTGGCGGGTTCTAGGGTAATATCAAACATGATTTGATAGCGATCGCTCGGATTATTAGCTTTGAAGATGCGGAGGTAGGCTTCAGCGTCACTGCGGCGGCGACAGCGGAGGATGATGGCTGTACGCATATTCGGTAGGGCGCGAATGATGCACCAGGGTTTGAGTAGGTTTTTGTAGGTCATGGGATTTTAGGGATTGTGGGTTAGTGTGGGCTGGTGGGATGGTTAGGTTTTTCTGCCTGTTCCTCTCCAAGGGGTTGGTTTTGGGGGTTTGTGGGCGGTTTTGAAGACAGCAAGGTTTGTGGCGACTCGCCAGATTTGGGTCGCTTTGGTTTTTTGCATGGATATTCGTAATTGGAGATAGATGAAGGAGTGCGATGAGGCACTCGGCAAGGACACGCTAAAGTGAGGGCAGATAAGATATCTGCTCAGGTTTGGAATTTATTAGTCAATTCACCGAGAAAGCATGGCAGAGTAGGCAACCATGGGTCGCTGACTAAGCTATTGGTGAAATAATGATTCTGTAAGACACTGAGAAAGAGCAACATCAAACCAACCTTTTAAAAGGCTAATTAGCTAGCCTAAAGGCTGCTTTGCGGTTGTTCTTCAATTCTTGTACTTTCTTATATGACAGTCTGTCATGCCTAACTGCTTTTGTCAAGCTGTTATGTTGACATGGCAATTAGCTACATATGCCTAAAAAACAGCTACAGGAAGGTGAGTCACCGTTAAAGTCACTCAGAGATAAACTAAATTTGACGCAAGAGGAACTAGCGAGGCGATGCGGTATCCCTTTGCGAACTTATGTACGTTGGGAAACTGGGGAAACCGTTGCTAGACCTAGTGTTCCACAGGTAAAAGCGTTATGTAGAGAGTTAGGTATCCCGATTGAGGATTTGCCGGATGAGTTTGGGCCAATGCGATCGCAATCTGAGGATAATGACTAACTTAAACCAAGGAAAATCTGAATTAAGATTCCTCAGAGAAGCGGCTGAACTAACCCGATCTGAACTAGGACGGCGGATCGGAGTGTCTGAACGCCAAATCTACGACTGGGAAAATGGAATTAAGCTACCACGTATCGATAGGGCGGTTGCTTTGGCGCGTGAGTTAGGTGTTTCGCTTCAGACTATGTGTAGGGCAATAGGTATTGATGTAACGGGTATTCCTGATGAAGAACTATAGGTGCGATCGCTAACTTGGCTTAAAGCCTTTTGAGCCAGTATTGCAATGCAACACCAACCATATTAGTTATAGGGGAATATATACAGGTCTTGTCATATGAATATGTAGAAAAAAGTTTAAACTCTTCATAAGTGAGAGTTTCTTTATTATCAATTTTTTTGTCTATTATTTCCATCTTTTTGGCTCTTTCTTTATTAAAAGGCGGATTTTTTATACGAATTCCTTTTGATACATAACCCTCTATCAAGGCGTTGCCTGTTTCATAATTTATGCCAATTCTTGCTCTGCCAATTTTTTTGCTTTTGCCAGCTTTAAAAGGTATCCATAGAAATATTAATAATTTTCCTTTACTATCCGAGCAGAATTCCGCACAAAATTTACTTGTTTTACTTTTTCCATTTCCATATTTAATACTGCCAGCACTAGATATTTCTTGCATCCGCTGATCAAACGTGAGAATCTGATCCCGAATCTCCGTAATTATTTTTAGCTGTTCAGGCTCACATGAACGCAACAGCTTCTGGAGTAATTTAGGAGGATTAGGTAAACTTTCGGTACTCTCTGCATCTTGAGAGGGTATTTCTATCTCAAAAACCTTATCTGTATCTAAATCTTTTAACTGTAGATAAACATTGGATTCCAATGTAATTATCTCAAACTTAAAAAATCGAATATTAAGATGATGATATTTTCTATCTGTTAAGTTATCTCTATGTATCTTGGGCACAATGCCCATTAACTCAATAGGTTGTGTATAGTCTATTAAGTCTTTAAAGGGTTTCTCTTCTAGCAAAGCATCATAATAGCGAGTTAGCTGCTGGAGAATATATCTGTCTTCATTGTTTTTTAACTCCAGCACTACTAATCGTTTATTATCATCTACTGCTAAGATGTCGCAGATTTGACTATTCACTATATATTGTCGCTTGAGCGGAGTTAATCCCAAAAGTTGTTTTAAATTAGTAAAAGCAAAATCTTCTAAAGCCTCTTCACTTTCAAATTTCCACCCTTGGGCTGTTTTTCTTAAGTTCGGAAAATTCATGCTAGTGCTATATATAAAAAAGTTATTTCTTCTATTTTAATATCTCACATCTTACGTTTTTTAGATCCCTCTCTTTGAACTCGAAAAACTCTCATCCGGACGTGCCGCTCAATTAGCTGGAATCTCACGAGTCGAATTCTTGATGTTACTAGGACGTTATCAAGTATCTCCCTTGTCCTTAACAACAGAAGAATTAGAACGTGATATCAACAATGCCTGAAACTCTAATCATCGTTAACACATTGGTCAAAGCGAAACAGTTAGGTTATTTACCATCGGTTGCGCCAGTTATCGCCATGCTTCGGAGTCAAGGAATGTGGTTGACTGATAAGATTATTGATGATGTGCTGAGACTCTGTGGAGAATGATTACACAAGAGAGCGATCGCAACCTGATGATTTGGCATCGCCGCGATAGCCAAGTGTTGCGACAAAACGCAGCTCGCTCTCGCTAGAAAACCAAAATACATTCGATTTAAATCCAATCTGCTGGTGTTACAAGATATTCCGGCAGGATCGTTGTCCTATCTCCTTGTGCTAATTCTATCTGGCGTTGTGTCAGGTTTGTAGCTCCCGAAAAATCTGCTCCTTGTAGGCTGGCTTTATAGAAATATGCCCCTTGTAAATTTGCTGAATAGAGTTTTGCCCCCCGCAAATTGGCTCCATTAAGGTACGCCCCTTGTAAGTTAGCTCCATTAAGGTTTGCACAAAGTAAGTCGGCTCGATCAAGGTCTGCCCCTTTTAAGTCGGCTACACTAAGATCTGCTCTTTGCAGGTTAGCCCGATTGAGGGTTGCTCGTTGTAAGTTACTTAAACTAAGCTTTGCCTTTTGTAGGTCAGCTTGATCAAGCCTTGCCCTTTGAAGATTGGTTGAATCAAGCCAAGCCTCTTTTAGATTAGTTTTTCTGAGGTTTACTTTTTGCAAATTGGCACCAATAAGGTTCGCATTCTGTAGGTTAGATTCATAAAGGAATACCCCTTGCAACTTAGCTTCCTTTAGGTCTGCACTTGCAATATCTACTTTGCTTAAATCTAGTCTCTGATTCGCCGGATCTTTTTCTATGTCCCGCCGCCCTATAACGGTAAGCGCTGCTTGGATATCTGCGGTAATTTTTTGCGATCGCTCTCCTTCCTCTTCTTCTTTCCAAGGAGCTTTTCTTCTAACAAAATCAGCCAAGAATTCCATAACTTTCCAGTGGTATCTTGGAAAATCTCGATTACTAGCAATTTCTTCCAGCACTTGAATTCTACTTTTACGCTCAAGGGGTTCTAGATTGTCAAAATTGTTAGTTGCCCTCAAATAACGCTCTTCAATTGAACCAGCATCACTCTCTATAGTTTCTTGGTACGGCTTGGCGATCGCCTCTTCACGTTCAGCTAAATCAGGAGTATCGGGCGTTGTTTTTGCGGCTTCCAAGTCACTGTATCGATCAATTTCTTCTAATAACTCTTGTTCTGTAATTCCTAAGCCTTTAGCAAGTTTCTGACGTGTTTTTATTCTAGGTTCTGCAATTTCCTTTCCTGGCTTGGGATTGAGAAGCTTACTCACGTAGCTCTGTTCTAGTCCAGCTTGTTTGGCAAATTGTCGATCACTCAGTCCTTTTTCATGCAGTAATTGTTTTAGAACCGCTCCAAATAACTTAGCTTCTTTAGGCTTGTACATCTAAAATTCAACCGTTGAAATTCAACCGATGGAATACTTTCAACCTTCCAAGACCATAATACTCCCCCTTAAGATTAGGCTGTAATAATTTAGGTATGCTATCAATATGGTGAACCGAGCTGGCAAACCCTATCCCTCTGTAATTGACCCAAGAACAAACAACCCCATCCCTTTTGCAACTGGGGATTTAGTTAAAGTTCCCAAGTCTGACAGAGTGGCGTGGGGAAGAAAAGAGCGTGGGGAGTATATTGCCGAATGGTATCGCAGAGGTTACGACACCCCTCCCGGAGGCTGGAACCTATACGATATTCACCACATAAAACCCAGAGAATATGGTGGAACAAACGATTTCGACAATCTTGTTCCGGTTTTGAGACAGGTTCACATCGATGAATTCAATGCCTTCTGGCGGGACTGGTAGCAACCAACTATGAACGAGCAAGACATCGAAAAGTTAATTCATACCATTGAATCCATAAGCGTTGTCGATTGTCCAGATGTATCGATCGCAATGCCAATGCACTCTCAGGTTTTACCACCCCAACCTTGGGATCAAAAGGCATTTAAAGAGAAACTCGGAATTATCTTACCTTTGTCTATTACAAACCTCTGGTATCAAACATCAGGCTTACGTCTGTTTGAAGACGTGAATTATGGACAGTGGGGTCTGATATTATGGTCAGCAAACCAAGTTATTACCGAGCAAGAAAAGCGAATTGCTCAAAGAAAAGAAGATTTCCGTCCAGGAGACTTGATTATTGGAGAGTTCCTCGGTGATGCTGATCTGATAGTACTAAGGTGCGATGCGGCTTCCCCAGACTTCGGCAACGTGATGATTGCACTACCCTTAGATTCCCGTGAAGAATGGTATTTTGCCGCAAATTCCCTAGAAAATTTCTTAAGTCAATTTTTAGCGGCTTGCGGTAACAAATTTTGGCAAGTGCCGGGCTTACTCTCAGCAGAGCAAGGAACCGCTCTTGAGGCAGTTATCGACACGCTGGGGTAGAATTGTAACCTCATACAACCCTTACTCAACCCTCTTTAGAAGACTCAAAAAAAGCAGCAGGAGAAACATGAAAAAAATCAGCAAGTTTACGAATGTGGGTAGCTGTGAGTTGACGCTGACCGTTCAATATAGCAGACACAATAGACTCTGTTTTAAAAATAGGAACCAAGTCTTTTTGCCGCAACTCAAATTCAGCTAGCATCGCTTTGATTAACTCTACACCATGAATATCAGGTATAGCTTGATGATGAAGTTGTTCGTACTCGTAGACTAGAGTACCTAAAACATTAAGATAATCTTGTTCATCCGGTGTTAACTCGCCGCGGTCAATCAAGGAATCAATAACTTGCTGGGTAGCTAGTAATTCTTCTTCACAACTGATTGGGCGAGGAGGAAATCTTGTAAGTAATTCAATATAAGTGCTAGGGCTACGTGAACCACTCGTCATTTTTCCAGTTTTGTGTATCATATTCCCCATGAGTTAGGATATGGCGGATAAAGACTTTTTGAGACTTGTAAACAGACTCGACACTTTGGACGCTCAAAAGCTAGGTTGAACTTAGGTCTAACTTGACCCTTCAACTCACCAGCCTGCTTTCTGAGGTCTTGAAATGTTAACAAAAATCAACGTTAAGTTTCTGTTTGCTACAGCGCTTGCTTTCGGCTTAATCAATAGTGTCGATATTCAGCTACCTAGCCGTAATTCAGTCGCCCAGTTCGATATCAATAACGAAGCGTTTGCTAGGAGTGGCGGATCATCGTCAGGTTCCGGTTCCCGAAGTTCGAGTAGTTCGAGTAGTTCGAGTAGTTCGAGTAGTTCGAGTAGTTCGAGCAGTTCCCGAAGTTCCAGCAGTTCTAGCAGTTCTAGCAGTTCCCGAAGTTCCAGCAGTTCCAGCAGTTCTAGCCGTCCCACGAGTAGCAGTAGCAGTTCATCAACAAAACCTACCTCTGGTGTAAATTCCACGTCTCCTAGTCACCGTTCCACTACTGGAACAACTGGCGGACGTGCTAGCGGCGGTACTTTCCAGAAACCTGCTGCATCTCAGAAACCCGTTACGTCTCCTAGTCGTGTCCCTGCTAAAACTAACACGAATTCCCCACAACCGACTTACTCTCCAACTCAACCGAGTAGTTCAGTAAAACCAAAGCCAGTAACTGTACCGAGACATATTGATATTGACATTGAAATCGAAAATGATGACGACGATTTCAATCGCAATCAAACAGTCCCAAATCCTGCAACCGCAGGTTCAAACTCAACGATCGCTCCCAATCAAACCGCTCCAAATTCTGCACCAGCAAGCTCAACATCTAATCCAACTGTTCCACGTGATCCCAATTCTAGCTCTTCTGCTACTTCGAGCAACTCAGCTAATGTATTTTGGACGTTCTTGATTCTTTTGTTATTAGGTACTGGTCTTTTCTTTGCTGTGTATTTCATTCTGAAGAAGCTACGCTCTCGTAACACTACTAATGAGTTAGATAATGATATTGTGACCGTTAGTAAATTACAGGTAGCTCTATTTACTAACACTCCAGATCTGCAATCCCAACTCTCAGAACTTACAACAGATATCGATACAGAAACGTCTGAAGGGTTGTTAGAACTACTACAACAATCTGCTTTAATACTCCTACGAAATTCGGGTAATTGGAGTCACGTTTTAGCTAGCTCACAAAGCGTTAATCTGGATAAAGCTCAATCGATATTCAACCAAATTTCTGTGCAAGATCGGAGTAAATATACGACTGAAACCTTGACCAATGTGAAAGGTTCAATCAAGCAAAAAGCAGCGGTAATTCCGGGTTTAGAGAAAGACCCAGGCGCGTATATTGTAGTAACGCTACTCGTTGGCACAGCAGATGACCAACCCTTGTTTAAAGATGTGCGATCTGTAGAAAGCCTTAAGGATGCTTTAGAAACAGTTGCAGCAATTCGGTCTGATTATCTGAAAACGGTTGAACTGTTGTGGAGTCCTCAGATGGAAGGAGATCGCTTAACTGATGATGAGTTATTGACCAACTATACAGATATGATTCAGATTTATTGAGAGCGATCGCGTTCGATAGCAAGCCACAATTGCCGCCGTTATTGACAAGCGGTTGGGATTTTGGATTTTTGGGGTTAGTCTGGTTTAGATAATTGACCGTAATAAAATCTCTCCCCACTTCCCACTCCCGGTCTCCCCACTCAAACTAGATCGGAATTTGAACACAACTTGCCATAAACAGGACAACTTCGGGAGAATAGTGCAGAATATTGAGTCTAAGGGTGCATGATTTTATGACTGACAATGACCGAAGAAACTTTTGACCAACAGATCACACTATCTCTCAGACGTGTAGAAGCCTTGTGGCAGAAAGCACACGAATTGCTGAAGCTGCCACCAGAAGCCTCTCAAACGGGAGAGGAATTTCCGACTCAGCCGCAACAATTATTAATGGCAAGCTTGGCAGAACTATCCCATTCTCTGCAAGAGTTGCAATTTGCGGCAGAGGAACTGCGCCAACAAAATGAAAAGCTAACCGATAGTCGTGTGGCAATAGATGCCGAACGCCAGCGTTACCAGGAATTGTTTAATTTTGCCCCAGATGGGTACTTCGTGACCGATCCGGAAGCAATGATTATCGAAGCCAACCAAGCCGCTGCTCAGTTGCTCAACTTATCACCAGAACGGTTAGTTGGCAAATCCTTAGTGGTGTTCGTCGCTACGCAGGAACGGCGGGACTTTTATTATAAATTGAGTCAGCTACAACGAGGAGAATCGATTCATCATTGGCCCGTTCAGATTCAACCCCGTGGTGGTGATTCATTTCTGGCTTCGTTCACAGTCGCACCGATTCGGAATTCCCAGAGTCAAGTGATGGGGTTACGCTGGCGACTCGAAGACTTGACGGCGGCGCGTCACCGAGAATCAAGCCAAAAGCCGAGTAAACATCTGTTTTGTGAACGAGTGGAGCGATCGCTCATCGGTATAGCAATTGTGGATAGCCAGGGTTATCTTATTGATAATAACCGGACACTTGCAGAAATGCTAGGGTGTGATTCGGAAGGCTTAAAGCAAGTTTTTCCTGAGTTGATGAATTTAGATAAGCCGGGGGTAGAGTCGGCAATGTTTCATCAATTGATAGCAGGAGAACGCCGTTCCTATCAGTTAGAAAAGCATTGGTTTAATGCCGATGGAGAGATGCAATGGGGACATCTAACGATTGCTCTAGTGCCCAGTACAGCGGAGGAACCTGTTTATGCTACTTGTATCCTAGAAGATATTACGGAGCAAAAGCAACTCAAAGCTGCACAGCAGGATGCAATTAAACAACAACAAGCCATTCAACAGCAACAAGCCGCGCTTAAACAGTTAGAAACGGAAGCAAAAATAGAGACAGCTACCGCCAAGCCACCAGAGCGATCGACGCAAAATTTGGCAGCATCGGTTGAGCAGTTAGGGACACTGCTGGATACTATTCTCTCGAACTCTAATGACTTTTTCTGGGTATTAGATCGGGCAGGAAAATACATTTATGTAAATCAGGCAGCCGCAAAAGCTTGGGGTTTTACTCAAAATGAGTGTATTGGTAAAACCTGGCGAGAGTTAACCTTACCTGGTGAGGTGATGGAACAGTTGGATGTGCAACGGGAAACTGTGTTGACAATGGGACAATTCGTTACGGATGAAACCAGTTTAACTACGGTTGAAGGGGTGAGAGACTTTGAATATACGATAGCTCGCCTTGGTGATAGTGACAGTGAAGAAATGGCAGCCATTGTCACATTTAAAGATATCACTGAGCAAAAACAAGCCGCCGTCGCCGCCAGCGCCGCCCTAGCCAAAGAAGCCGAATTGACGGCTCTAAAATCTCACTTTGCTAACTTTACCTCAATCGTCACCCAGGAACTCCGTAACCCACTCAACAATATTTTTTCTTACGCCAAAATCATTGAGAATAACCATCAAGAAGGGATTGATGAAAACAATTCAAATTATCTTCAACGTATTCAAGAGAATGCAAGATGGATCAATCAGTTACTCAATGACCTGGTGTTGATTAAAAAGATACAAACTAGAGAAGTGCGGTTGACTCCAACCTCCCTAGATTTAACTGAATTCTGCCGCGAACTGACGGCTGAGTTGCAAGAAAGCACATCCTCCCAACACCAGATTGTTTTTGTGAGTGAATGCCAATCTGTTGGCGCTTGGGATGAAAAATTACTGCGGCGAACTCTGACAAATTTATTGCTCAATGCTATGCACTATTGTCCTGATGATAGTGAAATTAAAGTAGAGCTACTTTGTCAAGACGAACAGGTGATTTTTCACATCCGAGATTGCGGGATTGGAATTCCTGAGAAAGACAAAAAATTACTCTTCAATGGGTTTCATCAAGGTAGTAATATGAGTCTCCTTAATGGGAGTGGTTTGGGATTATGGGTTGTTAAGCAGTGTGTGGACTTACAGGGGGGTAGCATCGATGTAGAAAGTCAAGTGGGAGTGGGTACGAGGGTAACTGTTACGTTGCCAGTGAGAGGGTGAGGGGGGAGGGGTTGGATAAAATTAATGACACACGCTAAATAGGTTGAGGGCACATATCGATGCGTCCCTACTGATGGTGGTTGAACACCCGTGTTGTGTGTAATATGATGTCCGGTAAATCACCCATAATAAAAAGTCTCCCTCTCTCCCTCTCTCCCTCTCTCCCCCTCACTCTTTTTTGAGGTTATTCAACCGGCCATGATATTACCACTTATCTCAGCTATTTTTGAAGTGCTTGTTGAA
>DNGI01000208.1:6502-13796 GCA_003486645.1 Cyanobacteria bacterium UBA11370 | reverse complement strand
TTTACACATTTGGGATGCTCCCAGGTGATATTCCTCTAATCACCCATCCATAACCGTTAATTCTTCGGGTTGACCCTTTTTGATTTCGCAAGAAATAACCTTCGCTCCTTCTTGTTCTAGATCTTGAATGTATCCAGCTAGAGAGCGTTGTGCGGCTTTCCGATTAGCGAAAGGCCCAAAGTAGTACATACAGTGAGGCTGATCAGTAACAATTTCTATCCAATGGGCTAAATCTAACTTTTCTAAGGAAGAAAGAACTACATCTTCAACTTGGGTGGTGAAATTCATTGGTCTTGATTTTTTTAATTTGATTTATTACAAAAGAATTGAGGAGTAAGGGGTCAGATTTTCCCCATCCCCCCACTCTCAAAACAAAAACTTCTTTATGATACTCAAGCAATTTTACTTGATAAAACGAGTCTGTTAGTGTCGCTAATTTTACTAACTCGTAGGTAACGACAGGGAATACTATCAGATAGTATTGTCCCCATTTCCGTATTCCGATGGATTTCTAACTTAGCCTGGGGCGGAGCTTCAAATAATAAGCGTTCTTCGGGAAAAATCACACGTTCAAACCGCCAATCGGGAACATTAGCGATGCGTGCCATCAGCATTTTGCTAGTCCCATTAACATAGCAGCAGAGAATGCGATCGCTGTACTCGTCCGGGAGAGAGCAAAATAGTTGAGTCATAATCGATAAAACAGGTATTTTATAGAGAGTCTAATGATTGAAAAAAAGATGTTACCAAACCACGAAAAGAGTAGCCCCTACATTTTAATAGATTGAGGAGAATTGAGCTACACTACCGTGAAATCACAACTATTTTCTAGAAAACTGGGAGGGAATAATTAATAGAGTCCCAAGGAATATAAGTTAGTGGAGCTTGGCTAGCCATCGGGTGATTCACTAGATCAGAATGGGTTTCCAGAATATATTCAATCCCCCAATGGACGTACTTTTCTACCCGTAAACGAAGCTCTAAAGAACGATAGGGAAATTTAGCCTTAACCGCTCGCTTTGGCGCATCTTCATCGTACATATAGGCTTCGGGAATTCCACCCATCACATAGTCAATTAATTTTTGGCGCAACTCAGGATTTGCAAAGGCTTTTTTACAGGCTTCATCTGGATAAATATCCAAGGCGTTGTCAATTTCTTCATTGACTAATTGTAGTCCTAAGTCCACGATCATTTTTGACATGGTTTTAGACATGGTTGATTTCCTCAAATCAATGGTCTACCCAAGGGCATGGTAGACTGGCAGCAACTGATAATCTGTCAACTTTATACTGAGGGGTTGAAACTGGCACTCCGGGAGGGGAGATAGGAGTAACCCCTTAAAACTAGTCACAGACTACTAAAATGCTCCAGTTACAGGGACATAGCTCCGGCAGTCGGAGTGACTCTGTGAGCTGTAACTACCGTGATTTCACTGACTTTACACTTTAAAAGTGAAAAATTTGGGTAAGAACACGGAGAAAAAAGCCGATAGTTTATAAAGAAAATATTAAGAAATTGGCTTGAGGCGATAACCCAAGCCATGGACTGTCTCAATCAAATTATCCGGAGCGCCCACGGCTTTTAGTTTGTGGCGTAAGCTTTTAATGTGAGCTTTGACCGTATCTTCACAGGGGGGGTCTGCAAATGACCATAAATGGTCAATGATAAAATCACGGTTGAGTACCCGCCGACTATTCCGCAAGAAAAGCTCTAGGCAGGAATATTCTTTAGGCGTGAGATGTAGGGGTTGTTTCTGGTAGGTGACTTCATAGGTACTCGGATCAAGTTGTAAGGCTCCCCATGTTAGCACAGGTGGCGCTGAACATTCCCCACGACGCATTAAGGCTCTGACGCGAGCTAATAACTCCGGTAAATCGATAGGTTTAACGATGTAATCATCAGCTCCTGCGTCCAAACCGCATACTTTATCCCGACTCGTATCTAAAGCCGTAATCATGAGGATGGGAAGGCTTTTGCCCTCACAACGCAAACGTCGGCACAAACTCACGCCATCTAGCTTGGGGAGCATCACATCCAGCAACATCATGTCATAATTAAACGTTTTTGCCTGTTTCCAACCCTTTTCGCCATCATTAACAACATCAACAACATACTGTTTGTCAGTCAAAGCTTCAGTCAAAGCTTCAGCCAGTTCTAAATCGTCTTCTACCAACAGAATTTTCATGGCAAAATGAGCGTTTAAACTGAAAAGTTTTTCAGAACCATCAAGTTATAGGCGTGAAAAATCTTCCTAGCGCAAGAACTTGAACTCCTACGTAGGATTCTTTTACCCCTTGATTAAGAGTGAACAAAAAGACCACTTACCACAGTTACGATCGCCATCACATCACTAGAGTGATAAAGATCCACAATCCCCAGGTCTTGCCATCTAGCCTAAACCTTTAGAGATATATTTGCCATAACATTCAGCTTATGTATTAACTTATATAAATTATTGCTTTTTGTCTATTGCCTGTCACCTTATGTATTAACTTATATAAATTATTGCTCTTTGTCGATTCCCTGTCCGATAAAACTACACCTATGCAAGGCTCTAGCCTACAAAAAATCACACTCTGCGGTTTGGGAGTAGTGCTGCTGATACTCGCTAGTATCAGTCTATTTGCCTATGGAAGTTTGATCGGAGTAGGATTAGCAGCTAGGGTATCAAATCCTATCTTGATAGTAGCGATCGCCAACACCTTTACTTTAGTTTTATTAGCTGGATTGTATTCCCAACTCCACCTATTATTGGCTCATACTCAGCGTACAAATGAGGAATTACTGGTAGAAATTGGCGAATGTCGGCGAGAAGAAGCCCAGAAAACTGAGTTAATTCAAGCCTTACAAGAAAGTGAAGAGCGGTTTCGGGTTGCGCTCAAAAATTCGCCAATTGTCGTGTCGAATCAAGATACTGATTTACGCTACACTTGGGTCTACAATCCGGCTAGTGGAGTCGAAGGTTCAACACTAGTGGGTCAATTAGATACTGAACTCTTTGAGCCAGAAAATGCTCAACGCATTATACCCATAAAGCAGCGAGTACTAACAACCGGAGTAGGAGAACGTCAAGAAATAGTTATTACCGTTGATGGCAAACTTCGGTACTACGATTTAACGGTAGAACCTTTGTGGAATCAAGCCGGAGAAATTGTTGGCATTACCTGTGCGGCGGCGAATATTACCACTATTCATATGAGGGAACAGACGCTACGCGCTATCTTTGAAGAAACGATTGATGCCATTTTAATCGCTGATGATGAGGGCTATTATGTAGAGGCAAACCCATCTGCCAGTCAACTATTTGGGATGCCAAACTCCCAATTAATTGGTCATCGGGTTGCTGATTTTATGGAACCTAGTTTTAATTTTGAACAGATATGGCGTTCCTTTCTAGAAATGGGGCAGTCTATGGGAGAGATTCGCCTTTATCTGCCAGATGGTACAGTGCGAGATGTTGAATATGCTGCCAAAGCTAACTTTATTCCTGGACAGCATTTGTCCGTTTTGCGGGATATCACCGAACGCAAGAAAACTCAGCAAGAATTGCAGTATCGAGAAGCTTTATTAAGCAATATTTTAAATACCCTACCTGTAGGAGTTTGGATTACTGACGAACAAGGGGTAATTCTGCAAGGAAATCCAGCAGGGCAAGAAATTTGGGGAGGGGCTGAATATGTTGGAATTGAACAGTATGAGGAGTATAAAGGATGGTGGGCAGATACAGGAAAACGGATAGAATCCGACGAATGGGCTTTAGCACGGGCAATTATCAAAGGAGAAACTTCAATCAATGAACTGATTAATATTGAGTGCTTTGATGGGACGCATAAAACGATTTTAAACTCAGCAATGCCTCTACGAAATGAACGTCAAGAAATTATCGGGGGGATGGTGGTTAATCAAGATATTACTGAACTCAAGCAAGTGGAGGAAGCCCTGCGGCAAAGCCAACATTTTATTCACCAAATTGCCGACACAACTCCTAATTTACTCTATATCTATGACCAAATTAAAGAGTGTAATATCTATGCGAATCGCCGGACTGAAGAGTTTTTTTGCTTGAGACAAGCCCAGATACAAGCGCAAGGGAAGCAGTTTATTCTAGATGTTTTACACCCAGACGATTTGCCTAATTTTGCCACACTACAAGAACACTATGCTACAGCTAAAGACGGTGAAGTGATTGAGAGTGAAATTCGCTTCAAAAATGCTCAAGGGGAATGGCGCTGGTTGCATCTTTGGGAAGTCATATTTAGTAGAAATGCCGAGGGTTTAGCTGCACAAATCTTGGGTACAGCGATTGATATTACTGAACGCAAGCAACTGGAAGCCGAACTAGCAGCGAGTGAGGAACGGTTCCGCACCTCGATTGAAAATATGCTGGATTGCTTTAGTATTTACTCAGCCATTCGTGATGAATCGGGTCAGATTGTAGATTTTTCCTTCGAGTATGTTAATGCCGCTGCTTGTCAGAATAATAATCTTACAAAAGAAGAGCAGCTTGAGCAAGGCTTGTGCGAACTCTTACCCGCCTATCGAGAGGCTGGATTATTCGATGATTATTGCCAAGTTGTCGAAACGGGTCAACCTTTAGTTAAAGAATCTTTTATTTATGAGGATAACTCTCACGGCAAGCCGTTTCGTCGCGCGTTCGATATCCGCGCTGTTAAATTGGGTGATGGTTTAGCGATCGCATGGCGTGATATTACCAAACGTAAGCAGGCTGAAGAAGCTTTACTGGAAGAACGCAACTTTATTTCCGCGATTTTAGATACGGCGAATGCTTTAATTGTGGTTTGCGATCGCCACGGTAAAATCGTTCGTTTTAACCGCGCTTGTGAACAACTCACAGGCTATTCTTTTGATCACGTCAAAGGTCAGTATGTTTGGGATCTGTGCCTGATTCCAGAAGAAGTTAAGTCCGTTAAAACTATCCTGGAACAACTTGGAGAAAATCAATTACGCAACGACTATGAAAATTACTGGGTTGCACAAGATGGTACTCACCGAGTCATTTCTTGGTCGAATACTGTTCTCCTTGATCAGGATAGCTCCGTCAAGTATATAATTGGTATTGGTATTGATATTACCGAACGCAAACGAGCTGAAGAAATGCGTCGGCAATTAGAACGAGAACAAGAACTTTCTCAACTCAGACTTCGTTTCTTTTCTCTTGCTTCCCATGAATTTCGTACCCCTCTCAGCACCGTTTTAGCCTCTGCTCAATTACTCCAATTTGCTGCTCATGATTGGCCAGAAGAAAAAAGAATCAGAAATCTCCGCCGCATCGAAGTCGCCGCTAAACGAATCAGGCAACTACTCGATGATATTCTCACCATCAACCGCGCTGAAACCGGACGATTAGAATTCAATCCTACCCTCCTGAATGTTGAGCAATTCTGTCAGAAGCTTGTAGACGAAATTCAACTCAATACTGACAATCAAACGACTCTGATCTTTATCAGTCAATGTCAAACCCAAATAGCTTGCCTAGACTGTCAACTTCTACGCTCTATCCTGATAAATTTACTAAATAATGCGATAAAATATTCACCCCCAGGCAGCAACGTTCAGTTCACCTTAACCTGCACAACCGAAGAGACAACCTTCCAAATTCAAGATTGGGGAATTGGAATTCCTCCCTCAGACCTCCCCCATATATTTGAAGCCTTCCATCGGGGCGAAAATATTGGCAGTATTCCAGGTTCAGGATTAGGCCTAACCGTCGCTAAAAATTGTCTAGACTTACATGGCGGTAGTATTAGCGTAACCAGTACAATTGAAGTCGGCACAACCTTTACGGTAACAATTCCCCAAGAAAAATATTGAGACCAATAAAAAAATGTTACACATGAGTTACGGTAATGTTGTGTAAAATCGAAAATCCAAAATCGTATGAGTTTTAAGTTAAAGCCAATTCTGGATTAAAAATTACCCCACTCCCCACTCCCCATTTTCAAATACAATTAGCAATTAGCAATTAGCAATTAGCAATTAGCAACATGCCCTTTACTGCTAGTGTCATTCCAACCAAAGAATGGGGAGCCACACCCCCAAAACAATGGTCAGCCGAAACCAGACCGCAATATATCGTCATTCATCATACCGCTTCTCCTAATCCCCCCAATGATGCCTCCAGAGGAACAGTAGCAGGAGCGAAAAATTTTGCGCGAAGTATTCAAAAAGCCCACATGGATGGCTTTGGTTGGATCGATTCGGGTCACAACTTTTTAAACACAACGGGTGGGATTTTACTCGAAGGCAGACATGGTAGCCTGAATGCCATTAAACGGGGGCGTTGCGTTCGTTCTGCTCATGCTGGCAGCGATCGCGGCAATGAATCACCGGGAATTGAAAATGAAGGCACGTTTACAACTTACCAGATGAATGCCCAACAGTGGAACAGTTTGGTTGACTTGTGTGCCTCTATTTGCTCATCCACAAATATTGACCCAGAGAATATCAGAGGTCATCGGGACTTTTCACCCACCCAATGCCCCGGTAACTGGTTGTACAGTCAATTGCCTCGCTTGCGGAATGAAGTGCGTCAGCGACTCGGCACTCCCAGAGATGAGATTCTGCGAGAAGGTTCCACCGGAGCAAAAGTTAAGGAACTCCAGCAGCTTCTTAAAGCCCAAGGCTTTAACCCCGGTCCAATTGACGGGATTTTTGGGTCTGGCACAACTGAAGCAGTAATCTCCTTCCAAAAATTTCATGGATTAGAAGCAGATGGGTTGGCGGGACCTACAACCTGGAAGACGCTGGAACGAGTCTCTCAAACCCAACCCAAACCAACCACTGGGAGTGGGTCGAGTAGCGGATCTACCAGTGGGTCTACAGGTACACCAACGCCTCAGCCAAATGTTACTCTCCTCGATACTTACAAATTTTATCGGGGTTTGCCCCACCAAATTCAAGCCATTGAGTGGTTGCAAGGGCAAGTTCCAAAAGCCGCTTTGGATCAGTTTAACCAACGATGGCGCAATCAACCCTCAGAACCCTTTTTACCCCTACAAGAAGGGTCTGTCGGTCCAGAAGTTAGGAAACTTCAGCAGCTTCTACAAAAGCAAGGATACGATCCCGGTCCAGCCGATGGGGTTTTTGGTGCGAAGACGAAAGCCGCAGTCATTGCTTTTCAGCGTTCAAAAGGGATGCAAGCGGATGGAGTTGTTGGTTCAGTAACTTGGCCTGTGTTGAATGTCGCTTAAGGGACATTTACAAGAGGACTGATACAGAAACTGGATAGCTAGGGTGGGTAATCAACTTATACCAAGTTGCGTTCATACGTA
>DNGI01000208.1:0-6166 GCA_003486645.1 Cyanobacteria bacterium UBA11370 | reverse complement strand
TTGGTCTGACGCACCCTACAAGTTGATTTAAGTGTGACACTTGCGTAAGTCCTGTTGGTATTACCCTACTTTTTATGGCTGAGAATTGATTCCTGAACGCTCAAACCATAGCAAAGCTATTAGATGAAAAACTTCAACTAAGCCGATGGCCGGATTTGAACCGGCGACCGTTCGATTACGAATCGAATGCTCTACCACTGAGCTACACCGGCATCACTTGACTACTATAGCAAGCTTTGGTGAATTAGACTAATGAACGTGAGTTCAGGTTAAATAGTAGGAAGTAAAGCCGGACAACTTCCGTTCATAACCATAAGTTTAATGTGGAATAGCTGACCAAGTTGCACTCAAAAACGTAATTTACAAATGTCCACTACCTACTCCCCACTTCCTTTGTCAAAGTTACGGTTTAGAACACAACTTGGTATCCCTACAGACTTTTATCTGACCCAATCTAGAGATGGATTGACAAAATCACTAATTCCTGGATTTAGTTTCCTGTCGTCGGGAAACCTCGGCGTTCCAAGAAATCCTGCGTCTCCCGTCCGGGTGTGTAATTGTAGCCAAAGGAAGCTCGCTCAGAATCATCCAGAATTTGAGGTGTCAGCAGTACGATCACCTCTTGGCGTTGATTTTGTCGTTCTGTACTTCTGAACAAAGCCCCTAGAATCGGAATATCACCTAAAATCGGCACTTTACGTACCGTTGTTCGGTCAGATTCCTGAATAATCCCTGAAAGGATTAAGGTTTGAGCATCTCGCAAACGAATCTGTCCAGACGCTAGTTGACGTACATTCAGTAAAGCAATCCGGTTCGTATCATCACCAACGCTTAAATCTTGTTGACCACCAATAGACGTGACTCTAGGATTTACAGCTAAGGTGATAAATCCATTGTCATCAATTCTATCGACAACGACCTCAAGAATTAAACCCGCTTCTCGAATTTCTGCGGTTACGGTTCTGGTTGTTAAATTATCAGATGTTTCAGTTTCACTGGTAATATTTCCCACCACCTCTTGAGTCAGGTTCACTTGCGCTCTCTGACCTTCTTGCACTACCAGGGTTGGGTCAGTCAGAATCTTGGCATTACCACTGGTAATTTGAGCGCGTAAAGCTGCCAGGAACTTATCAGGGAATTGGAATAGTGTTGGAAGACCAAAAGTAGTTGTACCCGCTTCACCTACTGTTACACTAGGATTACCATCCTCATCAAAAGTGATAACAGTATCAGTAGAAGGTGTAATAGTGAGGATTCCTGGTTCCAGAGGATCGTTTAACCTGGTGGTAGGTCGTCCTCCAATAATTCGTAAATCGCTTGGATCTGAGATCTCAAGTGGTCGTCCACCTGGTCGATTAATCACTTGTGTCCTCGGTCCAGCCTCCGGAATAATAAAGGTAGAGTTTGGGTCGAGGAAAATATTGGCTCCTGCAAAGGGATTATTGATCACAGGTGGAGAGACAGGACTGGTAGTCGTTTGTAGCTGAGTAGGTGGATTAAACCCACCGTAATTAAACACCGCTGCTCCCTGGTCAACTACAAAAAAGCCATCTCCAACTCCAAAGGAGAAGCTAGTGTTGATCGCATCTGTTCCCAAAAGGTTAACATCAACAATCTTGACATTAATTGCCACCTGACGACGGCGCAGATCAAGCTGTGTCAATAAAGCAGTCCCAATTTCCACTTGGCGCGGCTCACCCACCAGGGTGATAGCGTTAAGTCGGTCATCCGTGACGACAGAAAGACCCCGCAGTAATAAGGTTGCATCCGTCTCTGTCGCTCTGAGGGCAAGAATGCTAGGAGTTCGGGTTTCAATAGTACGAGCCGCTGCTCCTTCTCCCACCGTTTGAATTTGCACTTGCTCAATCGGAATCTGAGTTTCTGCCCCTTGAGCCGTTAAGAAATTGGCTGCACTGGTGACAGGGATCTGATTCATTCGCAGAGTGCGAGTGATGATATTGCGGGCGCCCACAGGCAAGTTAGTCCCCACAAAAATAGTGCGCCCAACTCGGTTTGCCTGTAACCCAGAAAGCTGAAGAACGTAGTTAAATACGTCTTGAACCGGTTCATTTTCAATATCAAGGGTAATCGTTGCTCCTCCTTGACCCGGTTGACCCGGTTGACCCGGTTGCCCCTCTTGGTTTGCAGACCCCTCGCCCGTAAAGGCAAGATTGAGTCCAGCGGATCGAGCCAGTAGGGCTAATACTTCACGCACTGGAGCATCTCGCAAGGACAAGCGGGGCACAACGGCGGCTGTTCCTAGGTCAATCCGTGAGGCGGCGGCGTTAATATTGGAAATAGCAATATCCCCCACAGGTGGAGCAACGGCTCTCGGTAAGAAGGGCGGAGCAGGTGCTACAGGTTGTAGTGTACCCGCTGGTGCTGCCGGAACCCCATCAATGGTAATTTTCGGGTTGGGAATTAGTACATCTGGAGTTGGTGCTGGTGGAACCACGGGGGCTGGAGACGCTGGGGGTTCTACAGGTGCAGGACTCTGAGGGGGTGGGGTTTGCGCCACCAGAGTGGGCAAATTTCGAGTCTCCGTTAGCGGTCTAGAACTGGGTAGTATAGGGATATCTGAGGTGGTTTGTGAAACGGATGCAGGTTGTAGGGTTGGCTGAGTTGAAGGGGCTTCTGTAAGGGATTCAGAGGCAGGAGGTGAGACAGGGATAGGTACTGCGGCTTGATTGGCGATCGCAGCGGTAATTCCGAGAGTAATCGTCTGAGACTCTTGCTGGAGAATTTGCCCTGTAGGTGGACTGCTAGCGCCACTGACGGTTACGCGAATGCTGTTGGGATCGATCTGGCTGACGACAACCGCCGTAATACCGGGCATCGGATTGTCTTGACGGAAGGTGTTACCCTCTGGCAAGGTGAGCTGGGTATTGACAATATCGGCGACCCAATCATTGCCTCGGTTGACGGGGAAAATCTGGGGACGCTGATCGCCCGATTGAGTTTCCAAGATGAGTTCCAGCGTCTCTCCTCTCGGATTCAGCCGTACTCCTGTTACTTGGGCGGCGACTGCCCACACAGGTTGGGTTGCTAATAAGGTAACAGCCCCTCCCATCAAAATTCCACTGCATACTTGAGCCTGTCTCACGATTCACTCCTTACACCTATTTACATAATCCTGACGTTTTACTGTTGAGCGGGTGGCTGGGTAGCAGCGGCGGCGGCTGCCTCAGCTTGCTTTTTAGTTTCCTCTTCTGTCAACGGGAACAAAGCCTGTAGTTTAAAGGTTGTTCTGATTGTGGGTTTACCATAGGGAATTACACCTTCTTGGTAGCCAGGAATGGTTTGTTTTGGATCGTCTTTTTGAAAGGTTGCAGGGTCCCATTGATTAGTTGCAGGATTTCTCAACACTAATCCTTGATCATCAATAATCTCACTTTTATAGTCCTTAACGATCAATAACGATTGCAACCGCTCCAATCTACGCAAGGTTGAGAGGACTTGATCGAAGTTGCCTCTCATCTCTATCTCGAAGGTTCTGCGTTCCAATTTTCCATTGACCAGAGAGCCTAAAGACCCATCATTAATTACACCATCTGCATTTTGATCCGCTTGCCCCGCTTGCTGAGGCTTAAATTGAGTCAGTTGCCACCTTTGTTTTTGGTTAGTTTTTGGAATTAGTCTATCGAGATCTCCTAACAGAGTATCCAGAGTTTCTTCATTAGCAAATAACCCCAGAACTCTTTTGTTTTGCTGTTTTGCCTTGTCTAGTTCTACTCTTTTCTGCTCAATTTGTTGCTTGATCTTTGCTATGTCTTCAAGTTGACCACTCTTGTCTTCACGTTGAGCCTTTAACTCTTGATATTGTTGCCAAATAGGCTGGACGAGTTGGGTGGCTAAGTAGGCAGCTACCCCAAGACCTAAAATAGCTACGGCTACTCCCGAAACGGTTGGAGTGAAGGTAATGCCAAAAGCTGTAGGATAGCTAGGAGCTTCCTCTTGCTCTTCTACTGGAATAAAGTCCTGATCAGCGTAGGTCATAATTACATCACTCCTTGGGGGTCTCGGTAGTCGTTGTATCAGTAGGCGGGTTGGTTGCTGGTGTTTCTTGAGTGATCTGCTGAAGGGTTCTAATTCGAGTGACTAGTCCTACTGCTCCCTTGCGATCTAATTCTCGGAGTAACTCTTCGGCTGGGACATCACTCAGAGTTGTTTGAATGGTGTAGTTTACCACTTGGGGGAGTTCGTATTTCACATTGGCTGATGATTCACCTTGATTATTACGAACATTCACTTCTAATTTATCGGGGTTTTTCTCCAACTGAGCGCTGACTATCTGGGTTTCATCGCTTTTAAAGAAAGGAGAGCGTTGCAGTGTCAGAAGAAAATAGTTTACATCATCAAAGGAGTTAGCCTGACCAGAAAGCCTGAGATTAATTGGAAGTTGTGGGGTACTAGGGGCTGGTGTAGTCGCACCCGGAGAAGGACTAGCGGCGGGGCTAGGTTGGGGTTGAGGGGCTGAACTCGGTTCGGCTTCAGATTGCTCGATCGCTGTCAGTTGTACCCCTGCTGGAATACGTTGGCGAATGTCTTCCAGCATAGCTGACCAGGGTTTGATTTGATTGAAGACGGTTGCTAATGCCTTGGTTTCTTCGTCTACTTTTTTGATTTGGTCGTCGAGTTCCTTAATCTTGTTCCTTTCTGCTTGTTGGCTTGCCAGTTGCTGATCTATATCAGCAATATCCTGAGTAAGCTGGGCGTTTTGTTGTTGGAGGTAGAACCACAAGCCACCGACCATTCCCGGAAATAGCAGACCGATTATTACTCCTAAAATTAGGGGGGTCATGTTCCCCTGTGGATCTTTTCTGCGGTTATCAGACCTGTTATCGGGTTTTTTGAGATAGTCCTCTCGGTCTTTTAAAAAATTGATATCTAAGCTATACATTCCTTTAAACCTCTCGCAATCCTAATCCCAATACTGTGCCTAACCCTGGTCGTTGTACGGAGGGAATTTCTCGATCCATCTCTAGGGAAAGTGCCGCCACTGGATCAACCTGTGTAGTCGGCAAGCTTAACCGTTGGGTGAAAAATTCATCCAATTGTCCGATGCCACCCCCAGGCCCGGCTAGGAGAAGCTGTGCCACTTCTAAATTCTCGCTCTGATTGAGATAAAAATCGATAGAGCGGCGCAGTTCATCGGCTAACTCTCCTAACACTCTTAGCAAGGCTGCCATTCCAGGATTAATACCTGTTGCTCCGGTGCGGATACCATCAACAGGTGTATTGGGAATGGTCATCCCTTGTAACAATTCCGTGTTTCTTGAGGTTGGCAAATTCATGGCTCGTGAAAGAGCGCTCTGAAGTTGGAACGTGCCAATGGGAACAGTGCGGGAGAATTGAGGAACACCATCGACAACGATCGCAATCTCGGTACTATCAAATTCTATATCCACTAACACCGCTGCTTCCTGGGGAGCAAATTGTCGTAGTTGCTCTCGAATGGTACGAATCAGCGCAAAGCTGTTAATCTCTAACACATTGACCTTTAGCCCTGCCTGTTCAAAGGTATCGAGATAGGTGTCTGTGACTTCTTTGCGGGTGGCAACAAGCAGGACGTGTACCTTTTCAATACCATCTTCATCCATGAAGAAGCCTAGCTTCTGATAATCTAAATCAACTTCTTCACGGGGATAGGGCAAATATAGTCCAGCTTCATGGTTCAATACCATATCCCGGAGTTCCCGATCATCGAGTTCTGCTGGGATGGGAATGATCCGGATGATCGATTCCCGCATCGGTACGGCGGTAGCGACCTGATCCGCTTTAATTTTACTCTCTGCCATTGCCGCTTTAATTAATTCGGCTAATCCCGGTGCATCAGCAATCTGCCCGTCTTGAAAGATGCCTTCGGGTACCTCGTGAGAGTATAAAGTGGTGATTTTGAATCCCTGACCTTGCTTGCGTAGTTGAGCAATATTAATTCGTTCTGGAGCTAATTCTATCCCTACGCCTTTCTGACTCTTTGAAAACAGTCCTTTAAAACGATTAACCATATCTAGGGTAGCCCTGTCATGAAACTTAAGACTAAGTAATGTAACGCTCTTGGCGCTTCAATCTAACTAGATGAATACTGATATATAGTACCCAATCTAGCTCATTTTCTGTCGCCATTAATTCATTGAGAAGAAGGGGATGGGGGGAGGGGGAGAGG
>DNGI01000547.1:3551-3706 GCA_003486645.1 Cyanobacteria bacterium UBA11370 | reverse complement strand
ATCTTTTTTAAGATTATTCAACCGGACATGAGATCAATCTACCACTGACTAAAGGGATGCTGAACTAAATTCGCATTGTAATATCTCGGATCATCCGAAACCTCTTCACCCACCCAATCCGGCAAATCAATGATTTGATTTTCATCGGTTAGTTC
>DNGI01000547.1:2930-3329 GCA_003486645.1 Cyanobacteria bacterium UBA11370 | reverse complement strand
ATTTGATTTTCATCGGTTAGTTCAACCTCTGCTATGATCAACCCTTGATTTTCACCTGCAAACTCATCAACTTCCCAAACCAAGCTACCCAATTCTATTTTGTAGCGAGTCTTTTCAATCAGAGGGCGATCGCATAACTTATCTAGCATTTCTTGAGCATCTTCGGCTGGAATTGCATATTCATACTCTACCCTAGATACTCCCTGGGTTAAACTTTTAATTGTGAGATATCCTTCATTTCCTACCAAGCGCACTCTTACCGTGATTCCTTTTTGAGTACTAATATACCCTTGGCGATATACCGTACCCGTCGCTAACTCACGCCAACGGTCATTTTTAACCAGAAATTTTCGTTCTATCTCAGTTGCCATAAACTTATATAGCGGTTCTCATACTCAT
>DNGI01000547.1:0-2660 GCA_003486645.1 Cyanobacteria bacterium UBA11370 | reverse complement strand
TGGGGAGTGGGGAGTGGGGAGGGAGGGGGAGAAGATTTTTAATGTTTATACCAAGTTGCGTTCATATGTAGTACTTTACTTCCCCCTTGTCTCCCAAGTCTCTCTTGTCCTCCTTGTCCCCCTTATCCCCCTTGTCTCCCAAGTCTCTCCTACCTACAATCTTTAGCTACAACTTAGTATTAACTTCCAATTCCCAACCGCCCTGCTAAAGCCGGAGTTAAAGGAATTAGCGTTGCTATCATTAAAAATAGCGCCACTAACCCTAAAATTGCTCTCGTATCATCAGGTTCAGTCACTTCATTTAGGCTAGGACGTTCCAGCGAACGTTGCAAAAATAGAATTACAATTGCCCAGTATAAAACGAGTGGATTTGCCGGATTAGCTAATGCCACAATTCCTAAAATAATTAACGTTGCAATTGTTGTGCGTTGAGCAATTTTACGTCCATAGATTGCCTGAACAATGCGTCCACCATCCAATTGTCCAGCAGGCATTAAATTTAAGGCTGTCACCACCAATCCTAACCACCCAATAATAGTCAGTGGATGAACATCAACCAAAGGTTCTTGCAGGGCAGATCCTAAAACAATTCGTGCTAGACTTCCAACCAGAACTGACCCTTGAAAAAATTGAGCCGGGACTTGAAATGCACTGCCTTGATGAGATAATACTAATCCCAGAATTAACATCACGAGGGAAACTATACCACCAGCCGCAGGCCCTGCTAAAGAAATATCAAATAAAGCTTTGCGACTTGGAAGTAAGGATTCAAACCGGGTAATTGCACCAAATGAACCGATTTGCAAGCTAGGAATGAAAAAGGGTAAACTGAGGCGGACTTGATGACGCTTTGCGCCCCACCAATGACCAAGTTCGTGAACTGCAAAAACCGCCCAAATCCCCAAACTAATCGGTAGGGCTTCCTGAAACCGTTCTGGAGTGGTGAAGAAGTCAAAGTGCAGCAATAATCCCGCCGCTTCCAAGGTAGTAGCAAGGGTTGCAATTAGCAAAACAACTGCTAAAATTTTCTGGGGTACAGTTGCGGGTTGAGGGTCATTGCTACTGGGAAGAATAATAACGACAGGTTTCTCTTCAGGGCCTTCAACTAAAAATAACCGATAGCGATCGCCCAGTCGTTCCCTTAAACTAGCAGATAACCGAAAATGCACCGTCTCTGGATCGCTTCCGCGTAAATTGCCCTTAAAAATTACTCCTTCCTGATAGGGAATAGTTTCCGTTGTAAAGAACGTATCAATCCCGAAAATGCCTTGGATAATTTTAAGGTCTTCATCGGGAATCGGCACAACTTCAATCACTGCCGGAGGGGTTCCCGTGGGTTGCGGTTTCACCGTCTCAGTCGTAGTCTCATGCTGATCCGGCTGTTGACCATTGCTAGCCTGTTGTGGATCATTTATCATCCGCTTCGCCCGATCTTGCAATAGTACCTCTTGACCCGCGTCCCGTAAACGCTTACCCAAAAGGATGTACAGTCCCCCTGAAATTACCAACAAGAATAAAATGCCGACTATATTCAGGTAAATCCCAAAGCCAAATAAACCAAAAACCAATAGCCAGGGAACTGTCAAGACGACTGACTGCAACCAAGCTATCATCCCTACTTTGCCGTAAGTCCGGGCACGGGTGAAACTCCAACCCAAAACCCCAATCGCTACGATAAAAACTAAAACTGTTGCAGTTGTCTCCGATCCATTAAACATTTTTTAGCCCTTATTACAATTTTGGATAGCGGCCCTGAGATTGCCTTGATGTGTTACTAATAAGCGATCGCCTTCTGTAGCCTCTAATCCTGTCCAATACATCAGCAGTGCCAGTTTAACCCGACGACCACTGCGTTCTAACAAAAACCCTGCTTCTTCTCGGTTCAAATCGGTCAGGTCTTGTAAAATACGCAAAGCCCGGTCATGAAGTTTTTTATTCGTAACGGCGACATCTACCATCCGATTGCCGTAGACTTTGCCGAGTTGCACCATAACGCCAGTCGAGAGAATGTTTAATGCCATTTTCGTTACTGTACCCGCTTTCAGGCGCGTAGAACCTGCTAGTATTTCTGGTCCTACCAGTAATCGAATATCTAAATCCACATCCAGGTTTACTTGATCAGCAGGAACACAAGCGATTAAAATTGTACTTGCCCCTCGCTGTCGTGCTGCTTGAATCGCCCCATGGACAAAGGGAGTCGTCCCCCCAGCGGTAATCCCAACCACCACATCCAACCCAGTTACCTGACGATGGGCGATCGCTTCAACCCCATCTTCTTCTCGATCTTCTAAATCTTCAGAACTTCGCACTAATGCCCCTGCACCTCCAGCAATAATGCCCTGTACTAGTTCCGGCGGCGAACAAAAAGTCGGAGGACATTCCGCCGCATCCAGTACCCCCAAGCGTCCACTGGTTCCAGCACCAATATAAAAAAGGCGACCCCCTTGACGTAGGGCACGAGCTGTGATAGCGATGGCTTGCGCGAGTTGGCTACGGGCAGCGGCGATCGCACTAAGGGTTTTGGCATCCTCCTGATTAAATAAATCGACTAACTCTAGTGAGGTTAGCTGGTCAAGATTTTGACTGTTGGGGTTAACCTGTTCCGTTAAGAGATAACCCCGTTCCTCCAAATTTGTCATTAGTTGGTTGTTGGTTGTTGG
>DNGI01000459.1:10825-11272 GCA_003486645.1 Cyanobacteria bacterium UBA11370 | reverse complement strand
ATCCAAAATCTAAAATTAAAAATCCAAAATGGTGTTAGATGTAAAGCCAAGTTATGCGGTATGCTAAACCAGGGACTTTTGCATTTGATGTATGCTCAACGCTCAGATAATTGGTTTAGGACGATCCGGAATTGCTGCTGCACGCCTCCTGCAAAAGCAAGGGTGGCAGGTAACACTTAGCGATCGCAATTCTTCCGAATCCCTACGCCAACAAGCACAGGAACTTTCACAGGAGAAAATTACGGTTAAATTGGGTTATTCCCTAACACTTGATAACTCCGATTTACCCCAATTAATTGTTGTGAGTCCCGGAGTCCCTTGGGATATCCCGGTATTAAGTGAAGCGAGAAACCGAGGGATTGATACCATTGGGGAAATGGAACTGGCGTGGCGTTATCTGAATGCTTATCCTTGGGTTGGTATTACGGGTACAAATGGCAAAACAAC
>DNGI01000459.1:10482-10621 GCA_003486645.1 Cyanobacteria bacterium UBA11370 | reverse complement strand
ACGGGTACAAATGGCAAAACAACCACGACTGCTTTAATTGCTGCCATATTTCAAACCGCTGGCTTTCATGCCCCGGCTTGCGGTAATATCGGCTATGCTGCTTGTGAACTTGCTGTAGGAGAGGGGGAGAGAGGGAGAG
>DNGI01000459.1:7542-10230 GCA_003486645.1 Cyanobacteria bacterium UBA11370 | reverse complement strand
GAGAGAGGGAGAGGGGGAGAGAGGGAGAGGGGGAGAGGGTTTTAATCAAAAATCCCCTTGATTGGGTGATTGCAGAAATTAGTAGTTATCAAATTGAATCCTCGCGGGAACTTGCGCCTCGGATTGGAGTTTGGACAACGTTTACACCGGATCATTTGGAACGCCACAAGACGTTAGAGAATTACTCTGAAATTAAGGCTTCCCTGCTGCGGCGATCGCAATTCCAAATCTTCAACGGGGATGATCCGTATTTGCAGCAATTGGGAGTAAAATACTGGCCGAATGCTTATTGGACAAGTGTTAAAGGGAAACAGGCTGATCCTGAACCTTGGGTTTATATTGAGGAGGGTTGGGTCATAGCGAAAACAGAACCAATCTTGCCTGTTGCGTCGTTACGAATGGTAGGCAATCACAATCAGCAGAATTTATTAATGGCAGTTGCAGCAGCACAATTGGCGGGAATTGAAAAGGAAGCGATCGCTCAAGCTATTAACAATTTTACTGGTGTTCCTCACCGACTCGAACACATCATTACCTGGCAGGGTATTGATTTTATTAATGATAGCAAAGCCACGAACTATGATGCGGCTCAAGTGGGATTAGCGGCGGTTAAAGCGCCTGTGATTTTAATTGCTGGGGGTGAGGCGAAGGCGGGTGATGATACTCAATGGATTGAAACGATTCAAGCGAAAGCAGCGGCGGTTTTACTCATTGGCAATGCTGCGCCTGCTTTTGCTGAACGTTTGAAGCAAGCGGGTTATGAAAGTTATGAGATTGTTGAAACCATGGCACGGGCTGTGTCGAGGGGAGCTGAACTTGCGACAGAGTATAATGCCTGTGTGGTACTGCTGTCTCCTGCCTGTGCTAGTTTTGACCAATACCGCAGCTTTGAACATCGGGGAGAGGATTTTCGGCAACTCTGCTTGGAGTTGCTAGGGTAAGGGCAAGGATGAAGAATGAACCACTAGCATAAAACTTTCTATCGATGTAGAGTTGTTCACATCGATAACTTTTTGGAAAATTCAAGGAAACTTTATTTAAGTTTTACAAAATTAATTTATATTAAAAAAAGCAGGGATGAGAGAGTTTGAGTCCAAGAATTCTCTACTTTTTTATCTACCACGAAATCATATAATTGCTCCCTTCTCGGTCAAAGAATAGTGATGAGATTGTAGGGAACCCACAAGAAGTGAGAGTCATTAGTAATCTTTCGGCAGGAAAGAAGTAGGTAATAGGTAAACTAGAGTACCTAATATCAATTACCTAAATGTTTGCTACGGATGATGACGCGGGGACGCGGAGAGGATTGTGTAGCAAGAATTTAGGAAAACGATATAAAACCTATTCAGATCCGGCACAATACAGTTCGGTTAAGAGGAAAGGGAAAAGAGAAAAGGAAAAAATCAACAACCTTTCTCCCACTCAATTTCCAATTGATGATGCTTATCCGAAAACGATTGATTGTAGGAGTGCAAGGTTTCAATCTACCCTTCACAGGCTAAAACCTTCGTAAATAGACCGTTATTAGTGCAAGGAATCTAAGCCAATTCCTCAACATTTCCATCTGTTAACTGGAGAAAATCATGCTGTTTGCTACAGAACTCATCAACAAAACCCCCGTTGAACGCTTAGTCAGATTATGGTCTAAGCGATACACGGCTGACTTATCAACATTGTCCTCACAAACGAGTAATTTTGAATCCGTTGAATTAGTTGAAACAGCATCACCAGAAGGACGTACAAAGACGATTGCCAAGTTAAAACGTTTAGTAGAAATCCACTGTAAGTGTGCCGGAATTCAGACTAGTGCCCTATTTTCTTACATTCCAAATATTATAAATGTGTGGGAAAGTCAACGCATTGCTGAATTAGCTGGACAGGTTTATGACCAAACATTAGACGTGTACAAAGAACAGTCTCCCCCTCCCGCCTTACTCGCAGAGATGTCCCAGACTGGAACCGTCAATTACTCGACTCATGCTGATCGGTGGTGGACAATACCAGGATTAGAATTATCAACCTTAAAACAGCTTACGAAAGTTCTGGAAACCAGCTATAAAGACCTGCGATCGCAATATTTATCAGTGAAAGATTCTCGTGCTATTGGCTTTATGTCCACGCAGTTTCACCTCAGCAGTCGGTTATTAATTAATCGGTTAACAGCGCCTGAACAACTACTACTTAGCCCCTATTTTAAGTTCGTTGAAGAGCAAGTTTGTATCCCCTGGCAACGAGTCTGTGCCGCAGCTACTAAGCACGAACTGAATTCACCCGCTTTAGCGCTGGTTGAGCAATTACTACCCGTCTCAACCGAAATTGCTAAAAATGTTCACAGTGAAGCCGTTCGATTGAACCCTAATTATCGCAGCCTACGGGGAGAATTGGACTCTCCGGAAGTCAGGGCTTCTAGTATTCGAGATATAGAAATGTTTCAGGGTTATCTCTGGTTGTGTGTTTTAGAAGAAAATATGAGTTCAGTTGAACAAGAACTACTTCCTTTGTGTAAGTTAGTCTTTCCAACAGTCAATGTAAGTTGGAAGCTTGTCAAACAACTTCTACCGTTATTGGCAATAGAAATTCAGAGTCGCGTAGAACCAAAACAAATGCGATTATTACTGCCTTATACCACAGCAATGCAGAAGTTATTCACTGAATCTGAAGGGTGATTGGTTGTTTGTTGTTTGTTGT
>DNGI01000459.1:2861-7297 GCA_003486645.1 Cyanobacteria bacterium UBA11370 | reverse complement strand
TCCCCGACTTCTTGAAGAAGTCGGGGATCTTGCTTAGATATACCGTACTTCATAAGCCTGAAATAGGCTTGTAGTAAAACACTAACACGATCTGTGCAATCCCGAATCACCAACAGTTATACCTTAATTTGCTAGTTATACATCGCAAAATGGCTAATTGTTCATACTTATCTCAGGATTACCATTAGTGATTAGCAATTTTGGCTAATAACCAACAACCAACAACCAACAACAAATTACCGATTAAATTTATTCAGTCCGGGATTAAGTGGATCAGAACTGAGATGACTAGAATCGTCAATAATGGAGCGCATTCCTTCAATTGTTGCAGGAATATTACGAGCATCCATGAACATGACTTTACTGCTATGACTGCTACCAATTACTTTACCCATATCTAAATAATTTTGGGCCAGTAAGAACTGGAGTGCTTCACGGGCTTTTGGATCACCTTGAAGACTTTTAGTTACAATTTGTAGCGCTTCAGCCGTAGCTTGTGCCTTCAAAACTTGCTCCTGACGTTGCGCTTGGGCTTTAAGAACGATCGCCTTTTGTTGGGCTTCTGCATCCAGAATCGCTGCTTTTTGACGGGCTTCTGCATCTAATACTTGAGCCTCGGCTTTTCCTCTGGCACTATTAACAGCAGCTTCTCGTTCTCCTTCTGAAGTCAGAATTGCCGCCCGCTTGCGGCGTTCTGCTGACATCTGCAATTCCATCGATTCCTGTACAGCTTTGGATGGAATAATATCACGCAATTCTACCCTTGTAACTTTCACCCCCCAAGGGTCAGTTGCCTCGTCTAATTCTCGGAGTAATATTTCATTAATTTCAGCACGGGCGGTAAAGGTTTGATCCAGTTCCAATTTGCCCATTTCTGAGCGAATTTGAGTGAGTACCAAATTCTGCATCGCTTGTTTGAGGTTTTCCACCTTATAGTAAGCTTTCTCCATACTCATGATTCGCCAGTAAACTACGGCATCAACCGTAATCGAAACATTATCACGAGTAATACATTGCTGGGGTGGAATATCCAGCACTTTTTCCCGAATCGTTTCTTGAAATACAATTTTTTCCACAAAAGGAATAACCCAATTAAGACCAGGTTCAAGTTTCTTGCCGTTATATTTTCCTAATTTTTCAACTAAAGCCGCGTTTCCTTGATTGATAATCTTAACTGAACCTGCAATGCCTGAACCACCAAGCACTAAAAGTGCAAGAAACCAACTCAAAAAATCCATTTGAAGTCTCCTTAATTTAATAGATTATGAGGTAAAACAATGAGAGTGGTGCCTTCCTGTTTGACAACATAGACTTTTTGGTTAGGTAAGATAGCTTGGGTATCATCAGCGCAACGAGCAAGCCAGGAATTTCCCTCATAAAGAACTCGCCCACTTTCTCCCATCGGAATTTCTGTCAAAGTGCGCCCTTCTTTGGCATCAAGATTTTGAGACCCCTTGGCTGAGGAGAACAGGCGGCGGGACACTATGAGCGAGACAGTGGACAATAGTAGCCAGAGGATGACTTGCACTGAAAACGCTGTCACCCCTAGAGAGGCTACTAGCCCTACAACTAAGGCACTGATGCCCATGACAAAGGCAACAAAAGCTGTCGGGAAGAATAACTCCATTAAACAAAGAATCGACCCAGCTAGCAGCCAGAGCATTGAAAGACTGAGGGACATATCAAAATTGGGTATAACGTTGGTTTATAGGGGTGAATTTAGAGACTGTCTAGTCATTGCAGCTTCTGCGGAGTCTACCACGGCGTTGTTACGGACAGAGTGAGCGATTACACTCCGTAAGCTTGGCCCATTAATTTACCGTCAGGATTAGTGACGATCGCTAGACATCGAACAATGTTTTTATTTATCCTTTTAATTTCTACAATCGTTTCGGGATTACCCAGGGGGCTGATTAAGAAATTTGTAAGGTTTGATTCTAATTTATCGTATGTGTCTCGGATTTGAGTAAAGATGTATGAATTATGAACTATGGAGTATGAATCCCTCTTACGTGTCAAACTGCTGTAAGGGGAGTGAGGATGAGATATTTTTATTCTTGGTTGTAAAAGCTTGGAGTTTCCAGATCAGAGCAAGAAGTCTCTCAGACTACTGTATTTCACCGGATTTGGTATGACTCATTCACGTTCTGATTATTTATAAGTCGTTTTAAGATATGACTAGTGACAAGCCAGTAATGAATCGCTATCTTTGGGCAGTGGGTGCAACGTCTGCGTCAATCCCTGTGGGTGAACGAGTTGCTGATCGATACCAGGTTGTTGCGCCGCAAATTTGGCAGGATATTTACCCAGAAGTTTCTCCTCAAGTACCGGATCGATTGAATGATTCGATTCTCCGTTACCTGCGCTTGTATCCCCATCGCCTTCATGTACCAGAGGTTTATGGGGTGTGTTCGTTGTCTGGAATGTCTTCTCAAGATTCATCGGTCATTTTGCTAGAGAATGTACCCATTAATAAACAGGGTGAACTCTATCCCTCAATCGAGGCAATGTGGTCACAAGTGTCGGCAGTACGTCAGATTTATTGGCTGTGGCAGATTCTGGAATTGTGGACACCTTTAGCCGAATTGGGAGTCGCTACCACGCTGTTAGATCCGCAAAATCTGCGGGTTGAAGGGTGGCGGGTGCGAGTGCGAGAACTTTATCCGGATGGAGTGACAGACTCAACGCCAGAATTAACTATATCCTCAACGGGGAGTAGTGTAACCGGATCGGAGGGACTGACGGCAACCGCTTTAGGATTGAGTACCACACTCACCAAACCTGCTGGTAAACTGAGTCTCCAGCAACTCGGAGAATGTTGGGAGTCTTGGTGTCGTACCGCATCCGTATCGGTAGCATCTCAACTCCATGAGATTACCCAGCAGATGCAAACCGAGAAACCGTCATTAAAAGCGATCGCCTCCCAACTCAACCAACTTTTACTTGATGCTGCGTCTCAACAACCGTTGCGTTTAGAGGTTGCAGGGGCTACGGACAAAGGACCGCATCAAAACCATAATGAAGATAGTGGCTTTCCTCTACTGTCGGATCTGACTGAGAATTCTGACCCTTTAATTCCCCATTTATCTATTGTATGTGATGGCATTGGCGGACATGAAGGCGGGGAAGTCGCTAGCCATATGGCAGTGCAATCGGTCAAAATTCAAGTACGGGCGTTACTGGCAGAAATACTCGAAGATCCGGAAATTATGACACCGGATTTAGTCGCCGAACAGTTATCAGCCATTATCCGCGTGGTGAATAATTTAATTGCCTCGTGCAATGACCAACAAGAACGAGAGTCCCGCCGTCGCATGGGAACCACATTAACCTTTGCCCTACAATTACCCCAGATGGTGAAACGGTCTGAGGGAGAAGGGAATGGTCACGAACTTTATATTGCTAGTGTAGGAGATAGTCGGGCTTATTGGCTAACTCCGCAGTATTGCCACCAGTTAACCGTCGATGATGATGTGGCAAGCCGAGAAGTTAAAATGGGTCGTCGGTTGTATCAAGAAGCACTGCAACGTCCAGATGCAGCGGCACTTACCCAAGCGGTGGGAACCAAGGATGCGGAGTCACTGCGTCCGAATGTAAAACGGTTTATCTTAGAAGAAGATGGGTTACTGTTGCTGTGTTCCGATGGTCTAAGTGACAATAACTGGTTAGAGTATGTTTATGCCGACTATGTACGCGATGTCTTTAGCGGGAAACTTTCTCCCGAAGCAGCAGTTAAGGCTTTAATTGATCTAGCCAATCAACGGAACGGTCATGATAATACATCAGTCATTCTAACCTATTGCGGTGTGTCTCCTCAATATCCAGCGGTTCTCAATCTTGGCGGAATTCCGTTGGAAACCAATACTTATGCCATTAATTTAGACACAGAATTTGCTATGGCCGATCAAAGGCTTGAGTCTGATGATGAGTCGGAAACACTAGAATCAGCAGAACCTGTAGCCAGCAATGCGATCGCCGATGGGTTCAAGATTGTTGTTGGGGTTTTGGGAGTATTGGTGGTGTTATTGTCAGCAGGTGCAGCGTTATTAATGGCGCAGTGGTTGCTTGATCCCCAAGGATTCAAGAAGATGCAAGAGTTACTCTTCCCATCTCAAAAGATAGAGAATCCCCAATCTGCACCTGAATCGAAGGATTAGGGAGTGATATCGTGTCCGGTTGAATAACCCTAAAAAAGATTGAGGGGGAGAGGGGGAGAAATTTTATTACCAGTGATTAGCCGGACATTGTATGAGAAACTCTTGTTACCAAAACTGTTACGAGTAGGCGATCGCTAATCGGCTAAGTCTACAATCGAATTAAAGTTAAGACTCCTCATGCTAAACACTGTGGGACTTCAGGGTTCCACGGTTTTTTATTTTTGCGATTCAGAGTAGATGTGGCAACGGATGGGGTAACGGATGTGGCAACGGATGGGG
>DNGI01000459.1:0-2638 GCA_003486645.1 Cyanobacteria bacterium UBA11370 | reverse complement strand
CGGATGGGGTAACGGATGTAACGGATAAGTTATGTGTAAAAGACAAAGCTTTGGGGACACCGATCACCCATCCGCTACATCCGCTACAAAATCCGCTGCCACGTGTGTTGCCTTATATAATTACGAAATTCCACCAATGTGAATATTTCGTACTCGCACAGGGACACAAGCATGAGTCATTTGAGCAATTTGCATTGGCTCACCTTTTCCACATAGGTTAGTACCACACTGTTCCCATTCCGAAGCTGTCCCTATCGCATCAACACTAGTCCAAAAATCCGTTGTCATCGAGTGGTACGTCACATCTTTTAACATTCCCACTATTTTGCCTTTTTCTACTTTCCAAAACCCATCTCCACCAAATTGGAAATTACGCCGTTGTTGGTCAATTGAAAAACTACCAATCCCATCAATTAAAATACCATCTTCCGTATCAGCAATCATTTCTTCTAACGTCGCCGTATGACTCCCACCTTCCACACCGGGTTCTAATCCTAAATTGGGAATTCGTACTATTGGCACACTCGACCAACTATCGGCATAGGCGCTACCATTACTACTACCCCGTCCTAATCGATAAGCGGTTTCACGGTCAGTTAGATAATCTACTAAAATGCCATCTTTTACAACATACCATTCTTGTGCAGGTACGCCCTCATCATCGTAACCCATCGTACTGCGTCCTCCGGGTTGGGTGCGATCGCCTTTAAAATTAATCCAAGGTGCAGCATACTGAAGTTTATTTAATTTATCGGTAGTGGCAAAACTGGTACCAGCAAAGTTGGATTCATAACCATAGACGCGATCCAATTCCGTAGGATGTCCGACAGATTCATGAATGGTTAACCACAGATTAGTAGGTTTAAGAATTAGGGTAGTGCGAATACCTTGGGGACTTTTGGGTGCATGAACTTTTTCAATGGCTTCTTCAGCAACTCGGCTTACCTGACTTAACAAATCTGGAGCATTAATATGTTCATATCCTATATTTAAAGGTGGGCGTTCGTAGCCGCGACTTTGAGCATCACCGTTGGCGATCGCTGTACAACTAAATCCCGGATAGGTGCGATACAGTGTTTGTTGAATCAGAGAATCTTCTGTCGAGGCAAACGTTTTCTCTTCTTTGGTAAAATGGAGGTATGATGATGCTTTTTTTATCCCTCGTTCTCCATAACTCAATAATTGCTCATTAATCTGTAACAATAAGTTCGCTTTCTCAGTAATTGGAATACTGAACGGGTCAATTTCAATGGGAGTAATATAAGTATCGCGGTACGCTTCTACGGGAACTAATTGCACTCGTGTTTGCTGAGAGAGACGACTCCCTTTGGCAATTTCAATCGCTAAATTAACAATTCGTTCGACTTCGGCTGGGGTTTTATGGGGACTAGCAGCGAATCCCCATGCACCATCTAATAATACTCGCACACCAAAGCCAGAATTAATATTATCAGCAAGTTGACTTAAGGAGCGATCGCGGGCGTAAAGATTTTGATGGCGGTAAGTGCAAAATCGGACATCTCCGTACTCGCATCCGGCTTTACGAATTAAATCGATAGCGAATGTGGCAAGATCAGTTGTGGTAGTAATTGGGGCTGGTGCTTGTACCATAAGACGTTAGTAGGAATGGAGATATTTTATTTTAACGATTACAGGGCAAGTTTTGCAGGAAGTAATAAGCCTTGGCGAATGGAATTCGCGGCTATAAAAACAAAGTCCGCCTGCGCGGACTAGGGAAAAATTAAATAATTTGAAGCTTGCGTTCGCAAGTTTTGTTTGTGTAGAGAACAGCCTATACTTTGCGCGAGGATGTTAGCTTTTTCTTCAGAATTGAAGCAGCACCCAAAGCACTAATTACTACCAAACCTACGGCTGAAGAGGGTTCGGGGATATTTTCAGAGGTAGAAGGGACGGCAGGATTTTTAGTTCTGAAAATTACATAATGGTTATCACTGGTGGAATCGGATGCTAAAGTGTCGTGCCAGATAAACTGTGCTGATGAAGAGATACCTGGAATCGTAAACCAAGGAGAAGTTCCTTGTGGTACTGAGGCTTGTGGACTAGCCCAAGTAGCACCAGCTATGTCGGCTGCAACAGTAGCTAGTGGGGGGAGGGGACCTCCATAACCCGGATTGTTACCGCTAGCAATCGTGTATTCCCAATCACTGAGGTTGGAGAGAAGTGAACTACCGTCAGGAAGCTTGAACTCACCAATCCACGACTGAACTAAACCACCATCCCAGGCTAAGACGTATAGATAATCCCCTGGATTTACACTGAATTCCCAATATCTCTCAGACTTAACTTCTGCATTTTTACACAAAGCAGCCTTTTTTGGAATACTTATTTACATAAGTAACTTTGTAGACAGACTCTAACCCGTCAATTTATTGTAAATAACTACATTTTTATTGGGATTGCGATCGCACGTTTTTTATGTCACATATGCTACAGCGATCGCCTTCCATTCATCACCTACACAAAAACGTCTCAATCCCGCTTTTGGAGTTATTTACTATCTAGTCTTACCTGACGCAAATTTTGCTTTCTAGTAGTCATATCTTGCACCAATCGCAACAACCGCCAGAGAATAAATTCTCAGATCTAATAGCTTAAGTCCATTTCAACTGAGATCTTG
>DNGI01000458.1 GCA_003486645.1 Cyanobacteria bacterium UBA11370 | reverse complement strand
ACGGATGGGGTAACGGATGTAACGGATGAGTTATTGGTGAAAACTAGCACGCTATCCGTTACAGCTGCTACAAAATCCGCTGCCAAAGATATAATCAACGAGTTATTGGCAAAAACCAGCCCCCCATCCGCTACATCCGTTACCCAATCCGCTGCCAGGGTAGTCTTTCTCTTCACAGGACAAGGCTCTCAATACCCTAACATGGGTCGCCAACTCTACGAAACCCAACCCATATTTCGTCAAGCTTTAGACCAATGCGATCAACTCCTCCGTCCCCTACTTCAACATTCTCTATTATCGATTCTTTATCCCGAATCCGATGATAGTCCCTTATTGCACGAAACCGCTTATACTCAACCCGCCTTGTTTGCTTTAGAATATGCTCTCGCTCAACTATGGCAATCTTGGGGAATTGTACCGAATGCGGTGATGGGTCATAGTGTGGGTGAATATGTCGCCGCTTGTATTGCTGGTGTGTTTAGTTTAGAAGATGGACTCAAGCTGATTGCGACACGGGGGCGTTTAATGCAAGGATTACCCCAGCATGGAATGATGGTAGCAGTTTTTGCGTCTGAAGGTCAAGTTGAAAAATTAATTGCACCGTATCAGGAACAAATTGCGATCGCCGCTATCAATGGCTCGGAAAATATCGTAATTTCGGGAGAACGGAATGCGGTACAAACTGTACTTGAACAATTAGAGTTAGCAGAAATTGGGTTTAAACCCTTACAAGTTTCCCATGCCTTCCATTCACCGCTGATGGAACCGATGCTTGATCAGTTTGAGCAAGTAGCGAGACAGGTTAAGTTTGCTGCGCCTCGCTTACCCTTCATCTCAAATTTAACAGGTCAAGTGTTATCAGCAGGGGAAATTCCTGATGCTAATTACTGGTATCGCCACTTGCGGGAACCTGTACAGTTTGCGGCTTCTATGCAAACGCTACAACAGCAAGGATATGAAGTATTTGTTGAGTTAGGGCCAACTCCTGTACTTTTGGGTATGGGAAGGCGAATCTTATCTAATGATACAGGAATTTGGTTGCCTTCGTTACGTAAAGGACACGATGATTGGCAGCAGATCCTTGAAAGTTTAGGCTTGCTATACGTTAATGGAATAACGGTCGATTGGATAGGCTTTGATCGACCTTATTCTCGTCGCCGTGTACCAGTACCAACTTATCCGTTTCAAAGATCACGATATTGGGCAGAAATTGCCTCAAAACTTAGTCGTAATTGGGGATTAACAGTTAAGGATACCACACCCCACACCCCACACCCCACACCCTATTCTGATTGGCTGTATCAAGTTGCATGGCGACCAAAAACTCGCTTAGATCGGGCATTACCCGCCTTAACCGTGGACTATATGCCAATACCTCAAACAATTACTGAAGAGGTACAATACCAAGTTTCACGATTAAATAATCAGTATGAATTAACCCGTTATCAGCCCTTGGGTTTAGAGCTAGATAAACTCAGTGCTGCTTATGTTATCAATGCGTTTGTTCAACTGGGTTGGCAACCCCAACTTAAGCAACATATTTCTACTAATTCTACATCAAAAGAATTAAATATCGTCAAAGAACATCAGCGTCTTTTGGGACGAATGCTGGAGATATTGCAGGAAGAGGGAATACTTCAGAAAATTGGATCTAAATGGCAAGTTTGTCAGGAATTAAGGGGAGAAGATCCGGAACAAATCCGGCAAAATCTCTTAAGAGAGTATCCAGCCTTTGAAGCCGAATTAACCCTACTGGGACGTTGCGGACAACAATTAGCACCTGTGTTAAAGGGAGAATGCGATCCCCTTGATTTATTATTTCCCGATGGTTCTTCAGCGTTGGTGGAACGACTATATCAAGATTCGCCAGTGGCGCAGGTAATTAATACCTTAGTGCAAGAGGCAATAGCCAAAGCCCTAGCCCAATTACCCAAACAACGCCCGATTCGGATCTTAGAAATTGGTGCAGGAACAGGCGGTACAACCTCTTATATCTTACCTAAACTACCAGCGAATCAAACCGAATACGTATTTACTGACGTATCCACTTTATTCACGGCAAAAGCACGACAAAAGTTTCACGATTATCCGTTTATTCAATATCAAATTCTGGATATCGAGCGCGACCCTAATCAGCAAGGATTTGCACCTCATCAATTTGATATCATTGTAGCAGCAAACGTGCTACACGCGACTGTAAATTTGAGTCAAACTTTAAACCATGTTCAACAGCTATTAGCGCCTGGTGGATTATTAGTCTTACTCGAAGGAACAACACCGCAACGGTGGATGGATTTAATATTTGGATTAACTGAAGGGTGGTGGAGATTTGCCGATACTGAATTACGAACTACTCATCCCCTATTACATCAGACTCAATGGCTGAATTTATTACAACAAGTAGGATTTGAACAAGGAGGGGCAATTACCGCTGGAGAGATTAGTCAATCCTTATCAGGACAAACAATTATTCTGGCACAAGCTTCTCATACCTTATCAGAAAATAAAATAACTCCATCATCCCCCACTCCCCACTCCCCACTCCCTACTCCCTCTAATTTAGGTAGTTGGTTGATTTTTACCGATAAAACTGGCGTAGGAGAAAAACTAGCGAATCAACTCAAAGAAAGAGGCGATCGCTGTATTTTAGTTTCTCATGGTACAACCTACAAGCAAGTAGATCCCGATTCTTACCAAGTCAACCCCACCCAACCTGCTGACTTTCAACGCCTATTAAAAGAAGTTTCAAACTCAAATCCAAAATCCATTAGCGTAGCGGCGCATTCACGAAGTGTAGCCGAAGGCGTTAGCGCAATCCAAAATCTAAAATCAGTAGTGCATTTGTGGAGTTTGGATGCAACACCACCCGAAGAAACTACAGCAGCAACACTAACAGAAGCCTCAATTCTAGGATGTCGTAGTACTTTACATTTACTGCAAGCGTTAGTCAAAGCCGAATTCCCTCAACCTCCGCGTCTGTGGTTAGTAACTCAAGGTGTTCAATCCGTCGGAAATTATGCTGAACTCGGATATGATTCTGAAATTAATCATACTTTAGCAGTAGCACAATCTCCATTATGGGGATTAGGTGGCGTAGCAGCACGAGAACATCCGGAATTGTGGGGTGGACTAGTCGATTTAGATAACAGTACGGCGGAAGATCAAGCCTTAATGCTGTTAACACAAATTGAACAACCGGATGGAGAAGAACAAATTGCGTTACTGGGTAGACAGCGTTATGTCCCACGCCTAATTCCTCATACAAACAACCAACAACCAATAACAAACAACCAACAACTCCGAAACGATCGCACCTATTTAATCACAGGAGGTTTAGGCGGACTAGGATTAAAAGTTGCTCAATGGATGGTACACCAAGGTGCTAGATATATAGTATTAGTTGGGCGTTCTAACCCTTCTGCTGCGGCTAATGAACTCATAGCAAAACTGGAACAAGCAGGCGCTAAAATTATTGTCAAACACGTCGATGTTTCCCAGGAAGAACAAGTTAGCAATTGCTTAAATTATATTCGTGATTCCTTACCACCATTGCGAGGTATTATTCATGGTGCGGGTATTTTGGATGATGGGGTTTTACTACATCAAAATTGGGAACATTTTGTCAAGGTTTTAACGCCAAAAGTTCAGGGTGCGTGGAATTTACATACCCTCACTCAGGATATGGAATTAGACTTTTTTGTTCTATTTTCTTCCGCCGCATCCCTATTAAATCCCCCCGGACAAGCGAATCACGCATCGGCTAACCGATTTTTAGATACTTTAGCTTATTATCGACAACAACAAGGATTACCAGCTTTAAGTATTAATTGGGGTGCATGGGCGGAAGTTGGCGCAGCAGCTAAACCGGATGTAGGTAAACGATTAATGCTGCAAGGCGTAGATACCATTGCGTGGGAACAGGGAATCGAAGTATTAGAAGAACTCATGCAAGAGTCGGCGGTTCAAGTTGGGGTGTTACCGATTGATTGGCAGACGTTTATTGAACAACTACCTGGAGGGAGAGAAGCGCCATTCTTATCTGAAGTCGCAATTAGTAATCCAAAATCCATTAGCGTAGCGGCGCAAAGCGCAATCCAAAATCCAAAATCCCTTGAGTCCCAATCTCAAATTTTAGAGCAACTTTTAGAATTGGAATCGGTACAACGGGAAGAATTTTTAAGAAATTATCTCCAGCAGCAAGTCGCTAAAGCATTGGGGATTAAAGGGGAAGTACCGTGCGATCGCAATGTGATGGATTTGGGGATGGATTCTCTCATGGTTGTAGAAATCCTGAATGCTTGCAAGCGAGATTTACAACTGGCTCTTTATCCGAGAGAATTTTATGAACGCCCTCAAATTTCCTTACTGGCTAAATATCTGGTTGGTGAGGTACAACGGGCACATGGAGAGACTAAAACTATACCATCAATTAAACCTGCTCCTGCTCAAGATATTGAAATGTGGGCGTGGGGCGATCGCCAAAACGTGCGAACCTATACTAAGCCCATTAAACGTAATTCTCCTATCGCGTTTGTTCTCTCCACACCTAGAGCAGGTTCAACCTTACTACGGGTTATGTTAGCAGGTCATCCGGCTTTATTTTCGCCACCGGAATTACATTTATTACCTTTTGAAGGTATGGCGGAGTGGAGTGAAGAGTTAGGACTTAGCTATCTAGGAGAGGGACTCCAACGGGCGTTTATGGAGTTACTAGATATTGATGGGAATGCGAGTAAAAAGCTAATCGAAGATTTGACGCAGCAAGATATATCTATCCAGAACGTTTATGCCAGATTGCAAGAGTTAGCAGGAAAACGTTTGTTAGTCGATAAATCCCCCAGCTACGCCGCTAGTATGCAAACGCTGGAACGTTCGGAAGAATTATTTGCAGGGGCGAAATACATTCATTTGGTGCGTCATCCCTATGCGGTAATTGAGTCATTTGTCCGCAATCGGATTGATAAAATATTGGGGATTGAAGAATTTGATCCGCATTTTGTCGCGGAGCAGATTTGGGTTAGGATTAATCGCAATATCTTAGAATTTGGTCAACAAATTGATTCATCCCGTTATCATCTCCTGCGTTATGAAGAATTAGTCAGCGATCCAGCTACGGTTATGAATGGCTTGTGCGAATTCCTAGAAATTCCCTTTGATGAAGCCGTTTTACAGCCTTATGAAGGCAAGCGAATGACTGATGGTGTTCATCCTGAATCTTTACCGATTAACGATCCAAATTTCCTCAAACATAATAAGATTGAATCCAGTTTGGGGAACGTTTGGAAACAAATAAAACTACCGCAACTGCTAGGTGAAGCAGCCAAACAAATTGCTGTAGAGTTGCAGTATGAACTGCCTTTAGAAAAGCAGAACGGAGAAAAGGAAACCGAAAATTCTTCAACAAACCTTACCCCACTCCCCACTCTCCACTACCCACTCCCCACTCCCAAAAAAATGCAGGAGTCTTACCTCAATGTGCGCGGTTTAAATCTTTGTTTGTGTAGTTGGGGTTCAGAAATAGCACCACTAATTCTTTGCGTACACGGTATTTTAGAACATGGCGCGGCTTGGGAAGGAGTTGCTAATTCTCTGGTAAACTTAGGGTATCGTGTAGTAGCACCAGACCAACGCGGACATGGACGTTCTGATCATGCGTTAATGGGCGGTTCTTATCAACTATTAGATTATTTGGGAGATTTGGATGCAATTGTACCCGAACTTACCAATCAACCTTTTATCTTAATGGGTCATTCCATGGGTTCTGCGGTTGCGGCTACCTTTGCTAGTTTACGACCTGATAAAGTAAAGCAATTGGTGTTAGTTGAACCCGTTTTACCTGCGGAGGTGAATGATGAGGAAGTGGCGACTCAGTTAGCAACTCATTTAGATTATTTGGCTTCACCTCCCCAACATCCGATCTTGACTGATGTAAAAATTGCCGCTGAACGCTTGCGTCAATGGACTCCTTTAATGTCAGAAGAATTAGCGTTAAAAACTGCAACGCGACTGACTGAACCCTGTGATGGGGGTGTACGCTGGCGGTGGGATTCTCGGTTGCAAATTCGCACGGGACTTGGTTTTAGTGGAACTGTTTTCAATCGAACTAGATATACTCAAATTGTCCGTCAAATTCAAGCACCTATTACCTTAGTTTATGGAGATAATAGCAATTTCAATAAACCAGAGGATTTAGCGTTACAAGAAGCAGTGATGTCACAAGCTAATCGAATAACCTTATCTGGAGGACATAATCTTCCTATTGATGCACCGGAGGCGTTAGCGACTGTTATTGCACAAGCAGCTAGAAATATCGTTTAGTTAGTTGTTGTTTGTTTTTTGTTGTTT
>DNGI01000474.1 GCA_003486645.1 Cyanobacteria bacterium UBA11370 | reverse complement strand
AATTTGTCCCGAATGCTGGCTGAAGATGTGATGAGTACACCGCTATTTTCTCTTCATCCCTCTGATTCGTTGTGGTTAGCTCATGAAGAAATGCAACGCCGTCGCGTCCGACGTTTAGTGGTTACGGGTAATCAGGGAGAGTTAGTCGGGATTGTTTCTCAAACTAGCTTGCTACAAGTTCTAAACCCAGCAGAAATGTACGGTGTAATTGAGCTATTGCAACAAATGGTTGAAGCTCGAACGGGTGAATTAAAACAAACCAATGAACAATTGTGCCATGAGATTGTTGAACGCCAGCGAGCTGAATTAGAGTTGTTGAAAGCGCACGATTACTTGAAAGTACAAGTTGAGCAACGAACGGCTGAGTTGACGCAAACTAATTTACAACTCAAACAAGATATTTTAGAGCGCCAGCGCGTAGAAGCAGCATTGCGTCAAAGTGAAGCTAAATTAAAACAACAAGCGGATGAACTGACACGCACTCTCCAGAAATTGCATTCCTACCAAAGCCAGCTCATTCAAACTGAAAAAATGTCGTCTCTGGGGCAACTAGTAGCGGGTGTAGCTCACGAAATTAATAATCCGATTAATTTTATTTACGGCAATATTGCTTACGCGTCTCAATATGTTCAGGACATTATGCACCTGCTGTGCCTTTATGAGCAGCATTATCCCCAACCCGTCTCAGAAATTCACTCAGCCGCACAGGAGATTGACCTCGATTTTGTTAAAAATGACCTTCCCAAACTAATTAGTTCTATGAAGTTGGGAGCCGATCGCATTCGTAACTTGGTGCTATCGCTGCGGAACTTCTCGCGTTTGGATCAAGCCGAAATGAAATCCGTTGATCTGCACGAAGGAATAGATAATACGCTCCTCATTTTGCAAAATCAGCTCAAAGCAACACCTGTCTATTCAGAAATTAAAGTTGTTAAGCAATACGGCGACTTGCCTTTAGTAGAATGCTATCCAGGACAACTTAACCAGGTCTTTATGAATCTTCTGAGTAATGCGATTGATGCTCTAGAAGAACCGAGAATGCTGAATTCCCAATTAGGAAATTCTAATGGAAAAGTACCCCTATCCTCTCCTACCATTGTGATTCATACTGATATTAAAGAAGTGAAAAGTTTGGAGAATAGTTCTCAATCGTCATCTCTCACACCTTACGCCGTGATCCGAATTGCTGACAACGGTTCTGGCATGACTGAGACTGTGCGGCAGCGTTTATTCGATCCGTTTTTTACAACCAAACCTGTTGGGAAAGGTACGGGACTGGGCTTGTCGATTAGCTATCAGATTGTGGTTGAAAAACACGGTGGATGTATCAACTGTATTTCTGCACCGGGACAAGGAACAGAGTTTGTGATTGAAATTCCCATTCGACAACACAACCGCTCTCGTGGATTTATGCTTGCTTGAAGAGTGGGGAGTGGGGAGTGGGGAGTGGGGAGTGGGGAGTGGGGAGTAGAAGTTTTCTTCTTGATAGAGATAACGCCTTTTCTACTTCTCAAGTCTGACTCTTGACTTCTGAATTCTGTTGTAGGTCTTCATCCCTCATTCTTTCTGGCGGAAGTTGTACAATTAAGGCAGCAACTCAGCAAAGAGTCACCTGCACGCAATTATTATTAGGTTGGTAAGACCATGAGTTTATCCTTGAAGCAGCTAACCGTTTATCTCGCTTTGCTAGGCTTAGGTGCTGGGGCAGGAGTGTTAGGGAGTCGATATCTCATGGCTGAACAGCAGGCGGTAAGACCACCGGAGGTTGTGCCAGCAGCATTAGAAGGCTTTTCTTCTAGACCCCCAAGTCGCCCTACGGATAAAAATCTTAATTTTATTGCTCAAGCCGTTGAGCAAGTCGGGCCAGCAGTAGTAAGAATTGATGCGGCGCGTCAGGTAGCAAGTGAAATTCCCGAACCGTTTAAAAATCCATTTTTCCGGCGCTTTTTTGGCGAAGAAATGCCAACACCAGAGGAACATATTGAGCGGGGTACTGGCTCTGGATTTATTATTAGTTCAGATGGGCGAATGATTACGAATGCCCATGTTGTCGATGGGATTGACCGAGTAAAAGTTACGCTCAAGGATGGTCGTACCTTTGACGGTCAGGTTGTGGGTGTAGACCCGATTACGGATGTTGCTGTGGTTAAAATTGATGCCACAGGTTTACCGACTGTCCGCTTCGGAAAAGCTGAGACGTTGATTCCTGGAGAATGGGCGATCGCAATTGGTAATCCGTTGGGTTTAGATAATACAGTAACGGTTGGGATTATTAGTGCATTGGATCGTTCCAGTTCTCAAGTAGGAGTTCCTGAAAAACGAGTTAGTTTTATTCAAACTGATGCGGCAATTAACCCCGGCAATTCAGGCGGTCCACTGTTAAATGCCAGTGGGGAAGTGATTGGTATTAATACCGCTATTCGTGCGAATGCTCAAGGATTGGGTTTTGCTATTCCGATTGAAACGGCACAACGGATTGCGAATCAACTCTTTGATAAGGGTCGGGTTGAACATCCGTATCTGGGTATTCAGATGGTGACATTGACACCGGATTTAAAGAAAGAAATTAATGAAGATGAGCAGAGTAATTTGAAAGTTACTGAAGATAAGGGGGTTTTAATTATCAAGGTTATGCCTAATTCTCCGGCTCAACAAGCAGGTCTTCAACCCGGAGATATTATCGAAAAAGTGGGTGGGAAACAGGTTAAAACGGCAGCAGATGTCCAGCAACGGGTAGAAGCAAGTACGGTTGGTCGAGACTTAGAAATTTATATTACTCGCCAGGGTAAAACAAAGGCATTGAATGTACGACCTGGTGCTTTTCCAACTGAAGAATCAGAGAATTAATGGAGGAATTGATGGAGAGTGGGGTAAAGGTGAAAAGACAATAAGGCAATTGGTCTTTTCGTTTTCCCTTTCCCCCTTAACCAAGCCGTATTGGGAGTTAGGAAAGAAGGTTTGGAATTTTAGGGTTTTGCGATCGCACTCTCCGCATTTTTTTCGAGTCGCTTCGCCATAAATAAGCAAAGACCATAAAGGGTGAGACTTTCTCCGATTAATTCCGAAAACTCTTCAACCGCTACTCTTAAGGCTTCAACCAGCACAATTGTAAACTGGCTGGAGTGATAAGTTTGGGTCAATCCGAGGTGTAATAATTGAGATTTAAAAACTTCTCCACCAAACCCTCCCAGAATAAATATACCCATCCCCAGCGCCACAAATTCTATAACTTTTCGATGGAAATGCCAAATTCTAATAAAATCTCGGTGAAAGACTACTAAAGTACTAATCCCAATTGCTAGATACAAGGGCATCCAGTCTTTATTATGGGGTGTATCAAGTAGATGATGAAGCTGAAGATGAACTTTAAATACTTCATCAACCGAGGCATAAGTAAATAAAAACGCTACAGTGAACGAAAAGAATCGGGATGGAGGATAATGAGAGTGACGACCGAAAATAAAAAGACTAAGAGCAATAATACCAATTAACAAGAGTTGCAAAGCTTGTAATAGGGATGAAAGAGTCATTTGTCCATCCATATCAAACAGAGGATAAGCCTTACCTGTAAGAACTACCCCTGTTAAATAGATTACAACGAGAAATAATTCAAAAACAATTAAAACCAATAGCAGCACCCTACCGAACCGTTGAACTGCTTTTGGGTTTACGTTCATGGATGAAAATAGTTGTAAATTTCTTGTGCTAAATGGGAACCAATTCCCGGAACTTCAGTTAACTGCTGTACTGATGCTTCTCGAATATAATCGATAGAACGGAAATGTGCCAAGAGTTGTTTTTGCCGCTGAAATCCTAATCCAGGAATTTCATCTAAACGGGAACGACGCAATTTGTCACTGCTTTGTTGTCGATGGAAACTAACCGCAAATCGATGTGCTTCATCCCGCAAACGCCGTAATAATTGTACCCCCGGTTGTTCTGGATCAGTTGGTAATGGGAAAGATTCACCGGGTAGAAAAATTTCTTCCCGTTGCTTGGCTAAACTTACAACCCGCAAATCTTCCAATAAGTTCATATCTTGTAAGACGGCAACAACGGCAGATAGTTGTCCCTTCCCGCCATCAATCATGATTAAATCGGGTAAATCATTGGTGGCAGCGGATTTTGTAGCGGATGTGGCA
>DNGI01000051.1:14451-28226 GCA_003486645.1 Cyanobacteria bacterium UBA11370 | reverse complement strand
AGTGGGGAGTGGGGAGATGGGGAGATTGGGGGATGGGGAGTGGGGAAGAAATTTAAAGGTGTTTCACCTATTTGAGAAATGCTATATCACAACTTATCCCAATTTAAAAAAGAAATGTTACACACGAGTTGCCGAAACTCTGACAGAGTAAATCTTCCCCAATCTAAAATCCAAAATCTAAAATCCAAAATGGTATAAGGGAGCAGCGTCTTAGATAGTATCAAAATAGCCTTAAAAACGAGGTTGGGGTAACACTGAACTTGATAGTGAAGCGCTGTCACTTTCTCACAATAGACCAAAGTCATGCCGATATGGGGTAATTCACGATTCAGCCGAACATTGTCCTTGACAATGTTTGAACGGTTGCAAACACTATTGCAGCAGATGCAGTCCACTATAAAGGAAGAGGCTGTAGTGTTGAAATCGGATGACTTACCAATTGTACCGATGGGTGTGGAAGATCCGGTACAAAAGTTTACTGTTTTGGTGTCTCAACCGTTTAAAGTACTTGTATGGGCAATACCTCTAGAATCGGATGAGTTGGGGTTTGAGGCTGACGATTCAAGACTGTATCAAGTAGAGTTAACCTTTGAAGCTGATGCGATCGCCTCGTTTGTGATCCAACTTACTCAACACTTAGAAAACCATCCCATTATTCTACATCTCCTCAATATCGTTCAAACCTCCGCACAACCCAATGATGGGGCAATTCAAACAGAATTTACCCTCTCGTTGATAGAAATTCTGACTACCGACACTCCCTCTAATACATCCGTAAATTCTAACCCCCTTCATCATTGCGTTTCAGTTTGTCAACCCATACACCAGGCGCTACAGCAACAAATTGAACAGGAACGACTCCTCAATCAAGTCACGACTCAGATCCGTCAAAGCTTAGAGTTACCTATTATTCTAGCGACTGCTGTCGAGCAAGTCCGCCATTTTCTTCAAGTGGATCGGTTAGCTATCTATCAATTTGATTTTAATTATCCAATTCCTCTTACTCAATCCAACACGTCCTTAACAGAAATCCAAACGGTTAAGACCGGTAAAAATAAAACAAAGGGGCAAACCAACAAAAGAAACAACAAGAAAATAAAGAATTTGCCTACATCCGAACAATTAGATTGGGGTTGTGTTACCTATGAAGCGAGATCTTCCAATCAAATCCTTTCCGTGCTAAATCTAATTGAAGAACAAAACTGTTCCACTCATGTTCCCAACTGTCGAGAAAAATACCACCAAGGACTAACCGTTGCTGTTGAAGATGTGGAAGTTACTTATGCCGATTCTTCTTGTTTATTAAAATTGCTGCGACGGACTCAAATCCGCGCTAAATTAGTTGCACCTATTATCGTTCAAAATACTTTATGGGGACTACTCATTGCTCATGAATGTTTCAAACCCCGTCGATGGCATGAAAAGGAAAAAGTATTTCTAAAACAGATTGCAGAACATCTCGCTGTCGCCATTTACCAAGCTCAATTATATGCCCAACTCCAACACCAAAAAACTACTTTAGAAGAGCGAGTGATTGAACGAACTCAAGAACTTCGAGATGCGCTACAAGCGACTCAAGCCGCTAATCGAGCCAAGGGTGAATTTCTAGCTACAATGAGTCATGAATTGCGAACACCGCTGACTTGCGTAATTGGACTATCCGCAACGCTATTACGTTGGTCGTTTAATGAGGGAGGAACACCCATTATCCCACTCGACAAGCAGCGGCAATATTTAAAAATGATTCAGGAAAATGGGGAACACTTATTAGATCTAATCAATGATATTCTAGATTTGTCTCAAGTCGAAGCCGGGAAAGCGGTTTTAAATATTACCGAATTTTCGTTAGCTAAATTAAGCCACCAAACACTAAGAAGTTTGCAGGAAAAAGCAACGGTCCGAAACATAGAATTAGAGATGGATTTCCGAATTAAACCTCAGCACGATCGCTTCCGTGCTGATCAACGTCGAGTTAAACAAATTCTTTTTAATTTATTAGGCAATGCGATTAAATTTACGCCTGAAGATGGGAAGGTAACATTACGAGTTTGGCGAGAACAAAATCTAGCAATCTTTCAAATTGAAGACACGGGTATTGGTATTGCTGACGAACATTTACCCTTACTGTTTCAAAAGTTTCAGCAGTTAGAGACAACCTACCATCGCCGATATGAAGGGACGGGTTTGGGTTTAGCCTTGACTAAACAGCTTGTAGAACTTCATGGGGGTACAATTGATGTTGAATCAAGTGTTGGTGAAGGTTCGATATTTACCGTTGGATTGCCTCTCCAATCCTTAATCCCAGATGTATCGACAAAATCGGAGATACCCCAAGGAGAAAATCCCCAACCTCAAGGAAGTATCGTCTTAGTGGACAACCATGAAGCAACAGCGACAGCAATTTGTGAAATTCTGACCGCCGCAGGCTATCATGTTGTGTGGTTGATTGATGGGTCTGCTGCTCTTCAGCAAATTGAACTCCTGGAACCGGATGCTGTGATTGTTGACTGGCATTTACCGACGATGGATGGTTATGAGATTAGCCACTCTCTCCACAACTCACCCACCACCGCACAAATTAAAGTCTTGGCTTTAACGACCCCTGATCTATCCCCAAGTGAAAAGCAAGATTTGAGTGCGATTGTTGATGATTACTTATCCAAACCGATAGAACCTGTCCAGTTATTACACAAAGTTACTGCATTAATGGCACTATAAGTTATTGGTGATTTGTTCATTGTTCATTGTCCGTTGTCCCTTATTTTCTAACCAACCCCTTACAAACAACCAACAACCAACAACTAACAACTAACAACCAACAACCAACAACTAACAACTTTAACGAGGAACTATGACAGAATTTCTAGACTTTCTCAAGCATAAATTTGCTTATGTTGCAATTGGGGAATTTAAACCCAATAAGTTTGAAGAAGCTCAACAACTGTATGAAAAAGCTGTATCAACTTACCGCCACGGTTTTAAAGGAGCGTATTTACTGCGAGAACCAGGAACTGATAAAGGGATTGCTATTATTTTTTGGGAAAGCAGAGAAGATATGGAAGCTAATGAGCATAATGAGGTTTATGAAACTATTTTGAAAGAAATGGCTCATTTGTTTACTAAAGCACCAACCACAAGTTTCTATGAATTATGCAGTGAAATTCACCAAGATCAGGAGCAGGAATGAGGAATAAGAGTATGTCCGAATTTTTGAGTAAGGGTAGAGATTATTTAATTGATTGGCTATCCATTCACGATTAAAAATAGTTTGATAGATGGGATTTTTAACTTGAAGAAAACCATTCTGTTTTTCAACTAATCCGGATAGCAACAGTTCTGCTTCGTCAGGAGAATTATTGATTTTTACTCCTTCTTCTCGTTGTAACACCTGCTGATAAATTCGTAATAGTCGTCCGGCTTTTTGTTGATCAAAAAATAGCCGATCGCAAAGGGTGCGTAAGTGTTCAGGTTCATCCTGAGATACCCAGTCGTGAATAATGCACGATCGCACTAATTGTTCAACCCAAAAAGATACCCTCCCCAATGGAAGCGTGATTTTTCCAGTGGGTGTTAAGGATGCAGTTTGAACGACGAGTTGACAAAGTTTTTGGGTCAGAAAGGGTTGTCCATTCGTCCAATAAAGCAGCGATCGCAATACAGCTTCGGGTTGATTGATACAGGATTCTAACCCCTGAAGTAAGGGTGTAACTTCATGCAGTTGAAACCCTCCTAATTCAATCGCCGTGCTAATATTGAAGGGTGTTCGGCGTTGATCACTGATCAGGTTAGAGGGAGTTGCAACCCCAAACAAGGCAAATCCTAATCGATTGAAATCTGAGTTCTGAATGCGCTGTTGATAGCAGTAACGAATCCATTCAAAAAAATCATCAACGGGAAAACTTAAACTGAGTAGGCTATCAATTTCATCAATAAAGATAAAAATGCGTTCTATTTGAATGTAAGACAATACGACATCTTGCACAAATTGATGGAGTTGTTGCACGGGAGAACGTTCGTTTTGTTCCTCCCACCACTGTTTGAGTTTAATAGAGTTGGATAGTTTCAATCCATCAAACAGAACACTAATGAACCCTTTGTACCATTGCAATGGGGTTGTATTATGACTGCCCAACTGTGTGACATTAAGATAAGCACAAGCATATCCCTCTGACTGTAAGCGATCGCAGGTGCGCTGAAGCAGGGAAGATTTACCCATCTGTCGGGAATTCAAGAGATAGCAAAATTCCCCCGCTTTAAGCGCGTTATAAAGCTGATTGTCAGCTTGACGGATCACGTAGGTCGGATCATCACTACGAAGACTGCCACCAACTTGATATTTCATGTTTAATTTTATTTAAATTGCAATCAAAAGCAGATCGTTTTGACTAATGTTATTAACACTCCTTGGCTTGTTTCAATGGGTTATTGAACTGTCTTAAAATTTTGTTGCTTTTTGATTAATTTGCAATACCAATTTAGCAATTATCTGTTCTACTAACGTCCAAATTTATAGAAACCAACTTGGGTTAGCGAATGATATCTTTGAATTGTCTTTGATTATCCACAATCGTAGATAATTGTTGCTTAAAGTAAGCACGGTAGAGTTCACATTGAGGTTTAATGTGTTCATCTTCATGGCGAATTAATCCCTGACTTTCAAGTTTGTAGGTTTGAATTGGATCAAGTGAAACACGTGATGATGTAGATACAACCGTTGCCATTGCCTCTGCTAAATTAGGATTTTTTTGCAACGTGATCCACTGGCGAGATAAATGACTGTTAAAAACTCCACCATTAGCGATCGCTTCCCGTAAGAGTTGATTGAGAGAGAGTTGTTGAGTGCAAATATGATAAAGAGCAAGCCGAATCAGGAAAGGATGTCCACCCACAAGTTCCATTAGTGCAGTTACTTCGTTGCCCAAACTCCAATTCAAACCGTGTCGTTTCGCTAATTCCTGCACCTCGGATGGGGTAAACCCTGGCAGGTGAAGGGGCAAACCGATATTAAAGGGAGAGCCATTAATATCTAAAGCTGCATATTCCTCTGTGGAATAAACTACCACAAGCCGTAACTTTTGCAAATTAACATCTCGTCGCGCTTCCTCATACCAGGATCGCAACAGGGGAAAAAAGTCCTGAGACAATGGAGGATATTTAAAAAGGCGATCGACTTCATTCAATACCAGTACAACGGGGTTATCGATCACCTCTAACAGGTAGTTCTTGAAGTAGAAGCTGCAACTCAATTTGCTGCCAATATCTTCATCCCAGTAATCATCTAAGTCGGGTTCAAATCCCAACTCTGTGGCAACGCGCCAGCAAAATCCCCGTAAAAACCGATTTAAGTCCCTTAAACAGCTCGAATCAATCTGATTACAATCTACACTGACTGTGTAATAGTCCTGCCTTTCTGTATAGCGTAATAATCGTAGCAGCAGAGAACTTTTTCCCATCTGTTTGGGGGCGCGAATCCGAATTACACCACCCGGTTGAGTCAGTTCTCGACAGGCAAGGGCTTCGATAGGAGGACGTTCAATATAAAATGGGGAATCCAAAGGCACAGGGCCATCCGGGTAGGGAAAACTGAGATCGAGTGTGGGGTGTGGTTTCTCAGTAATCGGTACTCTGGAGTAGGTTCGAGACTGGTACTTCAGTTCGTCGTTGAGTCTGAGTGCAGAGGATTGAGATCCATCAGACTCGTCCGGTTCACTCAACGTGATGTAATCGTTTTGGGATAATTTCAAATTGAAGGCACTGAAGCATAGCTTGAGAGTCTTTTGATCCACACCTGCATTCAGAGACCACAATCGACTCAATGTTTTGGTAGATAGATTCATGCGATCGCCGAGTTGTTCAAAGGTCAAGCGATCGCCATTATTTTCAGCAATTTCTACCTCCTGAATTGCCGCTTGCAACCGCCTTAGCCCCCCAGGAGTCAACATCACTCCCCGCCGCCGTCTCATTTTTGATGGTTCAGTCCGATTGGGTATCATCCGATGACTTTTAAACTGTATGGTTTTTAAACTGAATAGCTATGTAAACTGTTGTAAATATTTCTCATCAACCTTACTAATCATAAACTGTCTTAACTGACTGCGATCAGCTTTGTAAAGGCGTAAATAAAGATAACTATGTAAAGAATAATAAACAGCGGCAAGGAGGACGGAATACCAGGAATACCAGAACTTTAGAGATAAAGCCTGTTTTACTCCTGACTTCTGACTCGGTGAATTCTAAATTCTGCTGTCAGAGTGATATCAAGTCCGGTGGTATCGTGATTGTATAGTTAAAGATGCGATCGCTTCCTGTTAAGCGGCAGTCTGAGGCCACCAGTGAAAACAAGTAAGTCCGCTAATCGACTCGGCTACCTTACGACCATTCCACAACTCACCATCGGGAGGTGGTGACTGTAAGGCTTGCCACAATTGAGCTTGTTCAACATCAGACAACATTAGACCTGTTTTGAAAGCTCTTCAAGATTCAGATGTGTGGCTACACTAATTCGTTTCGGCATCAGTCCGAATCACACTCACTTCTTTTATCGTAAGCGATTACCCGGACATGATATTATCCAAACTTCCAAATTGCCAACGAACTACCCACCTTTAACTGTGCATTTTTACCGAACGTGAAAGTTCTTTCCTGATCAGGTTGATCCTTGAGTGTACAAACAACCCGGCGAATTCGATAACAGGGAGCAACTTTCTGGCATACTTGTACAATAAAACAATCAGAATGATATGTAGTAATATCTCCTATGCAAGATGACTCATAGCCAAAAGCTTGAAGTAGTAATGCTAGCTCCTCGTGTTCCGATAAAGTCAATTCAAGATGAACTTCTGATATGTCGTCAAATAAAGAAGTTTCGGAAGTACCAAGGTTTTTTAGATAAGCAGCACGGTTAAAGTAACCCGCACTGGTAAGTTTGATGTCTTTATAATCTAAATAATCCTGATGAAATTCCATCAACCACGAAGCAAAAGCTTCTCTCTCTAATGGGTTGATGGACAAATAATGAAACCAGGGGACTTTTCGATCTTCGGTTTGACGAACTCGCAAATAAGTAAGTATTTCTTTGGAGCCTAATAAGGAGCTGAGTTTTTCCTTGACAATATCAATCTGTCCTGCTTGTTGACTATTGAAAGCAATACCGGAAAAACCTTCCCTCAACCCGTCAGCACCTCCTGGAGGAAAAAGCTCAAGACAGGTATGTTGTCCCTTGAGATAAGTTCCCGTCCAACTTTCTGTATCAGTTTTTACGGTATCTCTGGAGATTGTGCAGAATTCTCGGCTAATGAATTCTGATTTGGCGATTGACTCTAGGGTTTCTGTGTCGAGAGTAACATATAAATGGTTAAATTCTATTCCCATATTTAGATACGTTTTTCCTGAGACGGCAATGACCAGCTCTTCACCTCACCCAAAGTTACTGGCATCAGAAGCTTCACATCAAGGGTAAAGCGGAAAAGCTTACGCCCCCGACGACTATTTTCTGGGTCGTAGAACTCTAGCTTGACATCCCAACAGTCACTGTTGATGCGACAGAAGGGGCTTTTTTCGACTGTAATGGTGTCGAGTTGACGACGTTCGGCGATCGCTTGGGCAAAGGTGACAGCGGCTTGGAAGATATTGGTGGCAGCGAAGTTGAGGGCGCGATCGCGCGAAGTCTGCCCTACGTTGCGAAGATCGTTGTAGACTCGGTTGAGGAAGAACGTCAGAGCCTGTTGCACCAAGGGGACTTGGGCTTCGTCCACCCGACGCGAGATTGCCGCCATCGCCGAGTTCACCAGGCTATTGACTTTCCAGCCGTACATTCCCCGCACGTTATGTACCATGACCACAGGCACAACCTGACCGGAGAAGAGTTCTACTGTGCGGTTGGTGCGTCGGGCGGGTACGCTAATTCGTTCCACAAAATCATCGCTGGTTTCTGGTTCGAGTTGCCCTGCCAACATGAGCAAAAACATCTCGTATATCTCCGTTGAAAACGCTGCGGTTGGTTCTAGGGCATAGATTGTGTCTCCATCAAGGCTCAAAGTCCAGATCAGGGAACGGCTTTCGTCAGGGTTGCGATCGAGGTACTCGACCATCTGACGAGGATCGTGGGGGTCTGGTGGAACCATGATACCGTTGACTTCGGCGGGAGCCATCCGTTCTTTAAAGCTGTCGCGGCGGGTTTCATCCCCAAAGTCGTAACCAATAGTACCCAGGGCGTAAACGTTGCCAGAAAAAGCCGTGCTAGCCTCCACCGTAGCCGGGTCAGCCGCCGCAGTTACCGCTGCTTCTACTGCCATTGGGGTAGCGGCTGGCATTGCCACAGCGGAGTCGCCAACCGAACTTGTCGCCACAGCAGCCATAGGAGCAGGACTATTTGCTGATGCAGGGGTAGCGTTAGGGATGGCATAGCCTGCCCGTTCAGTGCGGGTCACTTGGTCGCCTGCAAAGGAAATGGTGACGGAAGGTTGTCCAAACAGCACCTTCATTGCGCCAGGGATATTGACAAAGCCGCGTAGACAGCGTTCTGGTTCTTCTACAACCTTTGGGTCGCAGGGAGTCGCAGTATTGAGCAGTGCCGTTCGCACGGCTTCGGCATCAACGGGTTTACCTTCTTGCAGTTGCAAACTCATCAGTAGCGCGGAAATGCCCGTCATCACAGGGGCAGCCATGCTGGTTCCTGTCAGGCGCACGGGTTTTTCGGTGCAAGGTTGCGCTCCTAGAATATCTTCACCTGGAGCGAGGATACCTTCTTTTGTGTTGTTGCCCCCCCAGTTGCTAAAGTGGGCTGGTGTACCATCGACTTTTGCGGCTCCCACTGCCAAAGTTCCTGGCAGCACGGCAGGCAGACACCAGCTTTCGTTTGAATTGTTCCCCGTCGGCGAGACAATCAAGATATTGTTGTCTTGACATTTTTTGATCGCTTGAACAAGAAGTTCCTCCCCTTCCCCGGTTTGAGTGGGGCGACAAAAACCGCAGTGGATAATGTTGGCACCCAACTCTATAGCTAAGTCGAAGGCACGAGCCATATTGAGAGGAGACAGCACATCGTCATAATTCCCTAGGGCATCATGGGTCATATTGATCACCCGACAATGGGGAGCCAAGCCGAAAACAGGACTGTGTTCTTGACCCACAATAGTGCTAGTGACGTGGCAGGCATGGTCATTAAGTTCAACGCGATTCTTAATGTCTTCTGGGAAGACGGCGTTAAGAGCATCTTCTTTCTCTTTGCCCTTCAGCCCCTTGTCCCGGATTGTTTGGAAGGTGGCGTAATCTTCTGGGCTGATTGGATCTGCTGGTTCGTGCCAGTAGGGAACTACCTTAGAAACGTTGGCTCCGACAAAGCAGGACAATGTGTGGTCTGGGTCGCCGTCTAGAATGACAATCGTGATGCGGGGATCACCGAGGGTTTGGTTGTGCAGTTCAGTTAGTCCGGGGATGCGATCGTCGAGGTCATGGGGGTGGAGCGCCAGCGATAGTTTGGTTGCAGAACTCTCAACTTCAGCGTCGTTGGTTGTTTGGATTGAAGCTACAAGTGCAACTGGCTCAGTTTCAGCATAGGGTTCCGCTTGAGCATCTAAACTATCCGTATCTGTGACTTCTATCAGCCGATCTTCTAAAGCATCTAACTCAGTAGTTTCAGCCGTTGCTTCCCCAGCTTGTATTGCGGCATCAGTGGAGAATGCTAAGGCTTCAGTTGTTGGTGTGGCAGCGTCTCCATCAGCAGGTTCAGGCTCAGTTGCAACCACATCAGCTTCGTCCCCTAGCATTTCTGCCTCAAGCAATTGAGTTGCAGTCAGAGCATCATCGACTTCATTCAACTGAGCCGCTACTTCCTCCGTTTCCGTAGACGCATTGGCAACAGACGTTACCATTGATTCATCTAAGCCAGAGGCTATAAATGAAGGCGGCTCACGATCGGTGGTCAGAAACCCAGCCGCCCGCAGCAGGTTGAGGAATTGATAGGCGGTTTCCGGCCCAATATGTGGCGGTGGAGTGAGTTTTGCTAAAGGTTTGGGTTCCGCGAGCTGAGCCAGAAGGGCATTCGCTCGCCAGTCGAAAAGTTTTACTTGGAACTGTGAGTCAGGTGACTCTAGTACCATCATGCCTGCGAGGGGACGCAGGGAAGCAGAAGGGGCAAGACCCACACTGCTGTGTACCCAGTCGGATTCACTCGGGTCGAGCTTTGCTGTTGACACCATCGGGATCGCCACTGCCAGCGGCAACACAGCGTAACTCAGCCAACCCCGCTCATCCAATTGTTGTAGCGTCAGTGCAAACTCTTCCCCAGCTACCCGACCATCAAGCTCGGCTAACCCTTGCACGAGAGATGCGGTGGTGGTATTGCCTGCCTTGAGACGATCGAGAGCCATACCGATTCCGGGCGTTGTAGCAAGGGTTAGTAAAGGGGTTGGATCGGATTCCGTCGAGTGAAGGGTGTAGTGGTCTTCGGTGCTTTTGACTTGCACGAAAGGATGGAGGGAAACAGCGAAAGGGTGATTGCTCATGGTCATGGATAATGGGAAACGATGATTGGGTAAGTGAGTCAATGGCAGCCGCGATCAGTGAAATTATCAGAAATGGAATTTTATTTGATGTTAAGAATTGGAGGAGTTTAATGTCAGACGGTTATGATTTTTTTCAGACTGTTGAACAATTATTTGACGCGCTTGCTGAACGAGAGATTCGTTATGTTCTCGTTGGCGGGGTAGCTCTACTCAGCTATGTGGAGGGTCGCAATACCCAAGATATTGACCTGATCCTAGCTCGTTCCGACCTTGATGCTTTACCAGAGATTGGTATCCAGAATGAAAGCAAAGATTTCCTTCGTGGCACCTTTGAGAAGTTACAAGTTTACGTATTATTAACGCAAAACAAGCTCTTCCGAAAAATATCGCAAGAATTTGTAGCAGAGCAGAGCTTCGGGAACCGAACAGTTCGCTGTGTAACAGTGATAGGACTCCTAATTTTAAAGTGTTACGCATTGCCATCTCTCTATCGTCAAGGACAATTTAGTCGCGCCAGCATTTATGAAAATGATATTCTTTTATTGTTGTTAAAGTATTCTGCCGATCTAGATATAGTTTTTAACATTTTGTCAGAGCATTTATTAAAGAGTGATTTGAACGAGGTACAGAGCCTTTTAGAAGATATTCAAAGGCGTATTCAACGATTTTCAACTCAACAGCAAGCATTGGAAGAAGAGTAGGGAAAGGGAAAAGCCGTTTTGACTCATCAGGCCATTCTAAGTTTCGGTCTCGTATTCACAGTCATTTTCAAGAAAAATCAAAATCCCAGATGCAGTTAACATTCTTCAGATCGAATGTAGTACAAATAAAAATTTTCTAATCGACTGTTTTCTAACTCTGGCTCTGTAACAACCACAACATTATATAGGATACAGCTTTGACTTTGATAAAAGCCGAAAATCCTATCACCTAAGCTATTAAACCTAAAATATTTTGGTATGTCTTTTATGTTTTTGAAGTAAAACCCTAAAACTGGCGTTGCATAGGCTTTAGAGAAGGATATTTTGAGGGCATATGATTCCCTGAAAATGGAATTCACTTTCTGTGAGAAGTATTTTTGTATGTAGGGGGTCAGATACTTTCCTCTGTTTCCTAATTCTCCAGGTCGTGCTGGAGCAACAGGGCCTAGCTCCATATGACTACGACCATCGAAGAAAAGTTCAAAACTGATGACGGTCATATCCCTAATCAGAACCTGTGTTAATTCATCTGAGTAGTGACCACCATCAAGAGCGATCGCTGTCCTTGCTAATTCTTCACAATCTTGCTCCGTGTCAAAATGGATATACATCATCACGCTGGAATCTTCCAGCTTTGAACCCAAGTGAACGCCAATCGTGTTATCCATAATTTTGCCAGAGCCAATATATGCTCCTGCAAACTGCTCAAACGAATCACGATTAATTCGTACACCTAACCGATTCTCGATTTTATCCAAGAACTTGAACGTATGAGTTAGCAATTGGGGCCAACTTTTTTTCTGAAATGGACAAACCTCAAAACGCCCTCCTAGCAGTCGGCTACCTTCAACTTTGCAAGAGGGTGTAACACATAAAGAACTTTCTATCTCAACAATTAACTCTTCAAAAAGAGAGAGAGGGAAGGTTGGCTCAACATCAAAAGCCTCTTGATGAGTTCGGATATACTGAAGACGGCGGTCTTTGAAACGATTATTTTGAATATTTTGAAGCATAGAGTTTCAGGACGCGATTCTTTGAGGATGATAGTCAAGGGAAATTGCGGAATATTAGAGCCATTTTCAAGAAAAATCAATGTACTGGATGCGGGAGAGACTGACACGGGTTTGTGTCAGTAGGGTTCGGTCAGATTCAACTCGGCATAATCCACTCCGGAAACGGTTGACATTCGTCGCGTTGATTGTAGTAGAAACAAAAATTTTCTAATCGACTGTGTTCCAAATCCGGCTCTGTAACAGCCACAGCAACATCCGTGATGCAACTTTGGTGTTGACAGAAATCATGTATCCTATCGCCTAAGCTGTTAAATAAAAAATATTTTGATATCTCTTTGGTGTTTGTGAAGTAAAACCATAAGACGGGCTTGAAATAGGCTTTAGAGAAGGATGCCATAAGTCCATGTGATCCCATAAAAATAGTATTTACTTTTGATGAAAAGTGCTTTTGTAGGTAGGGTATAAGATAATTTCCTCTGTTTCCTAATGCTCCAGGCTGGGCTGAAGCACCAGGACAAAGCTCCACATGACTACGACCATCAAAGAAAAGTTCAAAGCCGATACAAATTGTATCTCTAATCAAAACCTGTATTAATTCATCTGAGTAGTAACCACCATCGAGAGCGATTGCCGTCCTTACCAATTCTTCAGGATCTGTCTCTCTTTCGAGATGGAGGTACAGCATCACACTGGAATCTTCAAGTTTGGAACCCAAGTTAATCCCGATCGTGTTACTGTGAATTTTGTGAGAGCCAATATGCGCTGCGGCAAACTGCTCAAACGAGTCACGATTAAGATGTACACCTAGCTGATTCCCAATATTATCCAAGAATTTAAACGTAATGGTTAGGAATTCTGGCCAAGTCTTTTCCACATCATTACAAACATTAAAACGTCCTGCTAGCAGTCGGCTACCTTCAACCTTGCAAGAAGATTCAATACCACAAGAACCTTCTATCTCAAGAACTGCCTCTTCAAAAAGAGGGATAGGGAAGGTTGGCTCAACATCAAAAGCCTCTAGATGAGTTCGGATAAACTGAAGACGACGCTCTCGTAAGTTAATTTGTTGTAGTGAAGAACTCAGAGCCATAGTCTTTTTCCTAAGTAACAGTTGAGAAGACAGAAGTAAGAAAGCAGAAGGCAGAAGACTTTTATAGAACCCCACGAATTTATTTGGGGGATTCAACAAGGATTAACGTAACAGACAAAGTACATCAGTGTGACAAAGATGAAGAAGATCTCAAAACGCAAGCTCCATAGCGGTTTGCAGTTTCGTCCAATCCAGATCTAACCCTTAACCTCTCCCCTACGAGGAAGGAGAGTAAGAATCAAAGCCTCTCTCCTAAAAGGAGAGAGGTTTGGAGAGAGGTTAAAAATGTACTGCACCCAACCGAGAACCGCTATAGAAAAGATTCTGATTGCTGTCTATCGATCTTTAACCTCATCTCCATCTCGCAATCTAGCTCAGTGTAGTCTCAAGGCAAAGACGATGAAACGCCATGCTGTTGAGGCACGCTAGATTACTCATCTCCATCGTAGGAGCAGATGCAGGGGCA
>DNGI01000051.1:4703-14147 GCA_003486645.1 Cyanobacteria bacterium UBA11370 | reverse complement strand
CAGATGCAGGGGCAAACGGACGCGCCCACACCAGCATCACCGAGAGCTTCCTCAGAGAGTTCAGCCAAGTGGGTGGGGAGTTTGCCACTGATACCACGGATCACGGGTTTGCCTTGGTTGGGCAGAATGTTCTTTTTATCCATGAGTAATGTCCTCATTTTGTTTTTGGTTTATTGACCCGTTGGGGTGGGTCAGCCCCTTCTTCGTGAGAAGAAGCCTACTGGAGCGATATCTGGCAGGTAGCGAAAGCCAGTCGCCCGCAAACTTTAAAAAACTTAAAATGGCATCGGTGTGGGGTTCATTTGCGCCTCAGCAAGCGGTTCATCTAACCACCCCAGCTTTACCGGCACGTCATAGAGCCGCCCTGCCCCAAACCGCGACCAAAAATGCCGCATTCCTGGCACCGTCACCTTGACTACATTCAAACCAATATCCGGTCGGGTTTGATTCACCACCAAAGTCTCTAGCCCCGCTTGTTGGGCAATATCGACGCAGGTCATGACATCGGTGTAAATATCATCACTCCAACGCTTGGGGTAGTCTTGGGCTGTTTTGAGGGGTTGGGTGGCATCCGGAACGAGATAGGGATGATCCGCCAGTGTTGCCGTCAGCAACCAATTTGTAGCGTCGCTCTTCAGGTTCTCGTCTGGCACCTTGTCCAGTTCCAAGCCAATTTGGTTCACCTCAGTGAGGGCACGTAGGATAGCAATCGTCGGGTCGAGGTGCGCTCCAAAGCCGACAATCAGTCGTTCCGAGCTTCCGCCTTTCCGATTCGACACCCCCACAAAGGCTGGAATTCCCAAGTCTGCTGTCAAATCCAGCACCCACAGCTCGCGGTCATTCTCCCGGTAGAACTGCTGTAACTGGACAAAATACGGCTCATCAAAGCTCGTCAAGTCCACCGCCGGACGGCTCAAGCGGTTGTACCACCACAGAGCCACACTATCCCGCTCCACCAGTTCCAGAAATCCTTGCAGAATGGCTTCTTCCAGGGTGTTCCCCGCCGCATTACCGTTAGAATCCCCCCGGCAGAAGCGATGTTCTGGGGGCAAGGGGTAATGGTAGTAGCACAGCGCCGTGGGTAGATACTTATGGCTTTGCTCTGTTAGCGACCACACCGGTGTCCAGTCAATCACTTGACTTGCATCAAACCGCTGAGGAATCCAATCGTGAGCCACCGTTGCCTGTTCGTTCAGGGTTTCCCGGTTAGCATACTGCGCGTCGCTAAAGCACAAACTCCGCTCTGGATGAATCGCCAAGTCTCCCAGTTCCGCCAGGGTTGCCCGCTTGCGGGGTTCGTCCCCCTGGAAGATGCCTGAATAACGTTCCACTGCCTCACAGAAACCACTTGCCCGCGATTGGCTATCAGTCTTGCCTTTGCCAGAACTCTTGTGTTTTAGGGTATTGCGTAGCCCCCTCAGCGACGTGGCACTGCCGAAGCTATGCCCCGCCCGGTAGGTATGCACCAACGGATTAGCTAGGTCAGTGATTCGCACCAGTTCTGTCACCACTCCCGTCACCGGACTAATCAAGTGCTGGTATTTCTGTACTGTCTGCTCTGGAGTAGTGGCACGGTGCCCACCATCAGCGGTGAAATGCTTAGGGCGCGATTCTAGCTTCAGCGGTTCAAATCCCCGCCGCTGCAAAATTTTGGGATCACCACAGGTCGGACATTGAGGCCGCTTAATCAAGATATGATTTTTCAAATCCAGGATCGTCTGGTTGAAGGTAATGATCTTGCCGTCAAGGGTGGGGAAGAGTGCTGTTCCTGGGGCAGTGGCATTGACGTGGTGCTTGACAATCCACTTGGCAATCTCAGTTGCAGCGAACTGTAACCCCATTTGCAAGGTAGAGGGCAGCGTTGCCCGTGCCGTGGGCAGGCAGCCCACCACACGCTCATGCTGACCATTGCGCTGCTGCTGGGCTTGTTTTTGCCGCAACACCGACACTTCTACTTCCCGGTTGCCCCGCAGCCGATGGGCAAGACAGTCCCAACACCCCGTCTCTCCTGGAACAAATACCGGCCCCAACCACAGGACACTGCCGACGGGTTTAACGAGCAACCAAGTTTGCTGTAGCTCTAAGGCTTGCTGGTTAATAGTAGCCAGTTCGGGCTGCAAATAGTCATCGGTTAAGACGACATGGAGTGCCGCTGGAGCATCGGTGTCAGTGGAGTTTTGCACCGAAATGCCCATGTCTCGCAGAGCAGTTGTGAGAGCCGCAACAGTTACTTCACTGATGTTCTCGCCCACCGTTGTCAGCGTCACGGGTTGCTGTAGCCCCTGCGCGGCAATGGGGGGGGCAATGCCTAACTCGCTCCAAAATGCTGCCACTTCTGGGGATAGTTCTGGGGCAACCTCGGTGATATAGCCTTTCTCGGCGAGGCGATCAAGCACATAGTCAATATATTCCGCCGGGACTTCCCCATCAAGTTTTTCGACAATCTGCTCCAGGGTGTGTTGCCCATTCAGGAGAGGCACGATTTGGCAGTAGAGTTGCCCGGTGAGGGCGTGGTTGCTCTGTTCGCCGAGGAGGTAGACTTGCTTTGGCTCGATCGCCTCGACATGAAAATGAGGCTTAATTTGGAGCAGTGTAGTGGATTGCATAGGACGAACCGTCAGTCATTCAGTGGACAATAACAAGACAGGCTACGCTGTCACACCTTCAGAACTTACGTAGCCGTTACGTAATTTCGAGGGTTCAGCCATGTCGAACCCCCCAACCCCCCCTTCAGAAGAGGGATTTTGCGTAAGTCCTGACCTTTTAAATGTGAATGGGGGCAGATGGGAAGAGGGAGTGAAGGCTTTTGATCCAGTGGGTCGCTTTCCCATTTGAATGCCCAACAGCTTAGGGGTTAAGCCCAGATGCGACCACGCCGGAAGGGTTTAGGGTCTTTGTCTGAATTCTTGGCTCGCTCCTTGACGTATTCACACCAGTAGCCATAATCTTGCAACCCGGTCTGGGAAGTGGGAACATAGGACTTTTTCTGTTCAGACGTACTCTCTTCAGGTGTGGGGGTGGCTTCCGAGGCTGTTGTTGTGGTTTGATTCTTCTTCGCCATACTGTCCTTGGATGTTAGGGGTGTTACAGGGGTTTGCGATTGCTGGATAGCGACAACCCCATCCAGCTTGAGGTAATCGATTCGATGTGCGCCATCTCCAAAACCAGCAGCAGTGGTTAGGGTCAAGGTATGCGTCCCGGCGTTAAGGGCTGGTAAGGGAATCTGAGTTTGGGTTAACTTGCCTGCTCCTACACCGACAATTTCAGTGATAGGTTCACCATCCACGAAAAGGGTATCAACTTCAGAACCGAAATAGTTGTAAAAGAGTGTAAGTTCGCCGACACCGTAGTTTTGGGTAAGGGTGAACTGGATATTCAATTTTTCGGTGGAAAAAAGCTGCTTTCCTTTGCTGCGTGGTTTCGTCTTGCGACCTGGTGCTACGAGCAACGATGGCATCTGGGGCTGGTTAATCGGGTCTTGATCTGACCCAATAACGTAGGTAAACTCTCCTTGCCAGTCGCCTTCCTGGGAAAACTCCTGACCCCCTTTACCGGGTTGACCAATTTGCCATAACGTTTCAGTCTGCTGAGACATGGTGATTAGCGGCTCTCATTAATAAGATCGTCCCATGCTTGCAAAGCCGCCCCATCCCTGGCTGGCACTAGAGTGCATTACTTGGTTGAAACTGCGATTGGCATAGGCGGAAGGATCGTTATAGTTGGCGGCATGGAGGAGATCCATCCGAATATGCACCAAATCCTCTGGACGACCATTTTCCACATCCACACACAGCGCTGGCTGGATGATATCGGGACGTTTGACGGGGGGAGATAATATAGGAAGTCGCATGATTTAGCATTCTCCGTACAGATAGGCTGAACAAATCTAGAGGTCTTGGCGAGAGTGCATTTTGTTGTTGCACTCTTAACCAACTTGTATTGCCCTTTAATACGGTGAAGACCAGGAACGAACTTCGCCCAAGGTAACCGGAATCAAATCGCTCACATCAATCGTGAAGCGGAAAATCTTCTTGGCACGGCGGTTATTTTCAGGGTCGAAGAACTTCAGCTTCACATCCCAACAGTCGCTATCCATGCGGCAGAAAGGACTTTTCTCAACGGTAACGCTGTCGAGTTCCATACCAACGGCAACCGCTTCACTGAAGGTTTGTGCAGCTTGGAAGGCGTTGGTGACTGCAAAGTTGAGGGCGCGGTCTTGGGATGTGGTGCCCAAGTTGCGGAGGTCGTAGTAAATGCGGTTGAGGAAACCATCCAAAGTCCTGCGGATCGTATCTTCGTCAGCAGTCCCAGCTTCCGTTTGAACTGCTGCCAAAGCCGCACTCACTAGGTTATTAACTTTCCATCCGTAGATACCCCGCGTGCTTTGGGGTTCAATCACCGGAATAACTTGACCGGAGAACAGTTTGACCGTGCGCTTGGTCAAGATGCCCGGTATGCTGACACGCTCAACGTATTCGACATCGCCTTCAGGTTGGATTTGACCGGATAGCAGTTCGTGGAGGGCGCGGTAGGCTTCAGCAGCGAACGGACCGGTGGGATCAATCGCATACACTGGAGTCAGTTCAATGTTGAGTGTCCAGATCAGGGATCGAGCTTCGGAAATATTGGCATCCAGGTAGTCCACCATCTGGCGAGCATCGTAGGGGTTAGCTGGCACCATCACCCCTCCCCCTATGTCAAACGGTGGCATCAGTTGCTTGAACGAGTCCCGACGAGCTTCGCTCCCGAAGTCATAGCCGAGGGTTCCCAGGGCATAGACAAGCTGACCGAGATCCGGAAGTTCGCTGGGAGCTTGGCTGGCGGTGACGGAGTTAGCAGTTAAGTTGGGCATCATTGGTTGTTGAGTTACAGGGGTGGGGAATGATTGCATCAAGTTTTGGAAGTTGGGAGTGTTGCTAGGGACAGCCTCAGCCCCGGCGATGTTAGGGGCCGCAGCAACCAAACTCGGAGCCGATTGCCCTTGTTGGTCGGCGGCGATCGCTTCACTGGCGTTGGTTAAGCTACTACCACAACCACAGCCTGCGGCTTCTACTTCTGATCCACTGACTGATGTGAATTCCTCAGCCATCTTTCCTCCTTTTACTAACGTTATGGCTCCAGGGATATTCAGTTTGCCTGCCAGACACCGCTTGGTGTCTTCTGGCAAATCCGCGTCGCAGGGTAAAGCACTCTGCAACAAGATCTGACGAATTTTGTGGGGGTCGGGAGTTTCTCCCTGCTCCCGCTGAAGACTCAGCAGCACAGCTGCTACACCTGAGACAATCGGTGCGGCGAGGCTCGTCCCACTCAGGCGGTGGGTGCCACCACCCGGTTTAGCCCCCAGGATGTCTTTGCCAGGGGCAAGGATGCCTTGGTCTTTGTAGGCTTCGCCCCAGTTGCTAAAGTCCAGGGGTTTGCCATTAGCATCCATCGCCCCGACCGCTAGCACAGAGGGCAAGGCAGCGGGTACGTGCAAGCAATCGCAACTATTGTTGCCAGCCGCAGCGACAAGCAAAACATTGTTCTCTCGGCACAGACGAACGGCATTCTTTAACCAGCCATCGGCCTCCCCAAAGTCGGTCAGTTGACCGCCACTGAGGTTGATAATGTGGGCACCGGCATTGACTGCTTGCTCGATCGCCCTAGCCAAATCTAGCTGGGAAGTTTTGAGGCGATCGTCGGCGAAGACTGGGACAATTATCCCCTTGCATTGGGGAGCGATTCCCTGCACCGGGCTACCTGGTTGCCCAAAGATAATACTGGCAACATGAGTTCCGTGAATGGACATACCGCCATCGATCTGAGCCTCGCTTTTAACCAAGCTAGGCAGATACGTTAGGTCTGCGCCTTGGAAACAAGGATGAGTCCGGTCAACAGGGCCATCCAGAACGGCCACACAAATATTACTATCTCCCTGAGAGATGGTAGCCAATTTATCTAGCATTTAAACGTATTTATTTCCAACGTTAATCAGCATAGAGCAGTTCTTTTAGACCTATTGATAGCTGCATTTTTACCTCCAAGATAAGGTAATGACACGCAGGCGGATTCAAGCTGGGTCTCTAAAGAAAGATGATCAGGGCAGTTTCTTGAAAAACTAAAGATTAGTTGCACTACGGCACAATCCTATGCTTGCTAAATGAGCAAACTTACGGTGACCAGAGATGAATCATCTGTCAAGTCTGGTAGTGGTTCATGTCTTTTTTTGAAAAGTAGAATGGACTCAATTTAAGAGGGCTTTAGCCTATGTAAAGTCATCAGAACTAATGATATGAATCACTAGTCACTGAGCGTTTAGCGCTATGCCAAATCACTAAAAATAATTATCAGCATAATCACTCGCAATATTATAGACCTTCTAAATAAAACTTTACAATGTTTGAATTAGGGAACAATGCAATCACTTCCATGTGAAAACTCTCTTCATCAAAAATTAAGACACTTAAGACATTTAAGACAGTTAATACTGTTAAAGAATAGTTACCAAAATGAAACAAGAGATGCGATTACTCCTATGTCAAAACTTTCTTTATCGAAAATTAAGACAGTTAAGACACTTAACACTGTTAAAAAATAGTTACCAAAAGGAAACAAGAGATGCGATCGCTCCACTGATTCCAGCTACGATTATGAGTCGGTTTACTTTGTCATCTGCCTAAAACTTCTGTGATCGCTCTGTGATGGATAGCTGTAAATCTGATTATTGCCTCAAATTTTGTATTATTTCATACAGTTTTTCAAGTTTCCTTAAAAACCTGAAGATAAGAAAAACTAATAAATCAGCCAAAATGAGGTTCAATTGTGAGACACTTGGGCATGGTAGCGATCGCACCTGTATAGCAGCACCTTCAACTATACAACCACGATGCCACCGGACTTGATATGAGCTACTTTTTGCAATGCCTTAATTAACTCTGACCAACAAATGGGTTTAGTCACATAGTCATCCATTCCTGCTGCCAAACATTTTTCTCGATCTTCCTGTAGAGCATAAGCTGTTAAGGCAATAATCCGAGGGCGATCGCCAGCAGACCATGTTTGACAGATATGGCGAGTGGCCGTTAAACCATCCATTTCCGGCATCTCTATATCCATCAGTACCACATCATAGGGCTGGTGGTGCAGCGCTTGTAAAACTTGTACACCATTAATCGCTACATCCGCCTGATATCCAAATTTACGTAACATCAGCAAAGCGAATTTCTGATTTACCCGATTATCTTCAGCAAGCAGAATCCGTAGGGGAATGTGTTCCTTTGCTAAGGGCAGGGTTTGCATAGTGTGATCGTTATGCTTAGGATTGTATCCTTTATTTTCGGGTTCGGATTCCTGTGTTGATATACGCCACATTGCCGAATTTCATGAGTGAAATGGCTGTAAACTTCATCAACACTTCATAAAAATCACGTAGAACTGAGATTTATCGAGAAAAATGGGGAGTGGGGAGACCGGGAGTGGGGGAAAAGTATTTTATTAGAACCGCCGAGAAGACCGCGCACCCTTGTGGTCGCGGATGAAAGGCGGGGCTAGCGGAGGTACCTCCGCTAGCCTGCATCAACCCCGTTGCTTGTGAGTTTCAATATATCGCTTAACCGCCTCTTCGGATATGTGAGCGACACTGAATAGAGCCTTGCTCGGACTCCACAACCCTGACCCCCAGAACTTACGCTTCTTGAGGTCGGGGAATTTTGTAAAGATGTAGACGGCTGAAATAGATTTCAGTGTATAGAATTCTTAATTCAATGTCTGTATGAAACGTACTGTTAGCATCCCAGTCAATCTCCCCAGTGAGCGGTTTCTCCCGCTCATGAGTAGACCTCTTGCATAAATGGCAAATCGAACTCCTCAATGTATTAGTTTTACGTTGCCAAAATCGACTTTTGCAAGAGGTCTAGTGAATAGACCTCTTGCATAAATAGCAAATTGGACTCCTCAATGTATTAGTTTTACGTTGCTAAAATCGACTTTTGCAAGAGGTCTAATGTGCAGAGATATTTAGATCGCTTGCCACCTATTAGCGTGGCGATCGCAATAGTTCTTATTAGTAACAGATGTAACAGATACACTTCCCTTTAGACCAATAAAACATACCCATAAACTAACCAACAAATCATCCGTTACATCCGCTACAAAATCCGTTGCCAACTCAATTTCCCTCTCCCCTCATCCCAATGCCAACGCAACAAATCCCCACGTAAACCAACCCCAATTCCCGGCAAACCCATCGCCTTCCGAGGAGACTCCGTAGCCAAAGCGATCGCATTTTCTACCCCACAAATTCCCCATTCCACCAAATTCTCAACCCCCACCAACAACGGCAACGTTGTTCCCGCTAATGTACCATCCTCTAACCGTGCCGTCCCATTTTTCACCTCAATCTGGCGACTATCCCACGGATAAATTCCATCCGATAATCCCAACGGCGCTAACGCATCACTTACCAAAAATACCCCATCCTCATACCCACTCGCTCGGAGTAAAATCTGAATCATCGTCGGACAAACGTGCTGACCATCAGCAATCAACCCACAGTGAACCTTGGGATGAGTAATTGCCGCGCCTAATAATCCCGGCTGTCGGTGGTGCAATGCTGGCATCGCATTAAACCCATGAGTCACCATCGATGCTCCCAAAGCAAACGCCTCTTCCGCCTCCGCCGCCGTTGCTTGAGAATGCCCCAAACTCACCGTAATCCCCAACGACCGCAAATAAGCGATCGCCTCCCCCGTCTCGTCTAACTCCGGTGCTAGCGTCATCACTTTCACCACATCCCCATAATCCCCCAAAACTCGCTTGACATTTTCCAGCGTCAATGATAATAAATATTCATTAGGATGTGCCCCTCGCTTATCCGGATGCAAAAATGGCCCTTCCAAATGCACACCCCAGATTTGTGCGATCGCCTCCTGATTAGACTGAAAACTTAAAAAATCAGCAATAACCGAAAGGGACTGCTGAATCTTTCCCACCGAAGTTGTCACCAAAGTCGGTAAAAAACCATCAACCCCCTGCTCCCATAAAAACTCACAAATTTGGTGTAACCTATCCTCATTTCCTGGAATTAAATCCGGAAACGCTAAACCCAGCGCCCCATTAATCTGTAAATCGACACCCCCCAATGATATCCAATCTCCTGTAATATCGAGTGTGGTTAATTTAGGAATAAACTCTCCCATCGGTGCGATCGCTTCAATCTTACCCTGAGCATTAACCGCGATTTGTTGCAACCCTTGATAACCAGGCACTCGTGCGTTAATAATAGTCATTTGTTGTTGGTTGTTTGTGGTTTGTTGTTTGTGGTTTGTGGTTTGTTGTTTGTCATTCGTTACTGATTCATAAGTCCTGCGTCCTTTCTATTAAGTGTATTCATAATAACCAACACCCAACACCCAATACCTAACACCCAACACCTAACACCCAACAACCACCAACCACCAACCACCA
>DNGI01000051.1:0-4455 GCA_003486645.1 Cyanobacteria bacterium UBA11370 | reverse complement strand
ACCAACAACCAACAACCAATGACCAACAACCCCTTAATTAGCATTATTATGGGTAGTGATTCGGATTTACCCACAATGCAAGATGCGATCGCAGTCTGTGAAGAATTCAATCTTCCCTGTGAAGTCGCAATTGTTTCGGCTCACCGTACCCCTGAGCGGATGGTACAATATGCTCAACAAGCCCACAATAGGGGACTTAAAGTAATCATTGCAGGTGCAGGAGGAGCCGCTCATTTACCCGGTATGGTAGCATCCCTCACACCGTTACCTGTGATTGGAGTACCCGTTCCGAGTCGCCATTTACAAGGCATTGATTCTCTTTATTCTATTGTGCAAATGCCAGCGGGAATTCCGGTTGCTACGGTAGCCATTGGTAATGCTAAAAATGCAGGTTTATTAGCTGTACAAATTTTGGCAGCTCATCAACCTGAGTTACTAAAACAAGTCCAACAATATCGCCAGAATTTAGGCAAATCTGTGAGTGAAAAGCAAGTTTTGTTAGATAAGTTGGGATATCAAGACTATCTATCTCAAATGACTTGATTACAACAATTCTGAATCTATTTCACTGAGAACTCAGCTATTAGTTAGCCATTAGCAATTAGCAATTAGCAATTAGCTATCGACTGTTCAGTTTGTGTCCGTGTAAAAAAGTATATCTAAAGATAGTTGCAAACAAAAAGCTCCAAGTCGTCTTGTACGTGCTTGCCTAAAGATCTAGCTCTAAAACATTTACATATCCGAGCAAACCGTATAGGATGATACAGAAAACTTTGGATAGAAAAATCAAGATTTGAAAATTTCAAATGCATAACTACCATTGTTTCTATTAGCAAAAATTCTCCCCCCCTTTGACTTGAGTATCACTTGTCAATTCAAATCGCTCGATTGACAGCTTATTCACTAAACGTTGAAATGTCTCCCTCGAAGTAAGGAAAGTCCACAAATGATGTCTAGGCGAACGTTCAAGAAAACTTTCAACACAAGAAAACCGTCAGCCCAAAGTAAGCGGTATTCTTTAAATCAAAACGTCCAATTTGCCAGGATAACCCGATCATTTCAGCAGTTAGGTAGTGCTATTGGTCGTTTGTCCCCAAGCTGGCAAGCCTGTCTGCCCCTAACCGCAATCATACTCATGGTAGGGGGTTACGCCGCTGTTGCTCAAGATGCGCCGCCCAGCACAGAAGAGCAATTAGCCAGCCTCAAGGTAGGCATTGATACCATGTGGGTGATGATTGCTGGCATGTTAGTGTTCTTTATGAACGCTGGCTTTTGTATGTTAGAAACGGGCTTTTGTCGCCAAAAAAATGCTGTTAATGTTCTCTCCAAAAACTTAATTGTTTTTGCCCTATCAACGATCGCATTTTGGGCAATTGGTTTTGGTTTGATGTTCGGTGATGGGAATCCTTTTATCGGTACTACCGGATTCTTTTTGAGTGGTGCTGATAACAGTCCTGCCACTGGGGATGCCTACCAGGGAGTTTTCGGTTCACTCAATTGGACAGGCGTACCGCTACTGGCGAAGTTCTTTTTCCAGTTAGTTTTTGCTGGAACAGCGGCAACAATTGTTTCCGGTGCTGTAGCGGAACGGATTAAATTCGTTGACTTCTTGATTTTCAGCCTCTTACTGGTTGGTGTTGCTTATCCCATTACCGGACATTGGATTTGGGGCGGTGGCTGGCTAGCGAACCTCTTCAAAGACGCGGACGGTAACACCGTAGCAGGCTTCTGGGATTTTGCTGGTTCTACGGTGGTTCACTCCGTTGGCGGTTGGGCGGCGTTAATGGGAGCGTGGTTCCTAGGGCCACGGTTGAGTAAATATCAAGATGGTCAAGTCACAGCCTTACCCGGTCATAATATGAGCATTGCCACATTAGGATGCTTAATTCTCTGGCTGGGTTGGTTTGGGTTCAATCCTGGTTCCACAATGGCAGCCGATCCAAATGCGATCGCTCATATTGCCGTCACCACGAATACCGCTGCTGCATTTGGGGGTCTAGCCGCAACCATCACCGCTTGGCTCTATCTCGGTAAGCCTGACCTCTCCATGATTATCAACGGTATCCTAGCAGGTTTAGTGGCAGTAACAGCTCCCTGTGCTTGGATCAATATCCCCTCCTCTGCGATCATTGGTATTGTCGCGGGTATCCTGGTTGTTTTTGCTGTCACCTTCTTTGACAGAGTTAGAATTGATGACCCCGTTGGTGCGACCTCCGTTCACCTTGTTTGCGGTGTGTGGGGAACCCTATCGGTGGGTTTATTTAGCCTTGGTCCCAATGTTCCCTTGCATGGAGAAACCCCCTTATACACAGCCGGACCAGCAGCGGGGTTATTCTTTAACGGTGGCTTAACCCAAGTCATTCCTCAGTTGATTGGTATTGTTTCTGTCGGAGTGATTACCGTTGTTCTGAGTAGTATCTTCTGGTTAGCTCTCAAATACACCCTGGGTATCCGCGTTGCACCCGAAGAGGAAATGCAAGGCTTGGATATTGGCGAACACGGCATGGAAGCTTACAGTGGTTTTGTCAAAGAAGCTGGTCCAACTGGGGTAATGAGTAGTTCAGGTGTCGGATTAGCTGGAAGCGCCAGTGATATGGCTCGAAGTTCCTAACATTAGCCGCTAGTTACGACCTCTCCCTCTCCCCATCCCCCCTCCCCCTATCTCCCTCTACCCGTCACCGCTAGTCTATCCAAACACTAGACCGGAGGCGGGTATTTTTTTGGAAAAAAGATTTTCCATCAGCATCGACACACCAGTCCTTGTAGTGTTTGATACAGATTTGCTCCTACAAGACTTGATGCAATCAGATTCATTTCCTAGCGTTAATCGATGTTGAAGGAAGAAAGCGAGTGTTGAAAAAAGTTCTGATTATTAGTGCGATTACCTTATGGTTTTGGGTTGAACCAATGATGGGCAATGCTTGGGCGCAAGCAGCCGAGGCAAATCCGATCAATAGTGGTGATACGGCATGGATGTTAGTTTCGTCCGCTATGGTATTGTTAATGACTCCAGGACTGGCGTTTTTCTATGGCGGACTGGTGCGATCGCGCAACGTCCTCAATACCATGATGATGAGCTTCATTTTGATTGCGATCGTGGGTGTAACCTGGGTTTTGTGGGGCTACAGTCTGGCATTCGAGGTATCGGGTGTGGGTGAGAATGGCTTTGCCCAAGGCTTTGAAAAGTACTTTGGTAGCCTCAACTGGATGTTTTTAAATGGCGTTGCCTTTGACAAACCTGACCCAATCGGCTATGCCGGAACCATTCCCCATCAGGTGTTTATGATTTACCAGATGATGTTCGCCATCATCACTCCTGCTTTGATATCGGGGGCAATTGTTGAACGGGTGAGTTTCAAGGCGTATTTCTGGTTTGTTTTGCTTTGGTCTACCTTTATCTACTCTCCCTTAGCTCACTGGGTTTGGGGGAAAGGTTGGATTGGTGCTATGGGCGCGTTGGACTTTGCTGGGGGTACAGTGGTTCATATTAGCTCTGGTGTATCTGCACTGGTTGCCGTTTGGCTGATTGGGGCACGCAAAACCTATCCCGATCAACCCTCTGCCCCCCATAATCTCCCTTATGTTTTACTCGGAATTGGTCTACTCTGGTTTGGCTGGTTTGGGTTTAATGCGGGTAGTGCGTTATCCTCTGGCGCTTTGGCAACCGTCGCCTTTGTTTCTACAGCTATTGCTCCTGCGGCTGGGGGTTTAACTTGGGTTATTTTAGAGTGGGTGCTTAGAGGGAAACCGACTGCACTAGGGATTGCGAGTGGCTTTCTGGCTGGGTTGGTGGGGATTACTCCCGCCGCAGGTTTTGTGGTTCCGATTGGGGCGATTTTAATTGGTTCAATCACGTCTGCTTGCTGTTTCTTTGGGGTCAGCTTTAGAGCGAAGATACAGTTTGACGACTCTTTGGATACTTATTTTATCCACGGCATTGGGGGTACAGTAGGCGCTATCCTAACTGGGGTTTTTGCCACTAAAGCGGTTAATGAATTTGGCCAAAATGGATTGCTGTTCGGAAATGCCAGTTTACTTGTACCTCAAATTGTAGGAGTTGTTGCGACTTACATTTTTGCAGGTGTTGGTACGTTTGTAATCCTCAAACTTCTGAGTTTGGCGATGGAGTTGCGGGTTAAGCCGCTCCAAGAGGAACAAGGATTGGATATTAATGAACATGGTGAGGAAGGGTATGGTGAGGAATTTGCCTCCGGACTCGGTTTTGCTGGAACGTCTGCTGAATTAAAGTAGATTAGCCGAGATCTGGCACTAGTCGCCACAACCCACCAAAGGCTAATTGAGATTTGATATCATGTCCGGTTAATTAGCCCCAATACAACTTCCCCCATCTCCCCATCTCCCCATCCCCCTATCTGCTTTAATCAGGGGTAGTCAGCAGGACATGATACCAAGTTGCGGTCAAAGATAGTAGATAGGAAAGACTTGGAGGACAAG
>DNGI01000050.1:1788-7438 GCA_003486645.1 Cyanobacteria bacterium UBA11370 | reverse complement strand
CAGACGAGCAAACCCTGATTATCTCGATCAATAAATTGGTCTGACGCACCCTACAAGTTGATTTTATTGTGACACTCTATTAAGTCCTGATCTTCATCAGCAACGACTGCATCAGTAAAGGATTCATTATGGTCAAGATTGCTTATCACGCTTCCCACGAGCAGTTCAAGCCGAGCGCTCTTTTAAAATACGTTCAGGCGGCAGAGCTTGCTGGATTCACGGCTGGCTCATCCTCTGACCACTTCCATCCCTGGAGCGATCGCCAAGGGGAAAGCGGCTTCTCTTGGGCATGGCTGGGCGCAGCGATGCAGGCAACGTCCCTCCCCTTCGGGGTTGTTTGCGCTCCGGGGCAACGGTATCACCCGGCTATTGTTGCTCAAGCCGTGGCAACGCTAGCAGAAATGTTTCCCCATCGCTTGTGGGTGGCACTCGGAAGCGGTGAGGCGCTCAATGAGCGCATTACAGGAGAACACTGGCCTCCCAAGGCTGAACGGAATGCTCGCCTCAAGGAGTGTGCCGACATTATCCGAGCCTTGTGGGCTGGAGAAACAGTTACCCACTACGGGCGAGTACGGGTTGAAGAGGCAAAACTCTACACTCGACCGGAAGTGCCGCCCCTAATGATTGGAGCTGCTGTCACGGCTGAAACAGCCGGGTGGGTTGGCTCCTGGGCAGATGGACTATACACCATCTCTCGCCCTTCTGAAGAACTTAAAAAGGTGGTAGAAGCATTTTATCGAGGTGGGGGAGAAGGGAAACCGATGTATCTCAAGGTGCAACTCTCCTACGCCGACAACGAGGCAGAAGCACGACAAGGAGCTTACGAGCAGTGGCGTACCAATATTTTCAGGAGCGTTACCCTAGCCGAACTCTGGACTCCTAAGCAGTTTGATGCCGCAGCGCAGTTTGTCAGACCGGAGGATATGGACTCTGCCGTGCGGATATCTGCTGACCCCCAGCAGCACATCGAGTGGTTACAGAAGGATATAGAACTGGGATTTAGTGAACTTGCCCTGCATAACGTGAACTTAGAACAGGAACCGTTCATTGAGGTTTTCGGCGAAAAAGTATTGCCAGCGATCGCGTAGATGTGTCTGTGCCTGTTCCTCAACAAATTTTTTAACTAAGCCACCGGGAAGTCCCCCGCTATAATCGCTGTGCGCTAAGAGCGCCGGGTGATAATCCAGAACCTTCAACTGAGGGTAAAGTAATAGGAATTGACCTAGGTTTGACACATTTTGCTATTACCAGCGATGGGACTGGTAAAATATCTAAGTATGACAATCCTCAACATTTTGCCAAACACGAAAAAAACCTATAACGCAAACAGCAAAAGATATCCAAGAAACAAAAAGGGAGTAATTCAAGAAACAAATATAAAAAACTGGTAGCTAGGGTGTATGGACGTGTTAGCAACTCACGCCAAGATTTTCTGCATAAACTTTCCCGAAAGATCGTCAACGAAAACCAAGTTGTCGTAGTAGAGAATCTTCATGTCAAGGGCATGGTACGCAATCACAATCTAGCTAAGGCAATATCTGATGCTGGATGGGGAATGTTCACCAATTTCTTAGCTTATAAAGTAGAGAAAAAAGGTGGCAAACTGGTAGAAATTGACCGTTGGTTCCCCAGTTCTAAACTCTGTTCTAATTGCTATTACCAGATTAATGAGTTGCCACTTGATGTTAGAGAGTGGACTTGTCCTCATTGTGGTACTCATCACGACCGCGACGGTAATGCTGCAACGAATATTAGAGCAGAAGGTATCAGAATGCTACAGACGGATGGAACAGCCGTCTCTGCTAACGGAGGGGAAGTAAGACCAAAGTTGGGACGCAAGTCTGTTCTGATAGCGAAGCGGGCGAGCGTACCCGCTCGACGGCATTCCCCCATGATGTTAGAAGCCTACACTATAGTCGCTTCGACTTAGTGTGGGTAGTTCACGGCTAGCTACACGACTTCAATCTGTTAAAAGGTCTGGAGGAATGAGTTGTTTTTGGATGGCTAAGACGGCGGCTTGAGTGCGATCGCGCACCTCCAACTTCTTCAAGATGGAATGGACATGAACTCTGACAGTACCAGGAGCAATGTAGAGAAGGTCTGCAATTTCCTGATTACTCCGTCCGGCTGCAATCATTGCTAAGATCTCCTGTTCGCGCCTTGTGAGCGGATTTGTTGGTAATTCTTCAGCCTCTGATGGGGTGGAAGCAGGTTGTGCGCTGTGTACGAAAGTAGCTTGAATCTCTGTAGTGGCTGTTTCGTCCCACCAGGAAGCTCCCCCTGCCACAGAACGCAGCGCTAAGATGAGAAGTTCTGCCCTAATTCCCTTGAGGCAGTAGCCTTTAACACCGATTTCAATTAACTTAGCAATTAGAGGTTTTTGGAAACGAGACGTTAAAGCTAGGATGGGTAGCTCTGGGTGTTGCTCCTTAAGTTGTTCACAAGTCTCAATGCCACCAATTCCCGGCAGTCCGACATCGAGTAACACAATATCAACAGGGTGTTGAAGAGCTAATTCTATAGCTGTCTCACCGTCTTCAGCCTCAGCAACGACTTCTAATCCCGGTTCCTGTTGCAATCGCATAGACAAACCGAGGCGAAATAGTTCGTCATCTTCAACCAGCAAAATCCGTAGTGCATTCGAGGTCATGTTTACCTGACACAAGCGGCTAAAGCAGCATACATGAATAAAACTATAGAGACTGTCACAGAAATCTCTTGTCAGCTCAACCCCTATTGGGATGAACTAATGCAGAGGTAATTTGAATCCGAACGAAGCACCCCGTTGCGATCGCTGTGTAGCGTCTTTTGAGGAGAAACGATTTTTGCCCCAGACAGTACCACCGTGAGCTTCAATAATCTGTCGCGTCAAGTATAGCCCCAACCCAGACCCCATAGACTGGCGATCGCTATGTCCTTGGTAAAAGCGCTCAAACAAGCGAGGGAGTTCATCTGGTGTAATCCCCCGTCCATTATCGAGAATCTTCACCACTTGATAGCTAGAGTCAGACTGGAAGAAAACTTCCACTTTGCCACCACGGGGGCAATTATTAATTGCGTTCGTCAACAAGTTGCTAAAAACTCGCCGTAGTTGTAGTGCATCCCCATTTACCGATAGAGCGCGATCGTTGATTTTTTCATAATTGAGATCAACATCCACCTGGCGCTTTAAGGCTAAACCTGATAGGGTGGGGATCACTTCCTCAGCGAGAGCCACCAGTTCAACAGGTGCGAGTTTTAATCTCACTCCCTCCGTATCGTTGCGATAGACATCTAGCAGCGTCTCAATTAGCGTAAGTGAGTTCTCGTGACTCCGAACAATCGCTGCAAACACTTTTTGCTGTGCGGCTGTTACTGCACCGTACTTTTCCTGCTGCAATGATTTCAATGTCTCAATTGCTCCGAGGAGTGGCGTTTTCAGATCATGGGTTAACGTTGAGACAAAATCTTCTCGTGTACTAGCTAACTGCTCTTGAGCCTGTAGCTGTGCTTTGTGCCGTGCGATCGCTTCTTCATGACGCAGATTGCGTTCACTCAGCCAACCTGTGACTACAAGTGCCAGCGCCATCAGCAAGCGGTTTATTACTGTTGCGAAGTTGTGCCACTCTGTCTTAGGGATAAATAGATTCAGAAGGGTTAAGCCTATTGCTATCACCTTAACCTGAGCTGTCACCGACTGATCAAGGCGAGAAGCCAACAAAATCGGTACGGTATAGAGGAAACCCAAGGCATAAGGTGGTGGAGTGAAAAAATCTAAGACGAAAATGATTGCAAATGACCCAACAATGAGCCAGCGCGTGTGGGAGTGCTGCTCCGCAAGCCAACCTGTTTTTAAAATTGCTATTAATCGGCGTAACATTACAAGCCGCTGTTATTTGAACGAGTGGATACACAATAAAAGTAGATTAGATTCTATCTTAAGCAAAGAAGGAGTGTTTAGTTATTATTTATATCTTGAGATATAAACAAGGGGTAATCCTGCTAAATATTACTCTAACTATAGACCTTATATTGATACATTTAAATTGTCTCTAAACATCTAACTATATCTTGAATTTTTCTTAAAAATCAACAAGAATTTAAGTGTTGCATCAAAAGAAGACGTTGTTGCTTTCCATGAAGTCTGGATAATTGAAGCAGTAACGTAAGCTGCTAGTTATAAACCAAGAGATTGCTAATTGCTAATTGCTAATGCAAGACAGGCTATATCATTAATCGAAGACAGGCTTTTAAACAATGAGCCATTAGCCATTAGCCATCCCGATCAGGTAACTAGCAACTTGAGTTACTAGCTATAAACTGAAACGCTGTAGAGACATTTTATATGAAATTAAAAACAAAATGCGATACCAGACAGGATGTCTAGATATCGCTTGATGTTGAGGATGGATACTTCTATGGGTTGGGATCGTGCGATCGCTACCCATCCTTGATTTTTTTGCGATCGCAACGGTTTAAGGCAATTGCCGCCCTAACTTGCTAGGCTAGGGACTGGCTGGAGTTTCAGTAGGTGTAGTTTCCCCACCATCACCACCGCCACCACACGCTCCCAAGCCGACTCCTATAAGCAATACCAGAAGTACACCAATTAATCTCTTGTTCATACACTCCCCTTTTTTAAGGACTGCGTTAAAACAGGCGTTACGCTAGCCTACTACAACTCTACAGTTGTACCACGACCAATAGTTTTTTGACGATAGCCTGCTGAGAAAATCGGGAATGGGAGGATGGGGTGATACAAAAATCCGCCCTATATACCCCCTTNNTAACTAGCAACTTGAGTTAGTAGTGGAAGCCAAGAAATTAAATTGCAGGTGTTGCAGACTTTATTGTGAGAGAGATGACTAATTACTTCAGTTAGTCAGTCTATTCTCTTTTCTAGATTAAAAAGCCTTGTTGAACAAAGTTGATGCTTTTAGGAGGTATTTATGAATCAACAGAACCCAAAAATCCAAAAACCAGCTAAGTTAGTGAGCGCTATCTGTGGAAGCTTACTTATCGGTTTACCAGCAATTCCTTTAGCGGCATCCGCAGCACCTATTCCCAAGGTCAACCCTTGCCCTGGTATTTATTACGAAGAACCCTTCAACAATACGCGCCTAGTTCCTCCAGGATGTCCGCCTAATACGGCGACACGGCGCGTTCAAACCGATGGGATTCCTGACAGGGAAGTTACCACAGATCGAGAGGTTTTCACTGAACCGTTGACCCCCGCTCCTCCTCCATCAAGTATGATTCAACCCCCTCTACCAGAGACTCGGAGTAGCGCGATCGCTATAGTTACGCCTATGGATGGAAAAGTCGATGTGAAACTGAAAAATAACACAAATGCTTTCATCTCTTATCAAGCACTCGGCTACACCGAACGTCGATTTCTAGTAGCTGGAGAAGAAATTCTCCTTCAGGATGTGCCAACTCCTGTAACTATCACGACAGTTCGCCAAGATGGAGGGTTACTGGATGTCAGTCCAGCATCCACTTCCCAACCAGGAATGTTAGAGGTTTCGTTAAATGAATCGAAGACTTTAAGCAATAACTTGGGCGCACTGAGAATTCAAAGAGATGGTCAAGTGTTTTTGAATTAGTGGGAGTGAAGCTTACACCAATAGTTGATGGTTTTGAGGTAGAAGTGTTCAAATCAAAGCTGTAG
>DNGI01000050.1:939-1430 GCA_003486645.1 Cyanobacteria bacterium UBA11370 | reverse complement strand
GCCAGTTACGCATATGTTCACCGTAACAATGCCAAAGCGTTGTGGAACCCCAAAGGAGCAGCAATTGCCTTGGCATTCCTTGCGATGCTTCTTCCAGCTTGCACCACCAACACCGCAGAAAGGGTAGGTGGCCCTACCGCTAAAACTAACGTCTCCACGGAGGAAGTTGCTAATAGGACGAATGCACTTCTTGGTAAGAGTGTAACAGTAAGAAGCGAAGTTGAAAGAAAAGTTGGTGCTCATTCCTTCACCATTGGAGATGACAAACTTTTTGGTAGTGAAAAAATTCTGGTTATTAATGCTACAGGAGCGCCCGCTGTCCTCCCTGATGACGTAAACCTTCAAGTGACAGGTGAGGTTGCCAAGCTTGTAGTTGCTGATGTTGAAAGAGAGTTCAATTTGAACTTGGAGCCAGAGCTAGAGGCAGAATTTAGAGATCAACCAGTAATTATTGCCCAATCAATTGCTCTAGCGCCCGAAGTGGGTGAAGT
>DNGI01000050.1:510-731 GCA_003486645.1 Cyanobacteria bacterium UBA11370 | reverse complement strand
CTAGCGCCCGAAGTGGGTGAAGTGACGAGAAACCCCAGTGCTTACTACAACAAAACCATTGCCGTGAAGGGTGAAGTCGAAGATATAGTCAGTCCGACGGCGTTTAGACTCGATGAGGATGGACTAGATGGAGTGATTGACAACAGGGATTTGCTGGTTTTGAATCCGAACACTGGTCAAACCGTCCAGGATGATCAGGCGATTGTCGTAACGGGTGTACT
>DNGI01000050.1:0-274 GCA_003486645.1 Cyanobacteria bacterium UBA11370 | reverse complement strand
GCGATTGTCGTAACGGGTGTACTCCGACCCTTTGTTTTTGCTGACATTGAGAGGGACTATGATTTAAACTGGGATTTAACTGTGCAAAGAAAGTTAGAAGCAGAATACAGCCAAAGACCCGTACTTATTGTCCAAAATATATATCCATCAGCACAAGATTAAACCGTTCGACTTCACGGGGTGACAAGCAAGCTGAGGGCTTGATCGAGTAGGCTGTCTATGTCATTTTCTACAAAAAGATGAGAGCTGATTGATATTATGTCCGGTTGAATAA
>DNGI01000049.1 GCA_003486645.1 Cyanobacteria bacterium UBA11370 | reverse complement strand
CCACTCCCCACTCCCCATTTTCATAAGCGATCGCGTCCTTGGGATACCTTTAGATTCAAAATCGACAAGCCTAATATCCCTAAAAATAATACTAATCCAATCGTGCAAGCATAACTAATTTCTAAATCAGAAAAGGCTTGCTCATAAAGATAGTAAACCACCGTCTTAGAACTGTTACGTGGTCCTCCTTGAGTCATAATATAAACTTCTTCAAATACCTTAGTCGCAGAAATCGCCGAAATAACCGCCACCAATACCCAATAGGGTCGCATTAACGGTAAAGTAATATCCCAATGCTTCCAATACCCATCCGATCCATCAATCGCGGCGGCTTCATAAAGTTCAGCCGGAATGGATTGCAAACCTGCTAAATAAATGACCATGTAATAACCCAATCCTTTCCATATGGTTACAGCCATCACACTAAAAATTGCCCAATCTGGACTTGTTAACCAAGGGATACCCTTCTCAAAACCCAGATATTCAAGTAACTGATTAAACAGACCATTTTCCGCATAAAGCCACCGCCAAGCAATACCCGCAACCACCATTGAAATAACCACAGGTGTATAAAACGAGGCACGAAACCAACTCATCCCTCGCAGTTTCTGATTGACCAAAATTGCTAAACCTAGGGGAAAAATAACTAAAATGGGTACGACACCCATCAGATAGACCAGCGTATTTCCCAAAGTAAGTAAAAATACTCGATCTGACCATAACCGTTTAAAGTTAGCCAAGCCGATCCATTGAGGTGCATCAATGAGATTGTATTGAGTAAAACTTAAGTAAAAGGCGTGACAGACGGGCAAAAAAACAGTTAGGCTCAAAACGGCTAAGGCAGGGAGTAAAAATAAGTAGGGAGTCAGATGTCGAGGTGGGAACATCCAATCCTTCGGCATCCATGTAAATTTTGCGGCTTGATCAATTCGCTTCATTTAAAATAAGCTGCTGTGCATCTAAGAAAGTATCGTGGGTGGTGATCAACGAAAGGGAACAAGAAATTGGGAACGGGGAATATCAACTATACAATTTAAAGGCAAGGATAGCTGAAGTAGTTTTGATCAACAGTGTACAGTCGCACGCAGAAAAATCTTTTCCCCACTCCCTACTCTCTCAACATAATGTAGTCTAGTTAACTGTTTCTAGGAACTGACCATAGTGTAATTTTAATTACTTACCTTTGGCATAAAGGGAGGGAAAAGGGGAAGGAGGAAGGGGTAAAACGCTTAAAAATCCTTTTGCTTTTGACCTTTGCGCTTTCCCCCACTTTCGGAAGGAAGCACTTTTGCAAGAGATCTAGAATTGGGCAGGATTTAGCATAGGGAGTGTCCTAGGAGCGATCGCGCTAATTCCTGAACCGCCTTTGCCAGTGAACCCTTGAATGTCCGTTACGGTGCTATCTATTGTTAACTGTTGTTAACTGCATGGCTTAACTTCCTATCAGTTGATGGCTTGAGCGATCGCTTGTCTCTCGATTAATTGGAACTTCTAGATAAATTCATTGGAGCCTTGAGCAGCCGTGGAACGTTTAGCAAATTGGCACAGTCGTGTATTTGAGCCAAGTATATCAGTGGAAGCCGCTACAACCACATTGGGAATTATTTCCCCTCCGCCCAAGTGTGTACTACCCACAGAAACCTATGAAAAGCCAGCCTTGTTAGAGAGTTCATGCACTCTCTCTACGTTGATCGGTAACTTCCCTGGAATGGCGTATCGGTGTTGTCCTGATGGTAAATGGACGATGGAGTTTGTGAGTGAGGGCTGCTTTAGTCTAACGGGCTATCATCCCCAGGATTTCATCAACAATCAGAGGATTTCTTTACTTGAACTGATCTATCCCAGCGATCGAGAACGGGTATGGTATGAAGTTGAAACCGCGCTCAGGCAGAATCGACCCTATCAATTAGATTATCGGATTATTACAGCGACAGGTTGCCAGAAATGGGTTTGGGAACAAGGACGCGGCGTATTCTCCCCAACTGGAGATTTACAAGCGCTGGAAGGCTTTATTATCGATATCACTCAGCATAAGTGGATTTCAGAAGAAGCTGCCCGTAACACAGCAGAATTGCGTGCCTTGTTTGCTGCCATGACGGATATGATCTTCGTTTTTGATAATCGTGGGTATTGTCTCAAAATTGCACCCACTAATCCTGATCCCAAGTTGTTACTTAAACCGCCAGATGAACTATTTGGTAAACGTTTACATGAGATCTTTGAACCTCACCAGGCGGATACCTTTTTAAGTTACATTCAGCAGGCAATAACGACTCGGAAAACCGTCAATTTTGAATATAATTGGCAAACGAATAATGGGGAAGCTTGGTTTGCGGCAACGATTTCTCCCAGCTTAGACGATTCCGTGGTTTGGGTAGCACGGGATATCACGGAACGCAAACGTTCAGAACAAGCGCTGCAACAAGCGGAAGCGAAATATCGCAGCATTTTTGAGAATGCGTTGGAAGGGATTTTTCAAACTACCGCAGATGGTCATTATCTCAGTGCAAATCCTGCCCTGGCACGGTTATATGGCTATTCTACTCCAGAGGAATTGATGGCACGTCTAACAGATATTGAGCATCAGCTTTATGTTGATCCTCACCGACGGAATGAGTTTATTCGTCTGTTGCAAGAACATGATGCCGTCTCCGATTTTGAGTCCCAGGTTTATCGTAAAGATCGGAGTATTATTTGGATTGCGGAAAATGCCCGTGCGGTTCGGGATATGAATACGGGGGAATTACTTTACTATGAAGGTACGGTTGAAGATATCACCGAGCGCAAGCTGGCAAAAGAACAATTGCATGAACGAGCCTTTTATGACTCCTTGACAGGATTACCGAATCGTGCGTTGTTTATGGATCGGTTGGGTCAGGCGGTGGAACGGGCAAAACGGCATCCGGATTATCGATTTGCGGTGCTATTTTTGGATTTGGATCGCTTCAAGGTCGTGAATGATAGTTTAGGGCACTTGATTGGGGATCAGTTACTGGTTGCGATCGCTCGTCGGTTAGAAGCGTGTCTGCGGGCAGAAGATACGGTTGCTCGGCTGGGTGGAGATGAGTTTACTATCTTACTGGAGAATATTCAAGAGGTGCGGGATGCTACCTGTGTTGCTCAACGAATTCAACAAGAACTCATGGCACCCTTCAATTTGGATGGACATGAAGTATTCACGGGGGCAAGTATTGGAATTGTTCTAAGTCGAGAAATTACTCCTGGTGTTTGTATAACGGAGTATGATCGACCGCAGGATCTATTACGAGATGCAGACACGGCGTTATATCGCGCTAAGTCTTTAGGTCGAACTCGGTATGAAGTATTTGACCTAACCATGCACCAAAGCGCTCTTAGCATTCTTCAGTTAGAAACTGACTTGCGACGTGCTGTGGAAAATCACGAATTCCAACTCCACTATCAACCCATTGTATCATTAACAACTAATCAAATTATTGGGTTCGAGGCGTTATTACGCTGGCAACATCCGACTAGGGGTTTAGTTTATCCGGATGAGTTTATTTCTTTGGCAGAAGATATGGGGCTAATTGTTCCTATGGGTTGGTGGATATTGCGTGAAGCTTGCCGTCAGTTGAAGCGGTGGCAAAACGAGGGTTTCCCAGGACAACGAAAAGAAAAACAATCAGATTTGTTGCCTCTGAGTATCTATATCAATCTTTCCAGTGAGCAATTTTTACACCCCGAACTCCCCTATCAAATTGAACAAATTCTGCACCAAATTGGTTTGGATGGAAGTCATTTAAAACTTGAAATTGCAGAACGCTGCTTACTAGAAAATCCTGATGCCGCCGCCGCTACTCTTAAGCAATTGCAAGACCAAGGAATTGGAGTATGTATTGATGATTTTGGTACAGGTTATTCGTCGATCAGTTATCTCCATCGATTTCCGATTAATACGTTAAAAATAGACCAGTCTGTGATTCGCAGTATTGGTCTTAATGAAGAAGGAAATGTAGGCGATCGCACCCGGAATCAAACGAAAGAATTACCCCTTCAAATTGTGCAAACCATTATTATGTTAGCTCATAGTTTGGGTATGAAAGTAATTGCTGAAGGGGTAGAAACAATGGAACAACTTGTCCAACTCCGGGCATTTAATTGTGAATATGGTCAGGGATACTTATTCCAAAAGCCACAAGATGCGTTAATGGCTGGATCGTTAGTGATGTCAGGGAGTGATAGTTTGCTTGATTGAATAGTGATAATTCGGAGTGAGGGGGGAGGGGGGTGAGGTTTTGAATTAAACTCACATCTTGCAGCCTTCTCAATTAGCATCATAATCAGTCAGGCAATAAATTCCCTGCCTAATAGGTTAAGTCCATTGAAACTGATAACTTGCAGCAGTAGCGATAACCCGACAGTGGTTAAAACCACTGTCTAATAGCTTAAGTCAGTTAAAACTGACTGGCATCATAATTTGAGTCCATTTTAACTCACATCTTGCACCAGTCGCAATAAGCCTGTAAAAGCTAGGTTTTTGGTGATTACGTTAACGAGAAATCAAGGGTTGTAGCGCTTTGTTGAGAATGGTGCAAGATCTCAGTTTTAATGGACTTGAGCTATTAGCCGTAGAATTAATTCTACGGCGGGTTTTGCAGCTTACTGACAATGGTACAAGTTATCAGTTTCAATGGACTAATATCAATTAGCTAAATGTTTGCTACGAAGGATAAGCAGGGGGGCAGAGGGAAAATGATTAGTAGCATTCTTTTTTATATTTCATATAAAACTCTAGTCTAGTCGTCTTTAGACGACTTTAGTTATGAGACAGTGGTTTTAACCACTGGCAGGTTGTTGCGATTGATGCAAGATCCTCCTTGTGTTTGGCACACAACAAACATTAAACGGATTTAAGATGATACTTAGGATAGAGCATAGGCACTACAGGATATCCACCTTTTAGATGTCGTTCAACTACGGCTGATACTTCATCGGGATGAACGCGACTATACCAAATTTGCTCAGGTATGATCAGTACCATTGGACCATTTCCGCATTCTCCTAAACAAGCACTACCCATAACTGTAACATCGATAGTTACTAAAGTTTGAAACGCGGCTAATACGGCGGTTGCACCTTGTTTACGGCAACTTCGATGCTGGCAGACGAGTACTTTTGTGCCAGAGTTTGGATTTTCTACCATAAAAGTTTTGAGTTATGGATTAAATAAATTTGAGTTAGAGAATATCTTTCAAATCTAATATAAATCCCGGCAATACATCTTCTCCTGATAAATGAGTTGGAGATTGAAGAACTTCTACCTCTTGCTGGGGACGATAAATTTCCACACACTTATTTTTGCGATCAATTAACCAACCTAACCTTGCCCCATTATCAATATATTCCCTCATTTTTAATTGTAACTCGTTAAGGGAATCGGTTTCAGAGCGTAACTCAACAACAAAATCGGGACAAATGGGCGCAAATTTCTTTTGTTGTTCGGGAGTGAGGGCTTCCCAACGTTCTCGTTTTACCCAAGATACATCAGGAGAGCGATCGCCACCATTGGGGAGTTTGAATCCTGTGGAAGAATCAAAAGCAATGCCTAGTTTATTTTGACGACTCCAAGCTTGGACTTGATAGGCTAGTTCAATATTTCGATTTCCCGTTTCACTCCCCGTTGGTGACATAATTACTAATTCTCCTGATTTTGTCCGTTCAAATCGATAATCCCGGTTTCTTTGACATACATCAAAAAATTGTTCGTCAGTTAAATCGATACTCAATTTAAAATAAGTTGGTAAGTTAATTGTTGCCACATCCATAGGTTGATTCCTCAAGCAACTTCTTCTAGTTTAGCTAATTTACAGGACTTAATTGTCGCTAGTACGCTTGGGGTATAGTGGTAGATTACGGCAGGAATTAGAGTTGAAAAGTTTTGAGGTTTGAATTAAAGAAATTTAAGTTAGAGAATATCCTTCAAATCTAATATAAATCCCGGCAATACATCTTCTCCTGATAAATGAGTTGGAGATTGAAGAATTTCTACTTCTTGCTGGGGGCGATAAATTTCGACACGCTTATTTTGGCGATCAATTAACCAACCCAATCTTGCCCCATTATCAATATATTCCCTCATTTTTAATTGTAACTCGCTAAGGGAATCGGTTTCAGAGCGTAACTCAACTACAAAATCCGGACAAATGGGCGCAAATTTCTTTTGTTGTTCGGAAGTTAAGGCTTCCCAACGTTCTCGTTTTACCCAAGATACATCAGGAGAGCGATCGCCACCATTGGGGAGTTTGAATCCTGTGGAAGAATCAAACGCAATACCTAAGTCATTTGTATCCGTCCAATTGAATAACCGTTGAGTGAGTTTGCCATTATAATTTCCTGTTTCACTTCCAGTTGGTGACATAATTACTAATTCTCCTGATGTTGTCCGTTCAAATCGATAATCCCGGTTTCTTTGACACAGAGCGAAAAATTGTTCGTCAGTTAAATCCATACTCAATTTAAAAGGAGTTGGTAAGTTAATTGTTGCCACATCCATAAGCTGATTCCTCAAGCAACTTATTCTAGTTTAGCCAATTCACAGGACTTAATTGTCGCTAGTAGGCTTGGGGTATAAGCAATTCAAAATTCTTGCATTCTTGCATTCAAAATAGGAAAACCCAATGCTGACACACATCCTAGCTGCTTACTATATGCTTTCTTAAATGCAAGGGCAGCTTAGTGGTAGATTACGGCAGGAATTAGAATTGATAGCTAGTGGCGATCGCACGACTGTCACAAGGAATAACCAATATTAGTGGATTACAACAGGAATTAGAGTTGATATCTAGTGGCGATCGCACGACTGTCACTCAAGGAATAACCAAATTTTCTTACCTTTATTAACATACAAGGCAGATTAAACGCAGTAGAATTTTGGCATCAGCTACGACACTACAAGCAATATGATTACCGCTATCTAGCCAGAATCAATCCCTAAAAACCCCTCCTAAAATCATGTCTTCTCAACCTGATCGCCCCTTAAGAATCGAACTTACCGTTTCAGCCTCTCAACCCAACTTACTACAAGGTTTGGATGTCTGGTTAAGTTTGGGTTTAATTAGCCATACCCAAGTCAAACGGCTAAGTCAACAGTATTTAACCTGTCGCTTACCGCAACTAGAAGTTGCCCCTTCTCCACCTGTTCTTCAAGTTGCATCTCCCAGAAAAATTAAGACACCTGTTGTGCCAATTTCTAATCCGTCACTGGCATCACAAATGTGGCAATCGTTTCAAGATGAATTAAGTGTGCGGTGGTTGCTTTTTTTGGGTGTTTTCCTAGTAGTTGTTTCGTCAGGAGTACTCGCTGCGACTCAATGGCGAAATTTTCCTCCGGCGGGACAATATGGGGTGTTATGGGGATATACCGTAATTTTTTTGGGAATCAGTATTTGGACAGGAAAACAACCTAATTTACAGTTAACCACTCAAACATTGCAATTGGTTTCTCTCCTGCTTGTACCCGTCAATTTTTGGGCAATGGATAGTTTTGGCTTGTGGCGTAATCCGGCGGAATGGGTAGTTGTTGGAGTTGCTGCTTTTACCCTCACAACTATTACTATTCTCAACCAATCTATGCGAGATGATTCCTCACGTCTCACCTCTCGCGCTTCACTCATTTTATGGTTAAGTTATTTACATTGGGGCTGGCATTGGTCAATCTTTCCATTAGTTGCTGTTTATTTAGGTGTGATAGGAACGGCAATTCTTTTGCCAAAACGCCGCCTTCCGGGGATGGGTAGAGAGGGGGAGAGGGATTCGTTACGTCGGATTTTACCAAATGCACCGACGGGTAGTTCTGTTGTAATTTATGCTTTAACGGTACTGTTGGCGCGGGGAATTTTTGTTGTTCATTTACCCATTGAAGAATTAGGGTTTGCGATTGGGATTTGTGGTTGGTTATTAGCCAGATTAGGGAAACCACCGGAAACTTTACCAGAGTCTACTTCTTCTTTTGGTTCCCAACTTTGGGATGGAATTGGGGGGAGTTTGTTATTGATTGGTTGGTTAGTTTCGGTACAAGAAGGGTTTCCTTGGCAAGCGACTGCTGTTAGTGGATTGAGTCTATCGTTTTTTAGTCAACGGTTACAGTATTCTTGGCAGCGTATCGATTTATTTGCGATTTTTGTGATTGGGTTACAAGCGCTGTTTTTAGTGTGGCGATTAATCCCATCTGCATTACAACAAAGTGCGATCGCTATTCTTACTCAACTCACGGGTTCATCAGATGCTTTACCGAGTTTGACGCTATTTCCTTATGTAATTTTATGGGTAGGAGTGACGGATTGGTTGTATCGTAAATCTTCGGAAGAAAGGTTCCATGGAACGTCTGTACATCAAGATGTTTCGCTTAGACGATTGGCTTATTTTGGGGAATGGTTGATTTTAGGATTAGGTGTAGTGTTAACTCTGATTAGTACACTCAATCCGATCACGCGATCGCTTAATCTTTTACTATCAACAATCACTCTAATCATTGTCACTCATCGCCGTATTCCAATTAGAGTCAGTTTAGTCTATCTCACTCATAGTATCGGATTACTCACCCTATGCTCCAGCATTGATACCTTGTTACCAAATTTAAGCAAACCAGTCTGGGCAGCGATATTATTAACGGTAATGGTAGGAGAGTGGGGAGTAGGGAGTGGGGGAAATTCTCCTAGTTCTCAACGGTTAAATCATCCCACTTCTCAGTCAAGAGGTGTTCGATCAACTTCAGTTCCAACTCGATTAATTGCCGCCCCAATTTGGTATCGCAGTTGCTGGTATATCGGTTTTGTTCTTGCAGGATTAAGTTATATTTTGCTATGGGATGAAACCTTCACGTATTCTTTTACTACCCCATCTACTCCTCAACAATGGGGACTCTTATGGTTATTAACACCCTTAACACTAACTGGAGTTGCCAGTCGTACAGGTGAACCGCGACGAAATGAGGCATCGTGGTGGAGTGTACTTGCCTTAATTATGGTGCAATTCCTCACATTTTCCTTTCCAGGAGTAAGACTCATTAGTTTAGCCTTTGCTACAGGATTGATGGGGTTAAATACGCGGTATTTAAAAGAGTTACCCGCTGCATTAATTACTATTGGGTTTGGTTTGAGTTACGTGGGAATGCTACTTTGGGATGGCATTCCCGGATTACCAAAATTATCTGCACCGGATTGGTTTTTAGTGGGTGCGATCGCCATTAGTATTTTATGGCTATTACGCCGTTTGTTAATTCAACGCCCCGGTACTTTAACCGCATTATATGCCCAAGCCTCTGATTATTGGGCAATTGCTTTGTGTAGTATTGAATTGTTAATCTTAAGCCTTCACAGCTTGGCAAGTTATCAGGAATTTACCGATGCGAGTTGGCAACACATAACAGCATCTATTTTAATAAGTAGCGCTATCCTCTATCGTTCTTGGGAACAACCTACTGATGCTGGAGTTTATGCAATAAGTTGGGCAGTTGAAATTACCGTTGCTGAGAGTATCCTACTACTCAATGGTTCTACATTAACCCTAGCGATCGCTAATATCATCTTAGCCATTCTGACTCTATTCTTAACCGATTGGTGGCTAACAAAACCATCTCAAACCGCTAGAACACACCGCCCTAAAAGCCCCTCTTCCTCACTCCCCACTCCCCACTCCCCACTTCCCATTTCTAGATTAAACAGCCTTGAAATACTCCCCTTAATTTACGCCTTACTTGGTATTGGTTTGCGGTTAGACTACTTCACACCTTATACCGGATTTATCATACTGGGTGCTGCCTTAACTGGAGTTGGAGTAGGGCAACGCCATGCTGAATGGAAAGGTATTAGTTATTTAGGAATTGCGGGTATTTCTATTGCCTGGTATGAATTAGTCATTTACCAAATGCTACAGGCATCCGGAGAAAGTCCCGCTGATGGCTTTACTATTCTGGCATTAGTCGCGGTTGCGATCGCCATCGTTTATCGATTATTCGCTTGGTTTTGGAAATCACGCCATCATACCCATCTCCTCAATTTTACTATTGCCGAAATTACCACTATTGCTCACTTCCATTGGGGAATTGGTAGCGTTCTAATCTTACTAGCCGCTATCACATCAATCGGCACAACTCCTCAATTAAGATTAGCCAGCATTGCTATTAGTTGGATGTTAGCCTTGTACGCACTCCTACAAGGACGTTATCCCAAACAAAGAAACACTAAAAATAGCGATCAACCTCATCCCCCCATTCCCTCATCCCCCTCTCTCCCCATCCCCTCATCCTCTTCAGATTCCTGGGTATATTTAGGATTAATTGAAGTAGCGATAACAGGAATCTACGCACGTCTAACATGGACACAATTAAGCATAATCGATCCTTGGCGCGTCATATTTACCTGTGTATTTGCCATTTTCATTTATCAAATTCCCTGGTGGCGATGGAGATGGAATGTTACGCCCTGGCAACGTTACGCTATTGTATCTCCACTGCTAACCGTACTAACAATTGGCTTGAAAGGTGAGATAATTTCTGATATCAATATCTTAGCGATCGCAGCGTTTTATGCTTGGGTAGCACACCGTCAATCTAATTTACGCTGGACTTATTTAAGTGTACTTTTTATTGATTGGGCGGTTGCCCGCTGGCTGGAAAATCAACAACTTACTGATCCCTTGTGGTATCCTAGCCTGATTGGTTTGTCCTTACTTTATATTGCCCAATTCGATCCAGATTTGAGAATGCCTCAGCAGCGACAACCTCGTCACTCTCTCCGCTTATTGGGGAGTGGCATAATTTGTTTAGTTGCTTTATTTTCTCATCAAGAAACTGGACTGATTCCTGGAATTATCAGTATTATTGCAATTTTTGTAGGATTGGGGTTGCGAGTGCGGGCATTTCTGTTTGTGGGTACAGCTACTTTTTTAGCAACTGGATTTTATCAATTGGTTGTTTTAAGTACCCGTTATCCCTTCTCCAAAGGGGTAATTGGTTTAATCCTGGGTATTCTATTTATCAGTATTGCGGCTAACTTTGAACGGCGACGGGAGCAAATTCTTGGTGTACTGCGAAACTGGATTAATCAGTTCAATGAATGGGCATAATTTCTGCTTTTCGATGGAAAATTATTCCTCAAATAAAGCCTTCATCTAAGTTCATCTATAGCAGTTCCCTCTCCCCAGCCAAGATAGGTTTAATGACTAACAACCAACAACCAACAACTAACAACCAACAACTACTGCCGATTTCCACCAATGCTTCCCTTGCACTAACGTATGAACTTGCCAATTCGGATCAGGTTGAGGATAATCCAGTCGATAATGTCCACCGCGACTTTCTGTACGAAACGCAGCACTTTTGAGAATTAAGTATGCTACATCTAATAAATTGTACGTTTCCCCCCAAATCCGCAATTGTCTTTCAGCATCCGGGAAATCAAATCCAATTATTTTTTCAGGCGTTAAATTAATTAATTCTTGACTTAAGGAAAGAGTTGCAAATTCCCTTCGCCACACTTCAACTTGCGCGATCGCCTTCTCCAAACTTTCTGCTGATCGACAAATCCCAGCACTCTGCCACACCAACCGCCTTAACTCAATGCGAATAGTTTCTATTTGATTGTTTTGCGTTTCCCAGTCTGGAATAGTTAAATGGGGAGTGGGGAGTGGGGAGTGGAGAGTGGGGGGTAATTGATCAGGGGTGATGTGATGTAATTGAGCGCCAAAAACGATACATTCTAAGAGGGAATTACTAGCAAGACGGTTAGCACCGTGAACGCCTGTACTCGCGGTTTCCCCAACGGCATATAAACCCGGAATTGAAGTCCGAGTCATCAAATCTGTGGCAATTCCGCCCATCCAATAATGTGCCGCTGGGGTGACAGGAACCAGTTCGTGAAACACATCTATTCCCCAATGCTGACAAACTTTGATAATATTAGGAAATCGATGACGAATCTTATCAGGAGGAATCGGTCGTAAGTCTAAATAAACGTGACTTGTTGCCGGGTCAGGTGTAGTTTTTTGTAAGTGGCTAAAAATAGCCCGACTCACTATATCTCTAGGCGCAAGTTCTCCAGATGGGTGATAATCAAACGCAAAGCGTCGCCCTTCCGTATCAACGAGATGTGCCCCTTCGCCCCGAACCGCTTCACTAATTAGAAAGTGAGGCGCACCTGGTTTAGTTAAAGCCGTAGGATGAAATTGGACAAATTCCAAGTCTCGCACCATAGCCCCCGCACGCCATGCGATCGCTACTCCATCCCCTGTGCTAACATCAGGGTTCGTGGTTTGAGCAAATACCTGTCCGCCTCCCCCCGTTGCGAGTACCACTGCACCAGCCCATACCCAACTCACCTGAGCATTATAAATTAGGCTAATTCCTTGACAACGCCCCGTTTGGGGATTCAGCCATAGGGATAATGCAAACGCTTGCTGCAAAACTGTGATATTCTGACGACGTAACACTAAAGCTGTCAGTGTACTCACCACCGCCCGACCTGTTGTATCAGCCGCATGGAGAACGCGGGGACGGGAATGCGCTGCTTCTAAGGTTAACGCCAAGCGATCGCCGCGTCGATCAAAAGCAACACCCATTTCTACTAAAGACTGAATGCAATCAGAAGCGTGTTCGACGAGAAACTGCACTGCCTCCAAGTCACAAAGACCCGCACCAGCCCGCATCGTATCCTCAATATGTAACACAGGCGAGTCTCCGGGGTCAATCGCCGCCGCAATTCCACCCTGCGCCCAGTCACTGGCACCCGTTGATAAGGTATCTTTAGTAATTAAGCCAACCCGCAACGTATCTGGCAGACACAGCGCTGCATAAAGTCCAGCCGCACCCGCACCAACAACCAACACATCAAACTGAGTGGGTATTTCTAGGGGAGTTTGAGAAACAGAGAGAGAGGGATTCAACTTGGATTGGTTCCTGAAGAAATTTAATGAATTGTAATCAATTAATAAATTTAAATGAAGAACCCACCCCAAAAGGAGCGGGTTGGATCATAGTTTGGGTAAGGGGTAAGAGGGGAGGGGG
>DNGI01000470.1 GCA_003486645.1 Cyanobacteria bacterium UBA11370 | reverse complement strand
AAAAACGAAGTTCGCCTGCGCGGACTCGCCGGAAAAACTAGAGTTTTGAAACCTGCGTGGTGCGCTACGCACAGCGCAAGCGCGATAGGCAGGTTTTGTTTGTATAGCTGCGGTTTCAACCGCCCTATTAAGAAATGGTGCAAGATCTGAGTTGAAATGGACTTAAGCTATTAGCCCGGAGTTTTAACTCTGGGCGGGTTTTCGGGTTTACTGACAATGGTGTAAGATCTCAGTTGAGAAACTTTGATCAAGTAAAGAGAGATACACGCGATCGCCAAAGTTACTGTACACTGCACCTACAGCACGAATTTTTTTAACCAATTGCATGAGAAAGATTTGTTGGTTCTCTGCTGGAGGTATAAGCATCTGCTGTGTAATTGTTCAGAGTGCTTCTGGACTCGCTGAAATCCCTCCATCTACTGCTGTTCATTCCGATCCAGTTATTACAGATCAGGAACTACCTACTGTCAGCCCTCCGGCTTTTGAGACAGATTTAGAGTCGGTATCAACGGATAGTTTAATCGAGCAAGTCACCTCAGTCAGCCAGCTTTCAGACGTGCAACCTACAGACTGGGCATTTCAAGCGCTTCAGTCGTTGGTTGAGCGTTATGGTGTGATTGCAGGTTATCCAGACGGTACGTTTCGGGGCAATCGCTCCATGACCCGCTATGAATTTGCCGCCGCTCTTAATATAGCGCTTAACCGGATCACTGAGTTAATGGGGACGGAAACAGACCGGGTTAGTCAGGAGGATTTAACAACCTTACGGCGATTGCAGGACGAGTTTGCCACAGAATTGGCAGCGTTAGGGAGTCAGGTTGATACTCTGGAAAATCGGACAGCCCAACTAGAGGCAAATCAATTTTCCACTACCACGAAGCTAGCAGGTCAGGTTATCTTTGCTGCTAACGGAGGAGAATTTGATGGCGATCGCATCATCGCGCCTAGAGGTGCTACTGTTACCGAGGATGACCCGAATGTCACCGCCATTTATCGAGCCAGTCTGGATTTAAATACAAGTTTTCAGGGAACCGACCTACTGAAAATCCGCTTAGTGACGGGTAGCGATGGTTTGAATGATAACGCGGCTGGCTTTCTCGAACCGAATTTGGGTAGTACCTTAGATTTCTCGATTCCAGGCAGGAACGGTAAGTTTAGTTTGGCTCGATTGTACTATACTTTTGCTCCATTAGAAGACCTCAAGGTAACAATTGGACCCGCTATCGTTGCGCCAGACTTTGTAGACAAAAATCGCTATGCCAATATCAGCTTTCTAGACTTCTCAACTCAAGCGTTTGTGAATAACTTTATCCTTCTTCCTAGACCTGGGGGTGCGGGTGCTTTTGTTGACTGGAATCCCGGCGGGGGAGATTGGCGGTTACGGGCATTATACGTATCCGGGGACGCGACGAATAGCCTACCTGAAAACCAACGATTCGTCGGTGGGGGTGGACCTGAAGATATTCGATTATTTCCAACAGGTGGAGGAGGTGCGGAAGGGGGTTTATTTGGAGACCCTTACCAAGGTTTTTTTGAATTAGAATATGCTCCGAATAGAACCTTTGCGCTTCGGCTTCAGTACGGTGGCGGTAAGCTATTTGGGAGTAATTTTAATGGGTTTGGGATTAATGCTGAATTGGCACTGAGTAATCAATTGGGCATATTTGGTCGCTACGGCTATGCCACTTATCCAGATACAACCGTGGGTGATATTAGCCCGAATTACTGGATGGCTGGGGTTGCTTTCCAAGATGTATTGATCCCCCGTGCGATCGCCGGAATTGCGGTTGGTCAGCCGTTTATTGAGAGTGCTGTTGGCGATGCGACTCAAACGAATTTTGAAGCGTTCTACAATTTCCCCATTAATAATAATATCCGAGTCACGCCTTTAATTCAAGTCATTACTAATCCTGCTAACCAAGATGCTAATGGCACGATTGTGACTGGCACATTGAGAACCGTCTTTTCGTTCTAAACCTCACCGCTATGGGGAGTTATATAGCGAGTGGATTTAATTGGTGAAAAAGGGTGACAAGCCGCCCAGAAGATTGAGGGAAAGAGAGTGATTCATCAATGTGGAGAGAGCGAACTCTCCAAGCGCTTGCTTATCCCCCGGAAACCGCAGCCGTTTCTGTCACCGACTGCGGCGATTCCATCCGCTTAATTGGCTTCAATTCAGTCTGGATGGGCACATATTGACAATAGCAAATAACCACCATCTCAAACTCGCTCTCAGGTGTTCCCATTGGGTACTCTTCCACTCGCACTACTTGCCAATTGCCGCGACACCAATGTGTACTCGTACCAGGGAATTCAGGGTCATCAAATGCTGGTACATTGTGGAACTCCGGAACTCGATAACCGGGTTGCGGAATCGCTCGGTTAGAAGAGTCAAAATGCTCTGATAAAATATCAGTACAAGCCCCCGTATGAGCCAGTAATCTTTGAGAAGCTCCCTCTTCTTCTCTCCAATCTGCTCTAAAAATAATGTACTTACGTCCCATTAATCTTTCTCCTCCAAATAGCCAGGAAATTTAGTTTCACCTTCAAAAATACACTTATATTTAAGGGTGGTGCCCGAAGTGGGTTCGACATTCAGTAGCTTCCATCCGTACTTTTTTTCCATCTCACGGCATCGCCATCGTTCGGTAACGCAGTGCCATGAAGTTTCTTCTGGTTCTTCTGGTGTGCTATGAGTATCCACCATCACCCTCGCTCCTAATTAACTCAAAACTCAAAACGGACTATCGTCTCGCTACGCGAACAAAACTCAAAACTCAAAACTTTTAAACAGTTCCCATGCCAAATCCTAACTCACTTCTCACTAAAGCAACTCTGCTACTCGTCAGCACTCTCACCGTGATGGCAGGCGCAACAATTGCTCCCTCTTTACCTGCGATGCAGGATTATTTTGCAGCAGTTGGAAACGTCGAACTTTGGGTCAGGCTAGTTTTAACGATTCCAGCTTTGTTTATTGTCATTGGGTCGCCCATCGCTGGTATGATTGTAGACCGATTGGGGCGCAAACCGTTGTTAATTTTTGCCGCTGCACTCTATGGCTTTGCCGGAAGTTCTGGATTTATCTTAAACTCCCTACCTACTATTTTATTTGGGCGTGCCTTGTTGGGTTTTGCTGTAGCCGGAATTATGGTTAGTGCTACAACATTAATTGCTGATTATTATGTCGGACAAGCCCGTGCAAATTTTATGGGTTTACAAGCCGGGTTTATGGGGTTGGGAGGAGTCCTTTTCCTATCAGGTGGAGGTTATCTCGCTAACTCGAACTGGCGCTTGCCTTTCTTGATTTATCTATTGGCTTGGCTATTGCTGCCGTTGATTATTTTATCCCTTTACGAACCGCGCCGGATCAATCCTGAACCCTCAGCAGAAACTCTCCCAAATAGCGATCGCAATCCTAATTTACCCGTCCCAATCAAGTTACTCACGCTGGTTTTTGGGATTGCCTTATTAACTCAAATTATCTTTTACTTGATTCCCGTACAACTGCCGTTTTATCTCCGAAGTTTAGCGAATGCAACTCCCGGACAAAGTGGCATGGCGATCGCATTTTGTACTCTATTTAGTGCCTTTGCATCCATCGGATATGGTAAAGTGAAAGCCAAACTCAGCTTTGTTAGTATTTTACCCATCATCTTTGGACTTCTGGGAATTGGTTATGGGATTATTGGTTTAGCAGGTAGCTATGGCTTGGTTTTAGTTGGCTTAGGCATTGCAGGTCTGGGATTGGGGTTATTAATGCCGAATCTCAATGTGTGGGTATCTTCGGAAGTACCCGATGCAATGCGAGGACGGGCTTTAGGCGGACTCACAACCTTCTTTTTCCTGGGACAGTTCCTTTCCCCCATTGTGACTCAACCTGTGAGTCAGCAAGTGGGTTTGGGAATGACCTATACTTTAGCAGGTGGACTCCTACTCGTACTGGGAGTGGTTTTTGCTGGGTTAAGGCAGCAAGTTACAGCGATCACCTCTTGAGGTTTACGGTTCTAATATCATGTCCGGTTGAATAACCCTAAAAAAGAGTGAGGGGGAGAGGGGGAGAGAGGGAGAGAGGGAGAGGGGGAGACTTTTGATTATGGGTGATTTGCCGGACACCATACCAAACCTAG